>JAADGQ010000042.1 GCA_013152295.1 Gammaproteobacteria bacterium | reverse complement strand
GTGGAGCCTGAGCGCGGGCTGTATTGCAAGATCGCGTGGGCTGTCCAGCTATCGGAGAGCTTGTGCTTGGCGTAGACACCATCGGTCCAGGTAATGTCGGTGTTTGGGCTGTCGTTGCGGTCGAGGGATTTCTTTGCCACGCCAGCGAGCTCGAACTTGGTCTGCATGCGCCCGACGCGCACGCTGCTTTGAGTGCTGGCTCTGTAGTCAATATAGAGCTTCATCAACGGTCGAGTCACCGCGGCGCAAGCCGTCACCGGCGGGGATGCTGCCGAACAGTTCGGCGTGGTTCTTGTTGCGCTCATCGGTGGAGTAGCGACCAGCAAAGCGCAGTTTGGCGACAACGGCGTCGCTGAGCGTTGCTTTGATGCCGGGACGGATGCGCAACCGCCACTCGTCGGTTGTATCCTGACTGCCATCGCGGTCATCCCGGTCCAGAGAGAAAAAACCGATGCGCACATCACCAGAGAGGGTGACGTTGTCGCTGATCTTTACCTCGGCGTTTGCAATAGAGGAAAGCAGCATAGCCCCTGTTAAAAGCGCCGCAGCAGGGTGGAAATATCTCATTTTTTCTCCAAAACGCAATCGGCGGGCAGGCTGATTGCGCAGCCTGTCCGCCGAATAGTCGTCAAGTTAGTTGAGTGCGCTTAAATTCAGTCGCTGTGCTTGGGCGCTGAACGAGAACTTTTCGCGATGTTATACGAAAATTTGTAGTTGACGCCGACAGAGAAGACATCGACATCGCCGCCCACTTTACCTGCTGGTAATTTTTCAAAGCCGTACAGGCCATTTTTGTCGTTGTTGACCGTTCCGTAGAGTGCGTACCACTCGGCGTCTTTGGTGATGGCCTGCGCGAATCCGACTACAAGAAACATGGCGCCGCTATCTTTAACGCTGTCGAGTTCGCCAACGTTGCCGTAAGCCAGTTTGAAGGTGGTGTCCCCGGCTTTGTGCTTCAGACTCAGGTAGACGTTGTCGCGGTCATTGTTCTTTCCACCTTGATCCAAGGTTTCCCATACCAGATGGGCCGTCGTGGCGCCAAAGGTGTAACCACCGACCAGTTTTGTCGCATCGGCGTCGTCACCACCGATGCCCTGCTCGTTCAGGGTTTGGTGAGCTGCGGCCAAGTAGAGTGGTCCATTTTGATAGGTGCCGGAGAGGCTGAGTGAGTCGGTATCTGCAGCGTCACGCTTTTCATCCGGTGAGTAACCGATAAATGCCTGAAAGCCATTGATTTTAGGTGATTTGTAAGCGATCAAATTGCTCAGGCGGTCATCATGTTTGATGGTGCCACGCTTAATTGCCGTTTTAAGTTCTTCCTCGTCAGTCGCCTTAGTGGCGGCAGTTATCTCAGCGGCATCGATTATGCCGTTGTTGTTGTCGTCAGTTGGCTTAATTTCGGTGTAAACAATGTTACGTCCAACCATGCCGTTGTAATCACCCCAAGTATCGACGAATGGGTCAGCTGGCCCGCCTGACGCCTTTTTGTAGGGGGTGTCATGCCTTCCTGCCAGCACGGTTCCCATGTCACCTTGTAGGCCAAGAAACGTATTACGCGCACCGCCCCAGACATCACCACCATTTTGGTTGTCAAAATCAACCGTGTTTTCAATCTGCCAGATCAGCGTCAAATCGTCTTTAAGCCAGTGCTTGCCCTTGAAGCCGATGCGCGATGCGGTGCTGTCGACTGAAGTGGCGCTACCATCTTTTGCGCCGTTGTCAGAAACGGCGACGCCCATGCGCGCTTTGCCGTAAATATCCACATCGGCCTGCGATGCCAGTGGTGTCATGACTGCTGCTGCGACTGCCAGCGCGATAATTTTGTTATTCATGCTTTCCTTATTCCTCCCGTGGGTTATGTGCAGCAGCGAATGCTAGCAGCTTTTTTTACAAATGAGGACAGGTCGCTGTTGTAAAACGGTGATTATTTTTGATTTTTTGTCTCTTTTTTACCATTTTTGCTCGGACAGAGCTTATCCAGTATTTTTTCTATGGATTTAATTCGGCTCTGGCTATCGGGTAGATCTTGAGTCAGTCGCAGTTTGTTGGCGCCATCCAGTCGGTATGTGTGCGGCTGAATCTGGATCAAATTGATCACCGCCATCTGGTCGATATTCGGATTGGCACCAAACAGCAGACTGCCACCTTTAGCCCCGGCATCGATCTTCTCAATGCCCAGCACCGCTGCACGCAACTTGAGATGGGTGATCTGCAGCAGGTTTTCGGTGGCTTCGGGCAGCAGGCCGAAGCGGTCGATCATCTCGACGCGCAGTTCACGCAACGCCTCTTCCCCCGCTGCATTGGCGATGCGTTTGTAGATAACTAGGCGGGTGTGTACATCGGGCAGGTAGTCGGCAGGTATCAGCGCGGAGAGGTTGAGATCCACTTCGGTGGCGTGGTGTGCGCTGCTCTCAAGTGTCGGTTGCTCACCTGATTTGAGGCTCTCTACCGCGCGCTCGAGCAGCTCCATATACATGGAGAAGCCGATTTCGTGGATGTGGCCGCTCTGCTCATCGCCGAGCAGCTCGCCGGTGCCACGAATCTCCATGTCGTTGGTGGCCAGGGTAAAACCGGCGCCGAGCTCCTCCAGTGACGCGATGGCATCGAGCCGTTTTTGTGCATCGCCGGTCATCGCACCTTTTGAGGGCACGATCAGATACGCGTAGGAGCTGTGGTGAGAGCGACCGACGCGACCACGCAACTGGTAGAGCTGCGCCAGGCCCAGCTTGTCTGCGCGATGGATGATAATGGTGTTGGCGGTGGGTACATCGATACCGCTCTCAATAATGGTGGTGCAGAGCAGCACGTTAAAGCGGCGGTGGTAGAAGTCGAGCATGACGCGCTCCAGCTCGCGCTCGCGCATCTGGCCGTGGGCGACACCGATAGTCACCTCGGGCAACAGCTCTTTGATTCTTACCGCCATCTTTTCGATGGTCTGCACTTCGTTATGCAGAAAGTAGATCTGACCACCGCGTTTGATCTCGCGCAGCATCGCCTCGCGTAGCATCGCCTCATTCCATTCGCGGACAAAGGTTTTGATCGCCACCCGTCTGGCCGGGGGCGTGGCGATGATAGAGAGGTCACGCAGGTCGGCGAGGGCCATATTCAGGGTACGTGGGATTGGTGTGGCGGTGAGCGTTAACACATCCACTTCGGCGCGCAGCGCTTTCACCCGCTCTTTCTGGCGTACACCGAAACGGTGCTCTTCGTCGATGATCATCAGCCCCAGCTCTTTGAACTTGATGGTGCCCTGCAACAGCTTGTGAGTGCCGATGACAATATCCACTTTGCCGTTTTCGATCGCCTCGATCGTGATGTCCTGCTGCTTTTTGGTGCGGAAGCGCGACAGCAGTTCAACTCTGACGGGCCAATCAGCAAAGCGATCTTTGAAGTTTTCGTAGTGTTGCTGGGCGAGCAGGGTGGTGGGCACCAGCACCGCCACTTGGCGGGTATCTTGAGTGGCGACAAATGCCGCACGCATGGCCACCTCGGTTTTACCAAATCCCACATCACCACAGACCAACCGATCCATCGGTTTGTCTGAGCGCATGTCGGCGACCACCGCGTTGATGGCTGAGAGCTGGTCCGGTGTCTCTTCAAACGGGAAGGCGCTGGCGAAGGCGCTGTACTGCTCGGCCTGATAACGGTAGATATGCCCTTTGCGCGCCGCACGCTGTGCGTAGATCTCAAGCAGCTCGGCGGCAACATCGCGCACCCGTTTGGCCGCGCGCTGCCGCGCTTTTTGCCACTGCTCGCTGCCCAGCTTGTGTAGTGGTGCGTGGTCCGGGTCGGAGCCACTGTAGCGATTGATTAGGTGCAGCGATGAAACCGGCACATAGAGTTTGTCACCACCGGCGTATTCGAGGGTGAGAAATTCGCGCTCGATCTCGCCCACAGTGAGTGCCTGCATGCCCAGATAACGGCCGACACCATGCTCTTCATGGACGACGGGGGCATTGACGCGCAGCTCATTCAGGTTTTTGATAATCGCGTTGCTGTCGGTGTCGCGCCCACGGCTCTGACGGCGGCGGCGCTGCATGGCATGTTCGCCGAACAGCTGTTGCTCGGTAATGATGGCAATGGTTGGGTTATCGATGAGCAGCCCGGCGTCGAGTGGTGCGATGGTGATTGCCAGCGTCTGGTCGCTCTGCAAAAAGTCGTGCCAGCCGTCGACCTGCGTCGGTTTCAGTGTGCATTGGCGCAGCAGTTCAAGCAGCGCTTCACGACGCCCGGCGGATTCAGCAACGATCAGTGCGCGACCGCTGTATTCATCGAGAAACGTTGCTAACGCAGCAGTAGGTTGCGCGGCTGCGGAGTCGATCGGGAAGTTGGGCGGAGTGCTGGTCGCGAACTGCTGTGTAGCAGCGCTTGTTGCCTGTTGGCGCAGCTGTACGCGCGGGTAGTGACGAAAACCGGCGAACGCTTCGTTGACCTGCAAAAACATGCGCTCGGGTGGCAGTAGTGGTCGCTCCGGGTCGTAACGGTGCTGTTCGTAACGCTCTTTGGTCTCCTGCCAAAAGGTGGTTGCGATCTGTTCAGCATTTTCGCAGAGCAGCACCAGCGTTGATGGCGGCATATAATCAAACAGAGTGCCGCTCTCTTCGAAGAAGAGAGGCAGATAGTACTCAATGCCAGAGGGTGCCAGGCCTTTGTTAACGTCGCGGTAGATGACGCTGTCAAAATGGGTGTCGGGGAAAACTTCGCTGTAGTTTTCACGGAACTGATTAATGCCACTTTTATCGAGCGGGTATTCGCGTGCAGGCAGCAGTTTGATCTGCTCGATACGCTCAATAGACCTTTGGTTTTCAGGGTCAAAAGTGCGAATTGTGTCGACTTCTTCATCAAACAGATCGATACGATAAGGCAGTTTGCTGCCCATCGGGTAGAGATCCATGATGCTGCCACGTACCGAAAACTCTCCATGCTCCATCACTTGGTCGACGCACCGGTAGCCGACATCGGTAAGCTGTTGGCGCATCGTCTCCATATCGAACTTTTCGCCGACCTTCAGCATCAGACTGTTGGCCTGCAGGTAGCGACGCGGGGGCAGGCGATGCATGAGTGTGGTGATCGATGTGATGACCACCCCTTTTTTTACCTGAGGCAAGCGGGAGAGCGTCGTCAAGCGCTCTGAAATGGTATCTGGGTGTGGCGAAAAGGTGTCGTATGGCAGTGTCTCCCAATCAGGGAACGTGGTGACGGGCAGCGATTGTTGGTCACCGAGATAAAAATGGAGTTCGCACTGCAGCCGCTCCATGGCGTGAGCGTCAGTGGTGACCAGCACGATTGGCCCATCGTGCTGTGCAGCAGCATGACTGATTGCCAGGCTCGATGCACTGCCGTTGAGCCCGCTCCAGTAACGAATATCACCCGCGTCGAGCGGCATTTTCGGTTGTAAAAAAATTGTCTGCATGGACGTACTGAAAGATGTCTGTAAGGTGTCTGTGGTATTGAATGCCATAACGGCGAGAAACAAAGAGTGTCCCGCACAGTGAAGTCGGGGTGCGTATTCTCGCATATCCCTGTTTCAGTTCGTATCTGAATTTTTACAGTGATTGAATGGAGCTGCCGACAGATAGTGATGTAGTCGCTATTTATTTGTTTTAGTTGTGAATGTTTCGACTTTATTAATCAATGTCCATAATGGTTATAAATCTGTGTGTTGATCTTTGTATAAGCCATGGTTAGTGTTAGACACAGCTTGGTATGAGATCAATAACCCGACATAACGGATAGAAGAAAAATGATAAACACGTTTGCTCATGGGGTTATTCGCTGGCGGTGGTTAGTTTTGCCGGTTGTGCTGTTGGCGTTTGCCTATGCTATTACAGGGGGACGATTTCTCAGCTTCACCAGCGACTACCGTGTATTTTTCAGCGACGATAATCCACAGCTCGTCGCGTTTGAAGCGCTGCAAGATACCTATACAAAAAACGATAATGTGCTTTTTGTGCTGGTTCCCAAGAGCGGCAACGTCTTCAATCAGAAAACGTTAGCTTCTGTTGAGCAGTTGACCGAGCGCGCCTGGCAGATCCCGTTTTCTATTCGTGTCGACTCCGTTACCAATTTTCAACACACCTACGCTGAAGGGGATGATCTGGTCGTTGAAGACTTGGTGACTAATGCATGGGCATTGAATGATCAAGACTTGGCGCGAACCAAGCAGGTGGCACTGCAGGAGCCGTCGTTGCTCAATCGTCTGATATCGCCGACAGCTCATGTCACCGGCGTTAATGTCACCATTCAGATGCCTGGCCTTGATGAGCAGCGTGAGGTTTTTCAGGTGGCGTGGTTTGCCCGCTCTCTGGCGGACGAGGTGCGCGAAGCCAATCCCGACGTTGATGTCTATCTCACCGGTATATCGATGATGAATGTCGCCTTCCCGGAAGCTTCAATGCGGGACATGCAGACACTGGTGCCACTGATGTTCGCAGTGGTGATTGTGCTGTTGGGCGTTTTGTTGAGGACCGCATGGGCGACGCTGGCAGCGCTGTTGGTGATTATCCTATCAATCGCAGGGGCAATGGGGCTGACGGGTTGGCTGGGCATCAGGCTTTCACCACCAACCTCTGCGGCACCCACTATTATTTTGACCATGGCGGTGGCTGACTGCGTGCACATTTTGGTTAATGCACTACACGGCATGCGCGGTGGTTTGGAGAAGCGGCAGGCGATCATTGAGAGTGTGCGTCTCAATTTTCAACCGATCTTTATCACCAGCGTTACGACAGCCATCGGTTTTATGAGCATGAATTTCAGTGATGCGCCGCCGTTTCGCGATCTTGGCAATATTGTCGCTATGGGTGTGATGCTCGCATTTGTACTGTCGGTGACGCTGTTTCCTGCTCTGTTGTCTGTTCTACCAATGAAAGTGGGCAGTGCGCGCACGCTGGGGGGACGCTGGATGGCGTGCTTCGGCGGTTTTGTGGTGAACTACCGCAGGCGACTGTTATGGGGCATGGCCGTTGCCGCGATCGTGCTGATTGCCTGTATTCCGCGTAACGAGCTGAACGACGAATTTGTCAAATATTTCGATGAGAGCGTCGATTTCCGCCGCGCAACGGACTTTACCACCGAAAATCTGACCGGTATCTATCTGATCGAATATTCGCTCAGCGGCGGTGAAGCGGGTGGTGTCAGCGACCCGCAGTTTCTGGCCAAGGTCGAGGCGTTCGCACAGTGGTATCGTCAGCAGCCTGAAGTGATGCATGTCAGCACGATTACCGACACGCT
>JAADGQ010000026.1 GCA_013152295.1 Gammaproteobacteria bacterium | reverse complement strand
CGCTACAGGGATTACTTCGATGAAAACTCGGCGCTGGCCAAAGAGCCAAAAACAGTGCTCGATGCTGCGCCACGCGTCGTGCTCGACTCAAAATTTGGGCTCGCCACGGTGGGTTGTTCTGCTGCAGCTGCCGACATCGTACATGACATCTACCGCCACACCATGGAGATCATTCTGCGCGCCACTGCACTGGAGAGCTATCAGGCGCTATCCGCCAAAGAGATCTTTGATGTGGAGTACTGGGATCTGGAGCAGGCCAAACTGAAAAAAGCAGGTAACGCACCGCCATTTGCCGGTGAGATCGCGCTGGTTACCGGCGCCGCCTCAGGCATCGGCAGAGCCTGTGTTGATGCACTGCTGGCACGCGGTGCCGCCGTTGTCGGCCTCGACATTCACACAGATATCGAAACGCTCTACCAGGCCAACAGCAGTTTCTTGGGGATTCAGGGTGATGTCTCTGACGAGGCGCAGGTCAAACGCGCGCTGGAGCAAGGGGCGCGCCGCTTCGGCGGTCTGGATATGTTGATACTCAACGCCGGCATCTTTCCACCCGGCAGCCGCATCAGCGACACCTCCTGCGATCTATGGCGTAATGTGCTCAGCATCAATCTCGATGCCAACTTCGTGCTGATGCGCGAAAGCCACCCACTGCTTAAGCTCGCCCCCAATGGGGGCCGCGTGGTGATCATCGGCTCCAAAAACGTGCCCGCCCCCGGCCCCGGCGCTGCAGCGTATTCGGCATCCAAAGCGGCGCTGAATCAACTGGCCCGGGTCGCTGCGCTGGAGTGGGGGCAAGATGGCATTCGCGTCAACTCAGTCCACCCCAACGCCGTTTTTGACACCGCCATCTGGAGCGACGAAGTGCTGCGTAACCGTGCCACACACTACGGGCTCAGCGTAGGGCAGTACAAACGCAACAACGTCATGGGCGTGGAGATCTGCAGTGCCGACGTTGCCGAGCTGGTGAGCGAGATGTGCGGACCGCTGTTTGCAAAAACCACCGGCGCCCAGATCGCGATCGATGGCGGCAACGAACGTGTTATTTGACGGGCGCGACAATGCAGACGATACAAATGGCTGACACCCCCCAACTCGTTGCGCACCGCGGCTACGCCAGCCGCTACCCGGAAAATACGATGGTGGCCATGGAGGCAGCCATTGCCGCCGGGGCACGCTATATCGAGTGTGATATTCAGTTCAGCCAGGATCGTGTCGCACTGCTGTTTCACGACGAAAGGCTACAGCGCACCACAGGGCAGAGCGGCTCGATTCTGACCACCCCCTTTGCAAAAATCAGACAGCTCGATGCCTGTGAAAGCAGCCGTTTGGGCGACGCATTCAACGCGATTCCTGTACCACAGCTCAATGACCTGATCGCGTTGCTGCAACGCCACCCCGATGTCATCGCCTTTGTTGAGCTGAAAGAGGAGACACTGAACCATTTCGGCATCGAGCTGGTGGTCGATCAAGTAGTGGAACAGCTGCAGCCGGTCATCAAGCAGTGCGTGTTGATCTCGTTCAACGCGCAAGCCATGGTCTACGCACGCCACACCCCGACCCCCTGCACCAGCATCGGCTGGGCCATCCATCACTGGAACGACGACGCTCACGCAACCGCGCAACAGCTGCGGCCAGACTATCTGTTTTGCAACTACCAAAAACTGCCTCCCGAGCCACAGCCACTCTGGAAGGGGCCGTGGCGTTGGGCACTCTACGAAGTCACCGATGCGGCGCTCGCCCTCAAGCTGTTTCAGCGCGGCGCCGAGCTGATAGAGACAATGGCAGTTGGCGAGCTGGCAGATGCATTGGCGCGCCATCAGCAGCTAAGATAGACAATGAGATAAGCCGCCTCAAAGGCGCTAAAAGGAGCCTGCCTCCATGAGTAAAAATCGGCATTATGATGTGATCGTTATCGGCGCGGGCATCCACGGCGTCGGTGTTGCCCAGGCTGCTGCTGCGCGTGGCCACAGCGTGCTGGTGCTGGAGCGTAACGGCATCGCCTCGGGCACCTCCAGCCGCTCCAGCAAACTGATTCACGGCGGACTGCGCTATCTCGAGAACGGCCAACTCTCGCTGGTGCGTGAATGCCTCGAAGAGCGCACACTGCTGCTAAAACTGGCGCCAACGCTCGTCACCCTGAAGCCGTTCTACATCCCCGTCACCAGAGCGATGAGCCGCAGTGCCACACTGCTGCGCACCGGGCTCGCACTCTACTCACTACTCGGCAAGTTCAGCAGCGCCACCCGTTTTGGCTCGGTAGCACGTTCATCGTGGGGAACGATGGATGGCCTCAGCAGCGACAACCTGCTCGCCATATTGAAATACCAGGATGCACAGACTGATGACGCAGCACTAACCCGTGCGGTGATGGCGTCAGCACACAGCCTCGGTGCTCAATTACAGATGCCTGCCCTGTTTGATGAAGCGGTGATGGAAGATGATGCAGTTGTCGTGCACTACCGCAACAATGGCACAACCCACAGCTGTCACTGTCAGGTACTGGTCAATGCCAGCGGACCGTGGGTTAACGATACATTGGCCAAAATCAGCCCCATGTCACCATCGTTAACCATCGATCTGGTACAGGGCACGCACATCATCGTCAATGGCCAGCTGCGCCAAGGCATCTACTACATGGAGGCACCACAAGACCGACGCGCCGTATTTGCCATGCCGTGGCAGGGGCAGATCCTTGTCGGCACCACAGAGACGGCTTATCACGGCGACCCAGCTGAGGTGATGCCACTTGAAGAGGAAAAAAACTATCTGCTGGATGTGTTGGCGCACTATTTTCCCGCCTACCGGAGAGTGGAAAACAGGAAGATCGTGCAAGCATTTGCCGGATTACGAGTGCTACCCCGCACAGGTGGCCTCGCCTTTTCACGGCCCAGAGAGACCATCCTGCATGGCGACCGTGCAACAGCACCGCGCATTTTGACCATCTATGGGGGCAAACTGACCGCGTATCGCAAAACAGCAGAAAAGGTGATGGAGAGGATCACCATGAGCCTGCCCGTGCGAACACCCAAGGCGGACACACGCACACTAACTCTTAATGACCCTCAGTGATCCAGAAACAAAGAGGAAGCATAAAAACGAAGACAACACGACAGCGGGCTTGGCACAGACATCACCTGCTAAAAAGCCCGCGCCGCTACCTGCCAAACAACGCTGAACGAATCAAGACGCGGGTGAGAGATTAGGAAAGCCCTGGCTCAAACCTTCGTTCCACTCAGCCAGCCGCTCACTTGCCTGCTCGAGCAGCGACGCCACATCCCCTTCGATCGTCACCGTATTGATCTGATCACCTTGAGCAATGCTGTTGACAATAGCCAAGTCTTCGTCCGAAACCACGGCACCAAAGACGGTGTGTTTTCCGTCCAGCCAAGGGGTTGCGACATGGGTGATGAAAAACTGGCTGCCGTTGGTTCCCGGTCCGGCGTTGGCCATCGACAACACGCCGGGTTTGTCGTGACAGAGCTCCGCAACGATCTCATCTTCAAAGCGGTAACCTGGCCCGCCAGTACCGGTCCCCGATGGGCAGCCGCCCTGCACCATGAAGTCCGCGATAACGCGGTGGAACGACAAACCGTCATAAAACCCGCGCTGCACCAGGTTGATAAAACTTGCAGCGGTAACAGGAACTTTATCGCTGAAAATATTTAAGCGGATCGTACCCTTGCTGGTCTCGAAGACCGCTTGCACTTGGCTATCACTGCTGTTGCTACTATCACCCATATCGACCTCTCACTCCTAACAAACCTAAAATTTCGTCTTAAAAAAATCGCTACTCGAAGCGCTGAAATACCTTTTAAATGCGCGGCTTTTATCCTCAAGTTTTATCCGGCAATGCCGCTCTCTTTAGGCAGAGACATCAGCATTGCCGCCGAATCCGAAGGAGAATCGCCATGCTCACCAAAACAGTTACAGCCATCGTGATGATCGGGTTGTGCCAATTCGCCAGCGCCAATCCAGAGGCGGCCGATCGTAGCACATTGATCAAGGAAGTGCTCAAAGTTACCGGCATTGAAAAGCAGATACAACAGCTGCCAAGCATGATCCGGGGTGATCTGGCACGCTCGGTGGTCAACCTGTCGCCACGCTACCAATGGCAGCTGGAGGTCGCCATTGATGAAGCCTTCCGCCCCGACCTCATCTACCAGTCAATTTACGACAGCTACGACCGACAATTTGATCGTCAGCGCTTCACCGAGCTGCTGGATATGCAGAAAAATCCGCTGGTAGAGCGCATGTCACATATGGAGGAGGATACTCAGAAAGAGGACGCTGAAGAGTTTCACCAATTCATCACCTACTTTCATAGTGACAGTGCCGACCCCAACCGGGTTGTGCTGATTAACCGTTTAGTGAAAGTTTCCGGTATCGCCGAGATCACCGTAGATACTCAACTCGCAGCCATAAAAGGGCTGACCGACGCCATCAATCCGGCGCTCCCTGCGCGGCAACAACATAGCAATGCTCAACTTAAAGACATCTACAGCCGTCTTAGAAGCAACTTGTTGGAGGGACTGGAAAAAGTTGCGCTCATGACCACCATGTATGTCTACCAACCCGCCAGCGATGCAGAGATCGTCAGCTATACGGACCTCAAAAAATCAGAGACCGCCCAGTGGGCAACAAACCTGAGAAAAGAGGCGATGGTTGATGCACTGACCGATATCGCACACCAGGCGGGTGAGCGTATCTCCGAGGTGCTGATCAGAGCCAACGCAATCTGAACCAAACTGACTGCAGATAACAACCGTCAGGAGGCGGAGAGCTACTCAGCCTCCTGACGTGCTTTCGCCGGCCAAATTCTCGCAGTCTTAACGGTGTTGTCTTTGGTCTGCACAATCTCAATGGGATACGCCGAAACCAGCAGGCTGGTGCCCGATTCAGGAATTGACTCCAGATATTCAACGATCAACCCATTTAATGTCTTGGGGCCATCGGTAGGTAGTGACCAGCGCAAGATGCGGTTAAGGGCGCGGATATTGATGCCACCATCAACAATGTACGAGCCATCATTTTGCGGGTGCACATCACGCAGCGTTGCGGCTCGATCACTGGTGAACTCCCCTACGATCTCTTCCAGGAGATCTTCCAGCGTAACCAACCCTTGCAGGTCGCCGTACTCGTCAACCACCAGTGCGATGCGCCTTTTTTTCTCCTGAAAATTTAGCAGCTGAGCATTGAGCGCTACCCCTTCTGGAATGTAGTAGGGCTCTTTGGCAATTTTTTCAATGGCTTGCTGCGTAAACTCACCTTGGCTGAGCAGTGGCAATACATTACGCAGGTGGGTAATGCCAACCACATTCTCGATATTGTCACGATAGACCAGCAGGCGTGTATGCTGACTGCTGGTAACCAGCGCAGTGGCATCCTCCCAATCACCATCAAGGTCAATACCGACAATTTCATTGCGTGGCACCATGATATCTTCTACGGTGACTTTTTCCAGATCGAGGATATTGAGCAGCATCTTCTGGTGGCGCGGCGGTATCAGAGTGCCCGCTTCATTAACCACGCTGCGCAGCTCTTCACTACTGAGGTGCTGAATGCTGGCCTTGTCCACACGAACGCCAACAACTCTCAACAGGCTATTGGCAATCAGGTTGATGACCCAGATCAATGGATAGAGCAGGCGCAGCAGCGGCGTTAAAACAAAGCTGGCGGGAAACGCCACTTTTTCGGGGCGTAGCGCTGCCAATGTTTTAGGCGCCACTTCGGCGAAGATCAAAATGACAAACGTGAGCAGACCAGCCGCAATAGCGATGCCAGATTCACCCCATACGCGCAACGCGATAATCGTAGCCAACGAAGAGGCGAGGATATTAACGAAGTTGTTACCGAGCAGAATGATGCCGATAAGGCGGTCGGTACGTTCCAGCAGTGCCTGGGCACGACGCGCGGCAACGTGGCCGTTTTTGGCAAGGTGACGCAGGCGATAACGGTTGAGGCTCATCATCGCCGTCTCCGAAGCGGAGAAACAGGCAGAGAGCACGACCAGCCCAACCAGTGAGCCAAGTAGTACTGCTGTGGAAATATCGTTCATGGGGATGGCGTTATGAGTATCAAGAAAATTTTGACGATCATTTTCTACTGCGCGCCAATCACTACCTCCAATACTAATTTACTGCCGAAATAGGCAACGAGCAGGGTGATAAACGCGCTCAGTGTCCAGCGCATTGCGGTGCGCCCGCGCCAGCCGAACTTCCAGCGCCCATAGAGCAAAATGGCAAACAGCAGCCATGCCAATATGGAGAGCACGGTCTTGTGCACCAAATGCTGGGCAAACATATCTTCAATAAAAATCGCACCACTGATCAGTGACAGACTCTGCAGGGAGAAACCCAGCGCGATCATCTGAAACAGCAGCGTCTCCATGGTCTGCAGTGGTGGTAGTGCTTGCACAAAACCACCCGGCTGCTTATGGCGCAAGCGACGGTCGAGAATAAATAGCAAAATCGCCTGTACTGCAGCAATGCTGAGCATGCCGTAAGCCAGCACCGAAGTAAAAATATGCACTTCGAGACCAGGCACAGTACCGCCTTGAACGATATGGTCATCCTGAAACAGTGCGCCAAGCAGTGCAGAGAAGGCCGCTGTAGGCAGTATCGCAACACCGAGACTCTCTACCGGATAGCTAATAATGGCAAGCACCAATAGCGCGGCAATGAGCAAAGAGAAGAGAGAAAATGCATTAAAAAAACCAAGATTTAATCCGCTCGGTGTAAACAGAGCGTGCTGCAGGGCCGCTGCGTGCAACGCAATGGCAACGCCGGCCAGTACGATAACCAAAAGTCTGCCGCCGCCAGCACCTTTTCTGAACAGCCGTCGCGCCAAAATCAGTGTGGTTATCAGGTAGAGCGCCGTGGCACTAATACCTAAAAAAGCTACGGTCATTATTTACGTGGAGCCTCTTAATTTCCCAATCTGCCAAAACTGTTTGTCGCATCGTCCTACAGTACGGTCCAGCTCAAACAGCATCGTCGCCCTCTTCACTGGTGCGAATTCTAATAACCCGCTCCACTTCGGTAACAAAGACTTTACCGTCGCCAATCTTGCCTGTACGCGCAGCATTAGTAATGGTCTCCAAGCATTGATCGAGCTGCCCATCTGAAATCACGATCTCAATTTTAACTTTGGGCAGAAAATCGACGACATACTCAGCGCCGCGGTAGAGCTCAGTATGGCCCTTCTGACGCCCAAACCCTTTCACTTCAGAGACGGTCATGCCGGTAATGCCAATCTCAGAGAGTGCCTCGCGAACATCATCCAGCTTGAACGGTTTGATAATAGTTTCAATCTTTTTCATTTAAGCCTCCTGCGGCAAGTCACCATGGATTCGTATGTTAAGGGTTAAGAGTGAATTTACCTAATGCCGCCGGAATAACCCGAAGTGATCGGATAGCGGCGGTCGCGACCGAAAGCGCGTTGACTGATGCGCACCCCCGGCGGGGCCTGGCGTCTTTTATATTCGTTGCGGTCAACCAGCGCAATAATGCGATTAACGGTAGCGCTATCAAAACCTGCGGCGACAATCTCCTCGGCGCAGCAGTCCTGCTCCACATACATTTCAAGGATTGGATCAAGCACCGTATAGGGTGGCAGACTGTCCTCGTCTTTTTGGTCTGGTGCCAGCTCTGCTGATGGTGGTCGCTCCAGTACGCGCTGCGGAATCACTGCACCCATCTGATTACGGTAGGCAGCAAGTCGATAGACCATGCACTTGGGCACGTCCTTGAGGGGCGCAAAGCCGCCCGCCATGTCGCCATAGAGGGTCGTATAACCCACCGCCATCTCACTTTTGTTACCTGTCGTCAGGACCATTTTATGCTGTTTGTTGGAGATCGCCATAAGCAACACACCACGGCAGCGCGCCTGAATATTCTCCTCTGTCACATCAGGGCTGGCACCTGCAAATGTCTCGGCAAGGCTTTCGATGAATGCGTTGTAGCTCACCTCGATGGGAATGACGCGATAGTTAACCCCCAGCGCCTCAGCTTGCGCCGCTGCGTCGGTACGACTGATATCTGCGGTGTAGCGCGACGGCATCATCACCGCCTCTACCGACGCACTGCCAATGGCATCCGCCGCGATAGCCAGCGTCAATGCCGAATCGATGCCTCCCGACAGGCCGATCACGCAGCCGTTGAATCCGTTTTTGCCAATGTAGTCGCGCACACCACAGACCAGCGCCCGATAGATAGTGGCCTCTTCACTCAGCGGCGGAGCCGTTTTGCCGGGCAGTGGCACTAACGCTGTGTGCTCAACAGTGAACTCCACCACATCCAGTGCCGCCTCAAATGCCGGACTGGTGTGAATCAGGTGGCCGTCGGCATCCATAACAAATGAGCCGCCATCGAACACCAGCTCATCCTGGCCGCCAACCATATTGACATAGACAATGGGCACACCCGTCTGTTGGGCACGCTGGCGAAGAATCTCTTCACGTGCCTGGTGTTTGCCGCAGTGAAAAGGTGAGGCGTTGAGCACCACCATGAGTTGCGCACCCTCGGCGACGGCCTTGCTCATAGGCTCGGGGTGCCATGCATCTTCACAGATGATAATGCCCGTTTTAATGCCTCCGACCTGTGCAACAACATAGCCTTCACCGCTAACAAAATAGCGCTTCTCATCAAAGACACCGTAGTTGGGAAGATGGTGTTTGCGACAGCAGGCAACAATGCGACCGTTACGAATGAATGCAGCAGCATTATGCAGATGGGGCTGTTCACCCTGCGGATAGCCGACGATCACCTCGATGCCATCTGTTGCCGCAACAATTTGCTCCATTGCTGTGACCACACGGCGCTGCAGGCCGGGGCGCAGCAGCAGATCTTCCGGTGGATAGCCGGTGAGGCACAGCTCAGGAAAAACGACAACATCAGCACCCAACTCATCGCGAGCACGGACCAGCGTGTCGATGATCAAGCGTGCGTTGGCAGCGATATCACCCACGCGAGGGTTGATTTGTGCGAGGGCGATTTTAATGGTAAGTGGATTCTCGGTAACGCTGTTCAAATCTGCTATCGGCTGGATAAAAAGAGAAAAAAGTTAGGCGTGGGCTTTTAACTGCGCCGCCATGCGCTCGCCCATCGCAGCAGGAGATGCTTCGACAGCGACTCCGGCAGCCTCCAGCGCAGCAATTTTGCCTTGCGCCGTCCCTTTGCCACCAGTGACGATGGCGCCGGCGTGGCCCATGCGCTTACCCGCTGGCGCGGTGATGCCTGCAATGTACGCGACCACCGGCTTGCTGACGTGCTGTGCGATGTACTCAGCAGCATCCTCTTCCGCAGTACCGCCAATCTCGCCCACCATGATAATGCCTTGGGTCTCTGCATCCTGCTCAAAGCGCTCGAGGCAGTCGACAAAATTCATGCCCTGGATTGGGTCACCGCCGATACCAACGCAGGTACTCTGACCGAGGCCATTGCGGGTCGTCTGATGCACCGCTTCATAGGTTAAGGTTCCTGAGCGCGACACGATGCCGATGCTGCCTGCACGGTGGATATTACCCGGCATGATGCCGATTTTGCACGCGCCCGGGGTAATGACACCGGGACAGTTGGGGCCAACCAGCGCTGCGCCGTATGACTGCAACGCCGCTTTCACCTTGAGCATATCCAACACAGGAATACCCTCGGTAATGCAGACAATCAGTTCGATACCAGCATCGGCAGCTTCGAGTATCGAGTCGGCGGCATAAGGGGCGGGCACGTAAATAACGCTGGCATTAGCCTCCGTTTCACGCACCGCTTGCTCAACCGTATCGAAAACGGGCAACTCGAGGTGCGTCTGTCCGCCTTTGCCGGGGGTGACACCACCGACCATGCGGGTACCATAAGCGATCGCCTGTTCGCAGTGAAAGGTGCCCTGCTTGCCGGTAAAGCCCTGGCAAATGACGCGCGTCTCTTTATTGATGAGAATGGACATTTACACCTCCGCCGCCATTTCTACCGCTGCTTTTGCCGCGTCGGGAAAACTGTCGAGCGCCACGATATTCAAGCCACTTTTCTGTAGCAGCGCACGCCCCTGCTCCGCATTGGTGCCCTCCAGCCGCACCACCACAGGCAACTCAATCCCAACCTCTTTGACGGCGCTGATAATACCTTCAGCGATCAGATTACAGCGCACAATGCCACCAAAAATATTGACCAGAATCGACTTCACTTTGCTGTCCGACAGAATCAGTTTGAACGCCTCGGCGACTCTTTCGGCGGTTGTACCGCCACCCACATCGAGAAAGTTAGCGGGCTCGCCGCCATTGAGTTTGATCAGATCCATCGTCGCCATAGCCAGCCCTGCGCCATTGACCATACAGGCGATGTCACCGCCGAGAGTGATGTAGTTCAGGTCGAACTGCTGTGCCTTGCACTCCGCCTCGTCCTCTTGAGAGGTATCTCGCCACGCGGCCAGGTCGTCGTGACGATAGAGGGCGTTGTCATCGATAACCACCTTGGCATCCAGCGCGACGAGCTTCCCTTCGCCATTGACGACGAGTGGGTTGATCTCCACCAAGGATGCATCCTGCTCTTCGTACAGACGGTAGAGATTCTGCAGCAACTGGGAGAACGATGTGAACTGCGCGCGCTCAAGGGCGAGAGAAAATGCCAATTGTCGGCACTGGTAACCCTGCAATCCGGCGGCGGGATCGATCGCCAGCGTCACGATCTTATCCGGTGTGCTTGCCGCAACCTCTTCGATATCCATGCCGCCAGCAGCGCTGGCGACGATCACCACACGCTCCTGGGCACGATCTACCAACATGCTCAGATAGAGTTCACGTTTGATATCGAGCGTCGGCTCCACCAACAACGTGTTGATAGGTAGACCGTCGGCATCGGTCTGTTTGGTCACCAACCGGGAGCCCAGCAGCCTGCGCGCTTCGGCAGCCAACTCTTGCCCGCCCGAAACGATTTTGACGCCACCGGCCTTGCCACGACCGCCGGCATGAACTTGCGCCTTGATGACCCACGCATCGCCACCAAGTTTTCGAGCGCACTCAAAAACCTCTTTCACGCTCCGCGCAACACCATTGCTCGGCACGGGAATGCCGTAGTCGGCAAACAGCTGTTTGGCTTGGTACTCATGTAGCTTCATGACGACGATTCCGTATTGTTAGAGGCCTTGTTAACGCGGCGTAAGCAACAGCTGCTCCCTCACCGCGCGGTTTTTTATTCGATAACCCAAGTACTATTACGGCACTCCGTCCCCACCGCTTAGCAGAGCAGCTCACAGCTTGCTTTAGCTAAAACGGGATATCGTCGTCAAAATCGTCGACAGGACGAGGAGCGGGAGACGACGCACTCTGCTGGCTAGATGGCTTATTCGCTGCGGGCGCTTGTGAGTCATACGCACCACCGCCCATGCTGCCGCCCCCCATGCCACCACCACGGCTGTCGAGCATCTGCATTTCAGCGCCGACAATCTCCGTAGTGTAACGGTCCATGCCGTTTTTATCCTGCCACTTGCGTGTACGCAAGCTGCCCTCTACGTAAACCTTGGAGCCTTTCTTCAAGTACTCACCGACGATTTCAGCCAAACGATTAAAAAACACTACGTTATGCCACTCGGTGCGCTCCTGCTGCTCGCCGCTCTGCTTGTCCTTCCACGACTCGCTGGTTGCCACCGTCACATTCGTCACTGCGGAGCCGTTGGGCATGTAACGGACTTCTGGGTCTTTGCCCAGGTTGCCGATGAGAATTACTTTATTAATGCCTCTTGCCATCACTCATACCTCTAGGTTTAAAACCTCTGGTTTTACTTCATTGCTATTATTGTGGGTAATTGCGGAACATTTAATGATTATGCTTCGCCACCAACGTTCTGTTGTTCAATCGCTGTGTCCACTTTTTTTTTCGCGGGCGTTGCGCTCTGGTCAACTCTATTTTTATCAACAGAGTGCTCGTACAGCGCGTCCCAGTTGACAATATTGCTATCGATCTTTAAATAAGCGATACCGTCATCGGTGCTAACAAAAGCTTCTGCCACCCCAGTAATCGCTTTGAAAGTGCCGTTCAACACTTGGGCGCGCTCATCATCAATTTCGCCCACATTGACCATGTACGAGGTGAGGTAGCGCGGTATAACCATACCGCGAGCAAAAAATACCCAGCTTGCTGCAGCAACCGCACACAGCGCGAACACAGCTGCCAGACCAACGCTGCCGTAGAGCCAACCACCGAGCACGCCACCAAAGAATGCACCAAGAAACTGGGAGCTGGAGTAGACACCCATGGCGGTGCCTTTTTTGTCCTGACGCACCGTTTTGCTGATCAACGACGGCAGGGTCGCTTCGAGCACGTTGAAGGCGATGAAAAAAATCAGCAGCGCTGCGAAAATACCCCACACGGACTGGTAGACAAATATCAGCAGCAGTTCAGAGAGCATGATCATCGCGATAGCGCCGACAAAAATCTGCTTCATCATGCGCTTCTTCTCAGCCATGATCACCAGCGGCACCATCAAGCCAATGGCCAGCAACATCACGGGCAGATAGATGTACCAATGCTGCGCCGTTTCGAGCCCGGCATAGTTGCGCAGCGCCAGCGGTATGACCACAAAGCTGGAAGTGAGAATCATGTGTAGAATGAAAATGCCGTAGTCCAAACGCAGCAGCTGTGGATCGGCAATAACATGTTTGAACTCGCTTGGCTGGGCCTCGGCATCGCGGTGAAAGCGACACTCTTTGGGATGCGGGACGCGATACTTCAGCAGCACAATACCGCCCAGCGCCAGCGCTGCCGTCAACCAAAAAATACCCTCCACACCAATGATACCGTTGATCACCGGCCCCAGCACCATGGATATAGCAAACGACATGCCGATTGTCATGCCGATGACGGCCATCGCCTTGGTGCGGTGCTCTTCACGGGTCAGGTCAGCGGCCAGCGCCATCACGGCTGCGGCAATGGCACCGCTACCTTGCAGTGCGCGGCCAATGATGACGCCGGTGATGGAGTCAGCCATCGCAGCAACCACGCTGCCAATGGCAAATATCAACAGACCGATGGCGATAATCGGCTTGCGCCCGAAGCGATCGGAGAGCATGCCAAAGGGGATTTGCAGCAGCGCCTGAGTCAGGCCGTAGATGCCGATGGCGAGACCGATCAACAGAGGCGTTGACCCCTCCAATGTTTCGCCATAGAGAGAGAAGACCGGCAGGATCATAAACAGCCCCAACATCCTGAAAGCGAAAATACCGGCCAGTGAAGTGGCCGCTTGGCGCTCTAAGGGCGTCATATCCTGTTGGTTCATATAGGTATCTTTTTGCGTCGTTATGCCAAAAGAGCGTATATTAGCAGGTTACTTCTGAGGCAGGAAATGAGCGTATGAACACCATCCACATTCGTGGAGCACGGACACATAACCTAAAAAACATTGATCTTGACCTACCCAGGGACAAGTTAATCGTGATCACCGGGCTGTCCGGTTCAGGGAAATCCTCCCTCGCTTTCGACACTATCTATGCTGAAGGTCAGCGGCGCTATGTCGAGTCGCTGTCCAGCTACGCCCGCCAGTTTCTGTCGATGATGGAGAAGCCCGATATCGACCATATCGAAGGGCTCTCTCCTGCCATCTCCATCGAGCAGAAATCGACCTCCCACAACCCCCGCTCCACCGTTGGCACGGTGACTGAAATATATGACTACCTGCGCCTACTCTATGCACGCGCCGGTGAACCTCACTGCCCCGACCACGGCACGGTACTTGAGGCAAAGAGTATCAGCCAGATGGTGGATGAGGTGTTGGCGCTACCCGATGGGAAGCGCCTGATGCTGCTCGCGCCGGTGGTGCGCAACCGCAAAGGCGAGCACCTGCAAGTGCTCGGCAACCTTCTATCGCAAGGTTATGTACGCGCACGCATTAACGGCCAAGTGGTAGAGCTGGATCAGGCGCCGCCGCTGGAGCTGCACAAAAAACACACCATTGAGGTCGTCATCGACCGCTTTAAAGTACGCACCGACATAAAAGAGCGCCTTGCCGACTCGTTTGAGTCCGCACTAATTTTGAGTGACGGTATCGCCGCTGTCGCCTATCTCGATGACGAGGACAAAAAGCAACCCGACCTGCTCTTCTCTGCTCGCTTTTCGTGCCCCCATTGCGGTTACAGTGTGCCCGAGCTGGAGCCACGCCTGTTCTCATTCAACAATCCCAGCGGCGCCTGCCAACAGTGCGACGGGCTCGGCGTGATGCAATATTTCGATCCGCAACGGGTGGTACCCAACCCTGAGTTGAGTCTCGCCGGTGGCGCGGTGCGCGGCTGGGATCGTCGCAATGCCTACTACTTTCAGCTTATCACCAGCTTGTCGGAGCACTACAAATTTGACGTAGAGACCGCTTTTTGCGAGCTACCGCAGCGCATCAGAGAGATCGTGCTGCACGGCAGCGGAGACGAAAAGATCAAGCTTGTCCGCCACAACGACACTAGCGACTCACGGCGCACCAAACAGAGCTTTGAAGGCATCATCCCCAACATGCAGCGCCGTTACCGCGAAACCGAATCTGCCGTGGTGCGCGAGGAGCTGGCTAAATACCTGAGCAACCAGTCATGCACTGACTGCAACGGCACACGACTGCGCCGTGAAGCACGCCACGTCTACATTGACAGATACACGCTGCCCGAAGTGAGCCGCATGTCTATCGGCGGCGCGCGCGCGCTGATCAGTGCGCTGGAGCTGCCCGGCAGTCGCGGCAAAATCGCCAGCAAAATCGTCAAGGAGATCGACCAACGCCTCAGTTTTTTGGTCAATGTCGGGCTGGACTACCTGAGCCTCGACCGCAGCGCCGACACGTTGTCGGGAGGTGAAGCACAGCGCATCCGCCTTGCCAGCCAGATCGGCGCCGGCCTGATGGGCGTCATGTACGTGCTCGACGAACCCTCCATCGGCCTCCATCAACGCGACAACCAGCGCCTGCTCAACACGCTGACATTTCTGCGTGACCTGGGTAATACGGTGATCGTTGTCGAACATGATGAGGATGCGATTCGTGCTGCCGACTATGTGGTGGATATCGGCCCCGGCGCGGGCGTACATGGCGGAGAGATCGTCGCCCAAGGCACACCGGCCGAGGTGATCGCCTGTGATGCATCGCTGACCGGACGCTATCTGAGCGGCAAAGTGGCGATTGAGCTGCCCGCTCAGCGCACACCTCCCGATATGGCGCGCCTGTTAACGATTAGCGGTGCGGCAGGCAACAACCTGCACGATGTCACGGCCAGGATCCCGGTGGGATTGATGACCTGTGTGACCGGCGTGTCGGGCTCAGGTAAATCGACACTGATTAACGACACACTCTACCGGGCTGCCGCGTTGGCGATTAACAAAGCGGGGGAGGAGCCTGCCGCGCACCGTGAAATCGTCGGGCTTGAACAGTTCGACAAAGTTGTCGACATCGACCAGAGTCCTATTGGTCGCACGCCGCGCTCCAATCCGGCGACCTACACTGGCATCTTTACACCCATTCGCGAGCTGTTCTCCGGCACCCAAGAGGCCCGCGTGCGCGGCTACAATCCCGGACGATTCAGCTTTAACGTCAAGGGCGGGCGTTGCGAGGCGTGCCAGGGCGATGGCGTTATCAAAGTGGAGATGCATTTTCTGCCCGATATCTATGTACCGTGCGATATCTGCAAAGGCAAACGTTATAACCGCGAAACCCTTGAAATTCGCTACAAGGGCAAAAATATTCATCAGGTGCTGGAGTTGACGGTAGAGGACGCCGCGCAGTTTTTTGATGCCATTCCCACAGTCAAACGTAAACTCAATACGCTGGTTGACGTTGGTCTCTCTTATATTAAGCTGGGGCAGAACGCCACGACGCTGTCGGGTGGTGAGGCGCAACGCGTCAAGTTATCACGAGAGCTCTCTAAGCGCGATACAGGAAAAACGCTCTATATTCTCGATGAACCAACCACAGGGCTGCACTTTCACGACATCAACCAGCTGCTCACCGTGCTGCAGCGGCTGCGCGACCACGGCAACACCATCGTCATCATTGAGCACAACCTGGACGTGATCAAGACTGCTGACTGGGTGATCGATCTGGGTCCTGAGGGCGGCAACAAAGGCGGCAACATCATCGCCACAGGCACACCGGAGCAGATTGCTGATAACTCAAATTCCCACACCGGGCACTTTTTAAAAACCGTGCTCGCAGCGGCTGCGCAGAAATAAGCCTGGGGTGATAAGCCAAAGCTGATAAACCCGAGCTGAACGGATATCTTGCTACGAGGTCAATAAATAGTCGGCTATTGGGTACCAAACAGGAGCTATTTTATTGCGACACCGATCATTAACGTTGGCCATTTTGTTGGCAATGAGCTGGGCGCTGATATTCGCACCAGCGCTGCTGGCGGTGGAGCTACCCGATATCGGCAACCCTGCCGATGCAGCGATATCTCCGCAGGAGGAGCAGCGCATCGGTGAGAACTTCATGCGCAACCTGCGACGTTCAGTTGCTCTGGTAAGTGATCCGGAGGTCCACGAATATATCAACTCTCTCGGCTACCGACTGGTCTCTAACAGTGAACAGCAAGATGGCGCATTTACCTTCTTTGTCGTCGAAGATCCAGCAATTAACGCCTTTGCCGTGCCCGGCGGGTTTATCGGCATCAACTCCGGTCTGATACTGGCAAGTACCTCAGAGGGGGAGCTGGCCTCGGTACTGGCTCACGAAATCGCCCACGTAACACAGCGTCACATTGCTCGCGCCGTCAACAGAAGCAGCAACATGAATCTGCCTGCCACTGCAGCACTGATCGCAGCCATCATCCTCGGCGCGCGGAGCGGCCAGGCGGGTGAGGTTGGTCAAGCTGCCGTCATGGCGACTGTCGCCGGAACCACGCAGGCGAGCATCAACTTCACTCGCGCCAATGAACAAGAGGCGGATCGCTTAGGTATTCAAACCCTGGCACGTTCTGGTTTTGATCCACGTTATATGCCGCTCTTTTTTGAACGCTTGCAACAGGCTTCCCGCTACTACAAAAGTGACATGCCTGAATTTTTGCGCACACACCCGATCACCATCAATCGCATCGCTGATTCGCGCGGGCGGGCAGAGCAGTACCCGCGCCCCGAAAAGAGCGACTTGATCAGCGACTATCTGTTGATTCACGCCAAACTCCAGACCCGTTACGACCAGGAGGCGTTGTCGCGATTCAAAATCGCACTGCAAGGCAGAGCCGGTCCGCAGCAGGATGCAGCTCGTTACGGCTATGTATTGACATTGCGCCACGCGGGCAATTACGACGAAGCACGCAAGCAACTGGCTATTTTATTAAAAAAGGATCCGCAGCGTATCGCGTATCGTATCGCTGCGGCGAAGACAGAGCAGATAGCCGGCAACAGTGCCGAAGCACTGCGCATCTACCGTGACGCTTTCAATATATCGCCACATAATATGCCAATAACAGTTCATTACGGTGAAGCGCTGCTTGAAGCAGGTGAAGCCGAACAGGCGCGCCAGATACTGGCTGAACTGACCCAGCGCCACGACCACGAACCGTCTATTTATCAACTGCTGGCACGTTCAGAGACGGAATCTGGGCACCCCGTCGACGCCCATCAATCACTGGCGGAGTACTACTATCTCAGTGGCGAAACCCGTGCGGCAATTGACCAGCTGGAGATCGCTCTACAGTTGGCGGGCGATGGCGCACGCTATCAAACAGCGCGCATCGAAGACAAGCTGGTCCAGCTACGCCACGAGAGCGAGACTGAGGAGGAACACTAGAGGGCTCAGGGAGCCTGTTGACTATTGATCTAACTACCGCTAGGTTTGCAGCAGCACCTGCGGCCAGAACAACATAATAAAAGCAGAGAAGCCGCAACACGACTGTCACTACCGTCGCTACTATCGCATTCACACGCACAAGGCCCCTTTATGAATAAGGCATATGGCACCGTCACGCTTTGGCTATTCTGGTGCTCCATCGCAACAGTCATCTATCTTAGCCTCTACGTTGACACCGATGTTCTCTCATTTCTTAGTAATGACAAAAGCCGCATTACCTGGATCATCATCGCGCTTTTTCTGGTCGGCGTCATTACCAGTTTTTTACTGGCGATAAAGCTAACAGGAGAAAAACTGGAGGCGGCCCGACAGGAGCAGTTTGCTCAAGAGCAGGGGTTGATGGGGATCGTTGCTGCAGAGCGCAAAAAAAAGGTGGTTAACCGTTTTTTTGCTGCGGTAAAGGTCATCACCGCCTCCAACTCCTCGCCCAACTTCGAATCGCTTGTCGAGATTGAGTTCGGCACTTACTTGCGCGTTAATCATGGCATCGAGGTGCTGGGCAATCTGCTTATCACACTAGGCTTGATCGGCACCGTGGTTGGCCTGACTTTCACGCTGACAGGACTAACAGGGTCACTAAATGCATTAGGACAGGATCAGGATCTACTGATGGCTGGGCTGCGCAAAGCGATGGGCGGCATGGGAACAGCTTTCTATACAACCCTTCTCGGCTCAGTACTCGGCGGCGTGCTGATGCGTATTTTTGCGCTGATCGCTGAAAATGGCATCGGCTCGCTGCAAGAGCACGTGCTCAAAATCTGTATGGTTCACTGCGCTGCCGACTTCAAACCAGGGGTTGAGCGTGATGTACGCTTTTTGAATGTCGAGGTCGATGCGCTGGAAGATAAAGTGCAGGCGCTTAATCTCGCCTTTAGAGAGTCGCGAGCAGCAATGCAAGAGTTTCGTGGGGAGATCAAGGCGCTCTATGAAATCTCCGGCGCAGACGACGGGGTCTATACCTTGCGCGAGACGCTACGTATGCAGAAATATTACCGCGCGTTACTCAGGCAGGAGTTTCAGCTGATGAACACACTCAATCACACATGGTGGCAGCGCTTCAAAGGTTTCTTGCGTATCAAGCAAGATCAATAACCCAGCGCCATAATCCAACCCCATGAAGCAGAAACACCGCCTCGGCTCTTCCAGTATTTATGAGAGCTTTTCAGATATCTCACTACTGATGCTGGCCACCTTCATTTTTCTGATGGTCACCATTCTCATCACCTCACGTTTGGCGCAAGAGTACGAAGTGCCACGTCTAAAAAAAGAGATCATTGAACTCAAAAATGACTTGGCCATGGCGGAGCTCTACCGTCAACGGGCTGCGGACAACCTTGAGCAGATGGCGGTCTCCAGCGGCAGTGGTGAGAGTCAGTTTGACAAGATAGTGGAGTCAGCCACGTTTGGACGCAAGGATTTTGATGTCTTTATCAAAGGGCTTCGCGATCTGCCGGGGGAAGACCTGCACCTGATAATCGATGCATCAGGCTCGATGCATGGCCTGACCAGCTTTTTGGTACCGGTACTGCGCGTTATCGTCGTCCGTTCAGGCAAAAAGCTGTCGGCGCTCACCTGGTTCACCGACAACGAAGCCGAGACCTACCAAGGCACCATGGGCAGCATGTTCGACCAGCTCATGACCGGCGCACCTTTTGCGGGTAACCGCGAAACGATTGGCAAAGGCTTCATCGTCGCGCAAAGATCGGCACCCGCGCCTGGTGCCTACCTGCTTATTGGTGACGAGCCACCCACTGACACCATCTATTACAGCGACATACCCAGCCCGGTTTTCACGCTGCCCCTTGGCCGCAATGACCCCACTACAAATACCGCCTATAAAAAAATCGCGGAAAAAACGCACGGAAAAACGCTCTACCTGGATTTCAAATAGCGTAAAAAAACATTACCAATCAAATGGTTGCATGACATCACTCCAGCCCAGACCACAAAACATGCTCATAGCATTGTGTTTTGATTGTCGATTGGCTATATTTAACGTCCGTTTCGGCTTCGCACTTGGGGGGGGCCGCCATTTTCAATAAGTAAGGAGAGATGGCAGTGATTGAACAAATTGGCATAAATATTATAATCCCTATAACCGTATTCTTGGTCATCATCATAGGCGCTCACGTAGTTACGGACGAAGCGCTGGCTGATCTTGCAGCTCGCAAGGCGCAGAAATAATCTTTAATAACTTAAAGATTGCCCCAAAAAAAGCCCGATTTTAATCGGGCTTTTTTTTGTCCGTTATTTTTTGATGTGGGAGGCGAAAAAAAACCGCCAGCGGCGGTTTTCTCAATACTCATTTTGAGAAGAAGAGCTATTTGATCTTCGCCTCTTTATACATCACATGCTTGCGAACAACCGGATCAAACTTCTTTATTTCAAACTTGCCCGGCATATTGCGCTTGTTTTTGGTTGTGGTGTAGTAGTGACCTGTTCCAGCAGAAGAGACCAGCTTAATCTTATCGCGCATAATATCGACTCCTAAACCTTTTCGCCACGGCTGCGCATCTCAACCAGCACAGCATCAATACCTTTTTTATCAATAACGCGCAGCCCTTTTGAACTCACACGCAGACGCACCCACCTGTTTTCGCTCTCGACCCAGACTCGATGAGAGTGCAGGTTAGGCAGAAAACGGCGCCGTGTTTTGTTGTTGGCGTGGGATACATTGTTGCCGGCCATAGGCCGCTTGCCAGTTACTTGGCATACTCTGGACATAACTGTTCTCCAAACAAAATCGCGGTGGGTGTCGCCATGAAAAAGGCAGAGATTTATACCAAAGTCAGCCTGACTATTCAAGGAGCGTGACTAAAATTTAGCGCGTCGGCACTGTTTTTGCTCCAAATTACCCCGCCATGCGGTTACAATGCCGCCCCTCGATACAAATGACGCTCAATCCTAACACTGTCCAAACCCAATCTCCCGTTGCCGGTTTATGAACGCTTTATTTAATTTTTTGCAGCGTGTTGCGCACGCTATAGATAGGCTCAGCGAGTGGAGCGGACGAACAGCCGCATGGCTAGTACTCGCCACAGTGCTGCTAATCTGCTACGACGTAGCAATGCGCTACCTGTTCCAGAGCGGCTCCGTTGCATTGCAAGAGCTGGAGTGGCACCTCTTTTCGTTAATCTTTCTGCTCGGCGCCGCCTATACACTAAAGCACAATGAGCACGTACGGGTGGACCTCTTTTACCAGAGCCGCTACATGAATGAGCGCCGCCGCATCTGGGTCAACCTGTTCGGCGGACTGTTTTTTCTACTGCCATTTTGCCTATTGATCATCGTCGCCAGCTGGCCGTTTGTCTACAACGCCTATCAGTTTGGCGAAAGTTCCCCTGACCCCGGTGGCCTGCCGTATCGCTTCTTGCTCAAAGCGGCCATCCCGCTGGGCTTTGCGCTGTTGGCACTACAGGGTGTTGCCAACATCATCCGCAACATCCAGCAGCTTCGCCTTAGCACCTGCAACAGCTCACATCAGCAAGAGGAGGATCGCTGATGGAGATGGAAGTCTGGGCATTGGTGATGTTCGCAGCAGCTATCCCGCTGCTGTTGCTCGGCTACCCGGTCGCCTTTACCCTGGGCGCGGTCTCCCTGCTCTTTGGCGGCGTGTTCCTCGACATGGATTTCTTCGACCTACTGCCCATGCGTATCTGGGGCGTGATGACCAATTTCACGCTGCTTGCCGTTCCCCTCTTCATCTTTATGGGCATCATTCTGGAGAAGTCGGGGATCGCCGAAGAGCTGCTGGAGACAATGGGGCTGTTGTTTAGCCGTGTGCGTGGCGGGCTGGCGATCTCTATCGTACTCGTCGGCACGCTGCTGGCGGCCACTACCGGCGTCGTCGGTGCGACCGTGGTCACTATGGGCGTCATCGCGCTGCCGGTGCTACTTAAGCATGGCTATCACGCACCACTGGCTACCGGCACCATCGCCGCATCAGGAACACTGGGGCAGATTGTACCGCCGAGCATTATCCTGATCCTGCTTGGCGACGTTATCGGTGTGCCGGTAGGGCAGCTGTTCAGCGCGGCAATAACCCCGGCGCTGATCCTGGTCGGCATGTTTATCCTCTATATTGTCATCGTGGCGTGGTTCAGACCGGAAACGGCCCCCGCGATAGATCGTGCACTGCTCAGCCAGGAAGGCAGTGAAAATATCGGCTGGCGAATCATCCAATGTATGTTGCCACCGCTAGTGCTGGTCAGCGCGGTACTCGGTTCAATTTTTTTTGGCATTGCTTCACCCACCGAATCTGCGGCGGTCGGCGCTCTTGGTGCGCTACTGCTGGCAGCGCTACGCAAACGCCTCACGCTGAGTGCGCTGCAAGAGACAACGCGCAAAACCACCGCTCTGACGAGCATGGTCTTTTTGATCCTCATCGGTGCAACTGCATTTGGCCTGGTGTTTCGCGGCATGGGCGGGGACATGCTGCTGGAAGAGATATTGACTGAACTACCGGGTGGGGAGTGGGGGTTTCTTGCGATCAGCATGCTGCTGATATTTCTTCTCGGATTTTTTCTCGACTTTCTCGAAATCTGCTTTATCGTCGTACCGATTCTGGCACCGATCGCGGCCGGGATGGATATCAACCTGCTCTGGTTTGCGGTACTTATCGCCATGAACCTGCAAACTTCATTTTTGACGCCACCGTTTGGTTTCTCGCTTTTTTATCTCAAAGCGGTGGCGCCAAAAACTGTGAAGATCACGCAAATCTATCGCGGTATCATCCCGTTTGTGGTTATTCAAATTATCGTGCTGGCGCTGCTCATGCTGTTCCCCGAATTAACCCTGTGGCTCCCCGAAAAACTCGATGAACTGCAGGGCCTGTAACCCGCAGACGCCCACAGCAAAAACATCAGGACTTCAACGCGCGCGCATAAGCCGCTTCAGACACCGCACTCCACGCCTCGTTGGACTCCTGAAAGGTACGGTACGCCTCGTAAACTTTTTTGAACATCGCATCCTTGGCCGCCTCTTCTCTGAGCGTTATTTGTGTCAGCTCGCGCAGCTGGTGTAGCACATCAGCGGGGAACTCCTTGATCTGCACTTTATATTTGCTCTGCAAGGTGTGCAGTGCCTCCAGATTACGCGCTTCAAATTCTGACAACATATTCAAATTGCTGGCCATCGCCGCCGTCCGCACGATCAGCTGCAGATCTTTTGGCAAGGAGTCCCACGCCTTCTTGTTGATCGACAACTCTAATGTTGGACCCGGCTCGTGCCAGCCCGGATAGTAGTAGTGTTTAGCCGCACGATAGAGCCCCAAACGCAGGTCATGGTAGGGACCGACCCACTCGGTCGCATCAATGGTACCGCGCTCCAGTGCGGTGTAGATCTCCCCACCCGCCAACAACACCGGATTGGCGCCAGCTTTCGCCATCACCTTGCCGCCTAATCCGGGAATGCGAATCTTCAAACCTTTCAGATCTGCCAGCGAGTTGATCTCTTTACGAAACCAGCCCCCCATCTGCACGCCGGTATTGCCCATCGGCAACGCCGTCAGGTTATAGCGCTCATAGACCTCTTGCCACAACTCCAGCCCACCGCCGTGATAGAGCCACGCGTTCATGCCCTGGGCATTCAAACCAAAAGGCACCGCAGTAAAAAACTGTGCGGCGGGCACCTTTCCCGCCCAGTAGTAAGCTGAGCCGTGCCCCATCTCCACCGAACCCTGCGACACGGCATCAAACGTCTGCATTGGCGGCACCAACTCACCACCGGCAAAAACCTGTATCTTGAGGCGTCCCTTGCTCATCTTGCGTATATCTTTGGCGAAGCGTTTGACACCCTCCTGAAAGATAGGAAAATTCGGCGGCCAGGTGGTGACCAGCTTCCAGTTAAAGCGTTTGGCGGCATGGCTTGGCGCCGACGCCGTCATCAAGCCACCAGCCAGCAGTGTGCCGACGCCTGCTTTTTTTAAAAACTCACGACGTTTCATAAATCACGTTCCTTAACGTAGGGCCAATAAAAATCTAAACACTGACGACAGGTCGTTTGCAAAGCAAACCAAAATTTTCGATCATAGCAAGCCTCTGCAATCGATTATCGATACACAACTTTATTTTCCATCAAACTAAAGTCCATCACCCATCTATCCGTAATGAGTGTATCAATTGTTGACGAGGATATTTGATCGCCCTCCCCTGCGATCTATGGAGCGTAAACATCACACCATGTCTCTGCCAACGCCGACCAAAAGCGAATTCTCTCACATCCGCAGCCGTTTCTATTGGGGGGTCATCCTGAGTTTGACGCTGACATCGGTGTGCGGCTACCAGATCGCGTGGATCGCCGGTCAGTTTGATGATGTCACGCAAAAACAGCTACTGGCAGCGGCAGCTTCGGCAATTCTGGTCGTCGCAGCACTCTACTTTCACGGCTACCTCAACCCATTCAACAGCTGCTGGGAAAAACGCCCCGAGCGAGAGCGAATGAACCGCCGCCTGGTTCTGTTTCCACTGATGTTTTGGGGGTTCATGCTCACTTATGTCATTGGCGCCACGCTAATCTACCATGTGGGCAGCGCTGCGCTCACCGCTTCCGACAGCTATATTGCCTCGCTACAGTTCGGCCTGATACAGCTGCTTGCGGCTATTTTTATCGGGCTACCCGGCTATTTTTATGCACTCAACAAACTGGGGCGCCTAATTACTCTGATCGACCTGAACAGTGTACAGGTCAGCCTCAAATCCAAATTGATGCTGCTCGGTGGCTTTCTGCCACTACTCACCAGCGCGACACTCATGGGCTACGACCACTGGAGCACTCACGCCAACGGCATCTCCATCAGTACCGAAACTGTGCTGGTGTGGACGGCGCTGGGGCTCATCACTGTGCTGGCAACCCTGCTCTCCATCCGTGGTTTCAGCCAGTCACTACAGCCGGTACAAGATGTATTGCACGTCAGCGGCGCCTCCAGCCATCGGGATCTGGCACAGCTGCGCCCTCAATCCAATGACGAGATTGGCTACCTGACCCAGATGCTGGGCCGTCTGTTTCGCCGCCTCACTGATCAGAGCGCCCAGGTACATGCCATCATCGATACAGCCGCAGAGGGGATCATCGTCGTCGATGAAGAGGGGCTGGTGGATACCTTCAACCTTGCCGCAGAGCAGCTGTTCGGTTATCGCGCCCAAGAGGTCAGAAGCACGCCGCTATTGTGGCTGCTACCCAGTCTGATCAGCGATAGCGGTGCACCCAGACTTGTCGATGACGAGCAGGAGCTGGAAGCGATACGCAAGGATGGCAAAAAGGTGCCTGTTTCGGTGCGCGTCAGCCAGTTCCAGCACAGCGGCAAAACGCTCTACTCCTGCCTGGTGGCGGATATCTCCCAGCGCAAGGCTGCTGAAGATAAATTGGTCAATGCCGAAGGACGCTATCGGGACCTGGTCGAGACCGCCCACGATCTGGTCTGGAGTCTCGATGCCAACTGTCGCTGGAGCTACCTCAACGCTGCCTCCAAAGAGATCTACGGCTACGAACCGGAGGAGATGCTCAACAAAAAGCTCACCGACTTCATCTTTCCCCAATATGCCGAGAAAGATGCTGTCGCCTTCGCTGACCTGATAAACGGCAAAGAGCTGGTGCAGTACGAAACCATTCACGTTGATCGCAACAATGTGCCACACAATTTGAGCTTCAGTGCCCGTGCCCATTTTGATGATGGCGGCAACGTGCTGCGCATCACCGGCACCGCCCGCGACATCACCAAACAGAAAGCATTTGAGAAGCAGCTCGCCTACCAGGCCGAGCACGATGCGCTGACAGGTCTGTTTAATCGGCGCTATTTTCAGCAGGAGCTGGAACGGCTCAGTGCCCGCGTTGCACGAGCAGGCGCCGCCTGCGCCATCTTCTACATCGATCTGGATCAGTTCAAATATATCAACGACACCCTCGGCCATGCGGCGGGCGACCGCTTGCTGGTGGAGTGTGCGGGCATGATCGGCTCACACATTCGCGAAGGAGATCTGCTGGCGCGCTTTGGCGGGGATGAGTTCACCATTTTGCTCTATAACGTGGATCAGGAGCGCGCCATGCGCGTCGCCGAGCATCTGCGCAGCATGTTTGAAAACTACAAATTTCTCGATGACGGAAAGGCCTTCAACGTCACCTGCAGCATCGGCGTGGCGATGATCGACAATGACTCGCTCACCGCCGACGAGTGTCTGTCGCACGCCGACATCGCCTGCAATGTCGCCAAATCACGGGGGCGCAATCAGGCCAACCTCTACAACCCCAACGACAGAGATCAGGATGGCATGGCGGAGGATATGGGTTGGGCCGCGCGGGTGCGTGAGACGCTTGAGGCAGATCGCATGCAGATCGTCTACCAACCTATCGTCGCTACCAAAAACAGAGTTATCAACAGTTACGAAGTGCTGATGCGCATGCGCTGCGAAGATGGCACGATCATCCTGCCCGGTGGTTTTCTGCCCGCAGCCGAACGCTTTGGCCTAATTCACAGCCTCGATCGCTGGATGGTCACTCAGTCGATCACCCGCCTTGGTCAACTGCACGCCGCCAACCAGCGCGTCCACTTTGCCATCAACCTCTCGGGGCGCGCCTTTGAAGATGCCACGCTGCTGCCACTGATCCGCGAACTGCTACAGGACAGTGCCATCGACCCGTCGACGCTGACTTTTGAAATTACCGAAACGGCCACCATCGCCAACCTCTCTGCGGCGGTGAAATTTATTGGCAATCTCAAGGATATTGGCTGTAATTTTGCGCTCGATGATTTTGGTTCAGGCTTCAGCTCGTTCTATTACCTCAAACATCTGCCGGTGGACAAGCTGAAGATCGACGGCTCGTTCGTACAAGGGCTGGCCGATGCACCCGTAGATCAAGCGATGGTGCAGTCGATCAATCAGGTTGCCCATGCCTTGGGCAAAGAGACCGTCGCCGAGTGTGTCGAAAATGAAGAGACGCTCAAACTACTCACCCAGTTCGGCGTCGATTACGTGCAGGGCTACCACGTCGGCAAACCGATGGAGAGCATCGGCATCCCCATCACGCCGCCACTATCGGCCACACTGCAGTAAATACAATCACGCGATCTCCAGCTTGGCGTAGCTCAACATCAACCACTTGCTCCCCACCGCATCAAACCGAACCTGCACCCGCGCCTGACTGCCGTGGCCTTCGTAGTCGGTCACCACGCCGGTGCCAAAACGTGGATGGGCGACACGCTCGCCCAATGCAAACTCGCTATCGCTCTCTTGGCTACTAAATTCAGCGCCAGCGCTGCCTCGGCGAGTGTTAGCAAAAACCGGCTGCACCACCTGGCGCCGACCACCGGCATCTTCGGTTAACTCGCGAGGAATCTCGCCGACAAAGCGCGACGCACGCGCATAGTTCACGTCGCCGTAAAGGCGGCGCTGCTCGGCATATAAAATATGCAGTAACTTACGTGCCCGCGTCATGCCCACGTAGCAGAGGCGACGCTCCTCTTCCAACCGTCCCGGCTCCTCCAGTGATCGCTTGGCGGGGAACAGCCCCTCTTCCAGGCCACACAGAAAAACGTTGTCGAACTCCAGCCCTTTGGCGGCGTGCAGCGTCATCAGTGGCACGCAGTCACTATCTTGCTGCGACTCCGCCGCCGCCGACTCCAGCGCGGCGAGAGACAAAAATGCCTCCAACGGTGTTAGCTCCTGCGTATCGACCTCCTCTTCGAACTGACCGGCAGCACTTACCAGTTCGCGCAAGTTCTCCTGACGTATGCGCGCTTTCTCACCGCCCTCTTTTTGGTAGTGGCCGATCAATCCACTCTGCTCAACCACCCACTCCACCTGCCGTGGCAACGGCTCGTCGGCCACCGCGGCAGCCATGTGCTCAATGATCTCACCAAAAGCGCTCAGCGCATTGGCCGCCCGCTTAGTTAACGCGCCCTCGTCACATAACCTGCGCGTCGCCTGCCAGTACGAGAGACCCTCGTCACGCGCACGCTGTTGCACCGCCAACTGACTGGTAGCGCCAATACCACGAGTCGGTGTATTCACCACTCGATCGAACGAGGCATCATCGTTACGGTTGCTGATAAGACGCAGATAGGCCAGCGCATCCTTGATCTCCGCACGCTCAAAAAAGCGCATGCCGCTGTGCACCCGATAGGGGATCGCCGCGCTGATCAACGCCTCCTCAAGTACCCGCGACTGTGCATTGGAGCGATAGAGCACTGCGTTGTCGTCGTAGCGTCCACCACTATTTACCTGCTGTTGAATACGCGCCGCGACAAAGCGCGCCTCATCAGTCTCGTTAATCGCCTGATAACACTGCACCAGCGACCCTTCATCACCGTCGGTCCAGAGGTTTTTGCCCAGACGCCCGCCATTGTTGGCGATGACCGCGTTGGCCGCCGCCAAAATGGTGCCCGTAGAGCGGTAATTCTGCTCCAGACGCACGGTCTCCATACCGCTGTAATCCTTGCTGATACGCTGGATATTTTCGACCTGCGCACCGCGCCAGCCGTAGATTGATTGATCGTCATCGCCCACCACAAACAACCGCCCGCTGTCCCCGGCCAGCAAACGTAACCAGGCGTACTGAAGCGTGTTGGTATCCTGAAATTCGTCGATCAAAATGTGTTGAAAACGGTTTTGGTAATGGCTCAGCAGCGCAGGCGTGTCGCGCAGCATTTCGTGGGCGCGCAGCAGCAGCTCGGCAAAATCGACCATGCCGCCCTTATTGCAGCTCTCTTCATAGGTACGGTAGATATCGACCATCTGCTGTTGATGGTAATCGCCCAACGTCTCGATATGCTGCGGTCGCTGCCCCTCATCTTTGCAGGAGCTGATGTACCACTGCACCTGCTTTGGCGGGAACTTCTTCTCATCCAGCCCCATGCTTTTGATGATGCGGCGAATGATGCGATGCTGGTCATCGGCATCAAGAATCAGAAAGTTTTGCGGCAGATCAGCCTCCTGCCAATGCATGCGCAACAAACGATTCGCAATGCCGTGAAAAGTACCCGCCCAGATACCACCCGACGACATGCCGAGCATCGCCTCCGTGCGCCCGCGCATCTCTTGCGCCGCCTTGTTGGTAAACGTCACCGACAGAATTGATGACGGGAAAACACTCTGCCCCTGAATCAGCCACGCAATCCGATGCACCAACACTTT
>JAADGQ010000095.1 GCA_013152295.1 Gammaproteobacteria bacterium | reverse complement strand
TGGGTTTTGGCGATGTACTTATCCATCTCAACTTCGAAGTTCGCAGGCAGCTCACCAGACATACGACGCTCAAATTCGGCAGCCTCAGCCGGGAAAGCCGCCTTGTAAGCTGCAAACTTGTCATTCCAGACCGACTCATCTGCGGCACCCTGCTTTTTGTGATCCCAGCCAGCGTAGATCTCAGATGGCACTTCAAATGCGCCGTGATCCCAACCTAATGCCGCTTTGGTCAGGTTAATCTCTTCGTCACCCAGCGGCGCGCCGTGACAGGCGTGGCTACCAGACATGTTCGGCGAACCAAAGCCAATGGTCGTGCGGGTACAGATCAAGGTCGGCTTATCCGAGATAGACTTTGCTTCTGAAATGGCCGCACTGATTGCATCAGGATCATGGCCATCTACATCAGGAATCACGTGCCAGTTATATGATTTGAAGCGACCCGGTACGCCCTTCTCCATCCAGTCACCAATATGACCATCGATAGAGATATCATTGTCATCCCAGAATGCGATCAACTTGCCCAACCCCAACGTTCCAGCCATCGCGCAAGATTCGTGGGAGAGACCTTCCATCAAACAGCCATCACCCATAAAGACATAGGTGTGATGATCAACGATAGCGTGGCCCGGTTTATTGAACTGCGCCGCCAAGGTACGTTCGGCAATCGCCATACCAACTGCATTAGTAATGCCCTGCCCCAGAGGTCCTGTAGTGGTCTCAATACCATCGGCATAGCCATATTCAGGGTGACCAGCAGTCTTGGAGTGCAGCTGACGAAAGCTCTTGATGTCATCCATACTCAAGTCAAAACCTGACAGGTGTAACAGAGAGTAGATCAACATTGAACCATGCCCGTTAGAGAGCACAAAACGGTCGCGGTCAGCCCACTTTGCATTGGTTGGGTTGTACTTCATATGGCTGTTCCACAATACTTCAGCAATGTCTGCCATACCCATGGGTGCTCCGGGGTGGCCAGATTTAGCTTTTTGTACTGCATCCATACTCAGGGCACGAATGGCGTTAGCTAGGTCTCTACGAGATGGCATGCCTTATCTCCTCAACGGTTTAAAAATAAAAAAGTAAAAATCTTTATGCAGATCAACCCGATCTCTACAATAGGAGCGGGTCAAACTGCCAGCGATGGCCGCTTTGCGGCCAACACCACGCTGGCAGTCAATATTCAGTAATTTGCCGTCTACACACTTCCCGACACCCGCTCTCTAACATGCCCATAGTTAACGTGACAGTTAACAACTACAGGACTTAGCGGGCGAACGATAAAAATGGGGGCTCCAGCTTGGCGGTATCCCAAATAGCCAACAACCGCGTGCATCCTCGTCGGGTGCATCCTAAATTTGAACCCCACATTCTCGCTTACTTCACCCATTTCAGCAAGTGCTCAACCCAAAACCGCTCTGAAGCAGCATTGAAAGAATGTATCCGATATGAGAGACTCGGCCGCTCGTTTCGTCGACGCAGCATGCTGATACGACAGTGCCTTAGATCTTCTCGAAGTGGGCTCATACAGAACCGCGTTGGCGCCCCGCAACGCTTCCCGGCCCGCCCATCCAGCGCGCTCATCGTCGTTCAAAATGCAAGCTACCTCGACCAGCTGACTCGACACACTGAGCCACGAGGCATCAGGCATTCGCCCCAAATTTATGACTGAATCGACACACACCAGACCGCCGGGTTAACAGATGCGAATACTCTATCACCACCGAACCCAGGGCGAAGAGCCAGAGTCCATCCATATACTCTCCATCGTCCAAGCCCTGGAAAAAATGGGTCATGAGGTACGCATCGTTGGGCCTTCAATGAAAACCATGAAAGCTGCGGGCTCCAACAGCAAGGTACTATCCAGCATCAAAAAGTACCTGCCCGGCCTGCTCTTTGAAGTGCTGCAAATTCTCTACAACATCATCTCTTACCAAAAACTACGCAAAGCGATTGACGAATTCAAACCAGACCTGATCTACGAACGCTACGCGCTCTACTGCTTTGCAGGCATCCTTGTCTCGCGCCACAAAAACGTGCCGCTGGTGCTCGAAGTCAACACGCCCTACGCCTATGCGTGGGCTCAATACTACAAAATTTACTTTCCGCGCCTGGCCAAAAAAATTGAGCGCTGGGTGCTGGAATCCGCAGGCAAAATGATTACCGTCACGGCGGCCCAAAGAACATTTCTCAACGAAAACCACATCACCAGAACCGATATCGCGGTTTGTCACAACGCCATCGACCCCGATGCATTTTCACCGGCCATCGAGCCCAGCCAAGTGGACGGACTCCGCGATGCAAGTATCGTCGTCGGCTTCGTCGGCACCATGAATCGCTGGCAGGGCATCCCCACCTTCAAAGAGATCATCAGCCACACCACCGAAGCCAACCCCAACATTCAGTTCCTGATGGTCGGTGACGGCGAGTGCCGCAAAGAGTTGGAGGGCTATTTAATAGAGACAGGCCGTGCCGACAGAGCCATTTTTGTCGGCCGCAAGGCCCACGCAGAGATCGCAGCGCTGGTGAAACGGATGGACATTGCCGTGCTGCCCAACTCCAACGCCTACGGTTCGCCGATGAAGATGTTTGAATACATGGCCATGGGCAAAGCGGTCATCGGTCCCGCCGTCGGCCCGGTCAATGAGATTGTCGAGGATGGGGTCACTGGTTTTATTATCGAACCCGGAGACGCCACAGCCATGACGGAAAAGATCCTGCTATTGGCCAACAACGAAAAACTGCGCGATGACATGAGCGCAAAAGCCAAACAGTACATACTGGACAATCACACTTGGGCCAATAACGCTAACGTCATTATCGATCTGTACAACGACATCGTGAAAGCCCGCTAATCCACCCCCTTCTATTGATTGCAAACCGCACAAACTAAACAGGAAGCACTTTATGCCCCGGGATCGAGGACTCAGATACTGGCTGCCAGCATACCTCACCGACAGCGCAGCCCGTCGCCGCGTCAGAAACAACCCAGGGACCACCCACGTCATCTACCTGATGTGCGACCACTACGAGCCCAAACACGCCATCAAACAATCAGGGCAAGATGTGGAGCGGGTCAAAGCCTGGTCTGAGGGCTACCCAAAATTCTTTAGCAAGTGTAAAAAACAGTTTGGTCATGCACCAAAATATTCATGGTTCTACCCACCCCATCATGGCCTTGAACACCTGACCCCATTAAAAAAAATGGTGTTCCAGGGATTGGGCGAGATCGAGCTTCACTACCATCACGATAACGACACTTCGGCATCATTAACAAAAGATCTGCGCGCAACGATCCGCGCCTACAATCGACGTGGTCTGCTGCTCTGCGCAGGCGAGCAGCCGCAACCATCGTTTGCATTTATTCACGGCGACTGGGCACTGGACAACTCGCACCCACAAGGGCTCTTTTGTGGCGTAAACAATGAGCTGGAAATTTTGCAACAGCTGGGCTGCTGGGGGGATATGACAATGCCCTCCAGCAACGAATGCCAGACACGAAAAATCAACTCGATCTACTACGCTGAAGATGACCCAAGCAGCGCAAAATCCCATGACCAGGGGCACGATGCCACACGGGGTCGCACCGATCCCAAAGGACTTTTTATGCTGCAAGGCCCACTGGGGATCTACTGGAGTGGCCTAATACCAAAGATGGAAAACGCAGGCATTACACGCAGCAACTGGGGTACGCCTGCCCGCGCCCGCGCTTGGGTAAACAGCGCCATTCACGTTAAAGGGCGGCCCGAATGGCTGTTCGTAAAACTCCACGCCCACGGCGCGGTGGAGCGTGACTTTGATCCGCTGTTTGGCGACAAAGCGCTGGCCATGCACCGCACACTCAATGAAATGTACAACGATGGGCATCACTATAAACTCCATTACGTCACTGCGCGCGAAGCGTACAACATCTGCAAAGCCGCAGAACATGGCCACGACGGAGACCCCGACCAATACAGAAATTTTCTGTTGCCGCCGCAACCCGCTTCACGCTACTTTACCGCAACGGAGCACGACCTGATCTGCTGCACAGAGACAACCTTGGAGCTGGCTGAATTGGCAACCTGCGACGATCCCAGCCTGGATATTCACGGCATGGCTGTCAGGCGGATTGAAGGTGCTTTTTCCCATATCGTCATCAGCCATTCAGGGCGCCGCATCAGCGCAAAACGTCCGACTCTCCCAGCTCTCTCGACTCGCGCCGCAACTATCACACTCTATTTCAATGAAGCACCTGAAATTAAAACACTCAGTGGCTGCACAATAGTCAACAACGAAGCGGATAAGAGCAGCAACTGCATTACGCTCAGCGTCGATCATCAACAGATCGATATTGAGTTACATTAAAAGGCATTATTATGATCGAGTCTCTGTTTTGGCTATCCGTTGTGCTGGTTCTCTACCCGTACCTGATCTATCCCGCCATTATAAAAATCATCGCCAAACTCAATCGTAAAACGGTGGCCAGGGCGGACAACGTACCCAACGTCACAGTGTTGATTGCTGCTTATAACGAGGCAGATTGCATTGAGCTGACGATGCAAAAAATGCTTGCGCAAAATTACCCCAAACAGAAACTGGAAATCATTGTTGTCTCCGACGGCTCTGAAGATGGCACAGATACCATCGTGGAAAGCTACGCCTCTCAAGGTGTGCGCCTGATTCGCCAAGAGCCGCGTCGCGGCAAAGCCGCCGCGCTCAACCTAGGTGTTAAGCAGGCAAACGGAGAGATATTGGTGTTCGCCGATGCGAACTCTCAATTCACAGCAGATGCACTCAGCCACATGGTTAAAAACTTCGCCGACCCCAGTGTCGGCTACATCACCGGAACCTTGCGTTTTCTGGCCGACGATGGCAGCGTCAGCGGCGATGGCTGCAGCGCATACATGAAGTTTGAAAATTTTCTGAGAAAGCTGGAGACCGACTTCGGCTCTGTGATCGGCGTCAACGGTGGTGTCGATGCGATCAGAAAAAGCTTGTATACAGATATTCGCGAAGACCTGATCACTGACTTCGTGTTGCCTCTGCACGTTATCTCCCAAAATCATCGCGTCATCTACGACGAACAGGTCATCTCTTATGAGATGCCCAACAGCGAGATGGAAGCTGAATTCAGAATGCGCGTGCGTGTCGCACTGCGCGCACTGCAGGGGCTGCGTTATATGCAAACACTCCTCAACCCAGCACGCAATACACGCATTGCGTTCAGCATTATCTCCCACAAACTTATTCGCTACTTGGCACCGATCTTCATGCTGGCAGCACTGCTGTTTAATCTCCTACTCGCGCTCTCATCAACACTCTATACATGCATCTTTGCCATACATCTGCTGATTTATGCAGCAGGTGCATGGGCTGCCTTTTTTCCCGTAACAGGCACAGCAGGAAAACTGTTGACGATTCCTGCCTACTTCCTGGCCACCAACAGCGCATTCATGATCGCCTTAATCAAATACGTCAAAGGTGAAAAAATGGCCACCTGGAAACCACGAGCGGGTTAATAACAATCCACCTCAGGCTATTTAGCGCAGTAGACGCCCATAGGGAGGCGTGATATAAAACCTCGAGATGAATCATCACGATAGATTGCCTTACAAAGCTTTACTGTTCACTAATAAAGCAAAAGCAGGCAGATGGAACTGCGCCGCGATATTCCTACGGAAGGAGAGTTAATGATTAATGTACTGCTGGTTGAAGATCACGAACTGGTGCGACTCGGCATCAAACGATTGCTCTCTGACGTCGCCACAATCAACGTAATCGGCGAGGCAAGCTGTGGTGAAGATGCTATCTCTTTTGTACGCAGTCACGAAGTAACGCCGGATATCGTATTGATGGATGTCAACATGCCAGGCATCGGTGGCTTGGAAGCCACGCGTCGCCTACTGCAGCTGCAACCCCAGATTAAAATTATCATCGTCACCGTCTACGCCGAAGAGCCATTCCCTTCGCGTCTGTTGCAAGTGGGGGCCAAGGGCTACCTTACCAAAGGGTGCTGTGTTGAAGAGATGACCAACGCCATCAAAACAGTCCACTCCGGTGAACGCTATATCGCCCCGGAAGTTGCTCAACGACTGGCACTGACCCTACTACCCGGCGGCAGCAGTGCACCCTTCGAATCGCTCTCAGACCGTGAACTGCAAGTGATGTTAATGCTCACCAAAGGACAGCGAACCCAGGACATCTCCAAAAAACTCTGCCTGAGTCCTAAAACTGTCAGCACCTATCGTCATCGCCTTTATCAAAAACTCGATGTGCAAGGCGACGTCGAGTTGACGCACCTAGCTTTACGCTACGGCATCATCGAAAGTTAGCCGACTCTCGGCTTTCACTTACTTTCTGAATACGAGCCACAGCTTTGCGCTATCCGCTCACCAATACATTCAGCCAATAGCGACAGATCTTTTTTACGCCGGTAGGTAGGTCGCCACACCAGACTAATTTCACGATGTGGCCCCTTGTCGGCGAGGCGACGCAGTGCAATATCACTTTGAGTCACAATAGCAGAGTCCACCGCCATTTCAGGCAAAAAGGTGATGCCTTGACCACCGGCAACCATCTCAATCAACGTGTATAAGCTGGTACCCTGAAACAGCGCCTGATTACGCTGCTCTGTTTTGTGGCAAGCACTCAAGGCATGGTCTGCCAGGCAGTGGCCCTCCTCAAGTATCATCAGCTCGTCCATCGGTAATTTTGCCGACGAAATCGCGCCGCCCTGTGCCATTGCATGCCGAGCAGGGAATGCGACCCAGAAAATCTCCTGCCAAAAGGTTTGATGCTCCAGGCGCCCCAAGTCGTACGGCAGCGCCAATATGGCGCCATCGATCTCTCCAATATCCAGCCGCTTCAACAGGCCATGGCTCTGATCTTCAACCAGATAGAGTTCAAGCAGAGGAAACTGACGACGTATACCCGCCAACACCTTGGGCAACAAGAAGGGGCCGATGGTAGGTATAAGGCCTAAACGCAGCGGCCCCGTCAGCACCGCTTTTTGTCCCTGAGCAACCTCAACCAGATCTGCCGAATGCTGCAGAACCAGGCGCGCCTTTTCCGCCACCTGCAACCCCAACGGTGTCGGCATCACCTTGCGTTTAGTGCGCTCCAGCAGCGCCACACCGAGCACGCT
>JAADGQ010000023.1 GCA_013152295.1 Gammaproteobacteria bacterium | reverse complement strand
GCCTGTTAGGGGATGCTGTCGAGATCCTGCCCCTCTTTTTTTACCTGCATCGGCATCATGTCTGCCTTGCTAACGCCCAGAGCCAATACAGTGGTACTCGCTATGTAGATGGATGAATAGGTGCCCACAACGATGCCGATAATGAGCGCTGTGGAGAATCCGTGAATGACCGCACCACCGAGAAAGAACAGCGCTAATAGCACCAGCAGTGTTGTCATCGAAGTGATCAAGGTTCGCGACAACATCTGATTCAGCGCAGTGTTGGTGATGACGGTCGGTGTGCCTTTACGCATTTTGCGAAAGTTTTCTCGAATACGGTCAAAGACGACGATGGTGTCATTCAGCGAGTAGCCGATGACTGCTAAAATCGCAGCTAATACACTTAGGTCGAACTCTAGCTGGAAGAGTGAAAAGATGCCCATGGTGATAATGACATCGTGAATCAGCGCAGCTACCGAGCCGACGGCAAAACGCCACTCAAAACGAAATGCGACGTAGATTAAAATGCCGAACAGCGCCCACAACACAGCCAGGCCACCATCTTCAGTCAGCTCATCGCCCACCTGTGGTCCAACGAACTCGACCCGTCGCATCTCGACCCCATCCGGGTTAGCACGGTGTAACCCTTTTAACACAGAAGAACTTAATTCAGCGCTGGCGACACCTTCTCGCGGCGGGATACGGATTAATACATCTTTGGCTGTTCCAAAGTGTTGAATAATGGCGTCACCGTAGCCGCTCTCCTTTAATACTTCACGCACGCCACCAAGCTCTACGGGTTGCTGATAGCCAACTTCAATGATGGTACCGCCGGTGAAATCGATGCCAAGATTAAGGCCGCGGGTAAAAAACGAAACAACCGAGATGGCGATCAAGAGCAGCGAGATCACCATCGCGATGCGGCGTTTGCCGAGAAAGTCGATATTCGTTTTGCTCGAAAAAAGTTGCATGGTGAACTCCGTTATATAGCCAGCTTTTCAAGCTTGCGGCCGCCGTAAACCAGATTGATAATCGCCCGCGTGCCGACAATGGCCGTAAACATGGAGCACAAAATACCGATGGAGAGGGTGATCGCAAAACCTTTGATCGGCCCGGTACCAAATCCATACAGCACCAGCGCTGCAATCAACGTTGTAATATTGGCGTCAGCAATGGTGGAGAACGCTTTGTCATAGCCCGCAGCAATGCTTGCCTGGGGTGTATTACCATTGCGTATCTCTTCGCGTATGCGCTCAAAAATCAGCACGTTGGCATCGACCGCCATACCCACTGTTAGCACGATACCTGCGATACCCGGCAGTGTCAGGGTCGCCTGCAGCATCGATAAAACGGCGACCAGCAAGACCAGATTCAACGCTAGCGCAATGTTTGCCACCAAGCCGAATACCCGATACCACACCGCCATAAAGAGCAGTACAAAAATAAAACCGATCACTACCGAACGGAAACCCATGTCGATATTATCCTGACCAAGGCTTGGCCCTACGGTGCGCTCCTCAACAATCTCAATCGGTGTTGAAAGGGCACCTGCTCGTAGCAACAGTGCCAGGTCACGGGCCTCTTCAAAGCTATCCAGGCCGGTGGTCTGAAAACGTTTGCTGAACTCTTCGCGAATGTTGGCGACACTGATCACCTCTTCTATCTTGCGTGATGTTTTCACCAGCTCGCCGTTAACCTTTCGCGTCTCGACCTTGTTTTCAATAAACACCACGGCCATTGGCTTACCAACATTTTCGCGCGTATTGCGCGCCATCTTCTTTGCGCCTTTGCTATCCAGGGTCACATGGACCATTGGCGAGCCACTCTGCTGGTCGATGCCGGATGCGGCGTCGACGATATTGGCACCGGTGATAATGATATCTTTTTTAAGCAAAATAGGGCTGCCGTTACGCTCGTAATAGAGTCGAGATCCGGCAGGAACCCGTCCCTGCAGCGCCTGCTCCACATCGTGCTCACTGTCAGCCATGCGGTACTCCAGCGTCGCGGTGGCGCCGAGAATATCTTTGGCCCGAGCAGTATCCTGAATGCCCGGCAGCTGCACGATGATGCGGTCGAGCCCCTGGCGCTGAATGATCGGCTCGGCAACGCCCAGCTCGTTGACTCGATTACGCAGTGTGGTGATATTTTGCTGCAGCGCGAACTCTTTAGTTTCGCGCGCCTCCTGCTCACTCAACGTGACGCGCAGGTAAAATGCATTATTGCGATCCTCCTCTTCACGAACTAGGCGTGGCAGCTCCTTGCCGATGAGCAGCAGCGCTTTTGCACGCTCAGTATTGTCGCGAAACTTCACATCCACCCCGCCGCTTTTGTGGCGAGCGATGGTTAGATAGCGCACTTTGTTGCTGCGTAGCAGCGTGCGTAACTCGCCGACATAACGGTCGTCAGACTGTCTCATCGCCGCATTCATATCCACTTCCATCAGAAAGTGCACACCACCACGCAAGTCTAGCCCCAGGTACATTGGCGCAGCATTCAGCGCGGTCAGCCAGGCGGGCGCTGCGGGATAGAGATTCAGCGCCACGGTGTAACCATCCCCCAAATCGTCGGAGACCAGATCTTTGGCAGTCAACTGGGCATTAACGTCGTTGAAGCGCACCAAAACGCCCTGTTTCATCGTTTCGATATTTTTATAGGCAATGCCTTTATTGGCCAGCAGGTCGGCAATACGGGTTTCGGTCTGCTTGTCCAGCACTGCCGTATCGCGGTTGGGGGAGATCTGTAGCGATGGATCGTTGCCGTAGAGATTAGGCAAGGCGTACAGCGCCCCGACGATCACCACGCACAGAATGAGTAGATTCTTCCAAAGGGGGTATTGATTAGTCATGAAGCGGGCTCGGGTTGACGTTCCGGGTCAGATAGCGGCCATGAAAGCGGCGGATCTTATCGTGTAACCTTTTTTTGATGAGTAGAAAATTTCGCGGGACAACCGCTGACACAACAAGCTACTTAAACTTGACCGTGCCTTTGGGCATCAGATTGGTGATTGCACTTCTTTGCATTCTCACCTCGACACCATCGGCGATCTGCAAAACAACAATGCTCTCTTCAACTTTGGTGATTTTGCCGAGAAAGCCGCCAGAGGTGGCCACTTCATCGTTTTTGGCAAGAGCAGCCACTAGCGACTTATGCTCTTTGGTGCGTTTCATCTGCGGGCGAATCAACAAAAAATAGAACACAACGAAGAGCACAATGAGAGGCAACATACCCATCAGACTCTCTTGTGTGGACGCCGCTGCCGCGCCTTCAGCCATCGCATCGGAAATAAAAAAACTCATTGACTTCACCCTTTGTATGTTAAGAATTTCTTTGTGGATACAGCGCTGCGAACCGCACTCTGACGCAGGCTGTCTCGCGAAAGCGCGACATTATGACATATTTTGTGGAATAGTTGAGCGCTTTGGCCCGCTTATTTATATCGGAGCAATCAGGCTTAAAATGTCTTTGCACCCATCGGTGTTCCGGTGTTGGTATGGTTGTCGGGCTCAAGCGAGTCGTGGTGAGGGTTCACGATCTTCTGGCGGATGGTGATTTCGGGATATCGCCATTTACCTCAGCTAACTTTGGAGGCTTAATCTAATGATTGAAAAACTGCAACCCAGTCGTGGGAAAGTGATTGGTTACAAACTGAGCGGCAAATTGCATGATGCAGATTATAAAGTGTTGGTGCCGGAGGTCGAGGCGCTGATTGCACAAGAGGGAAAGATCCGTCTGTTGGCGTACCTTCATGAGTTCCGTGGTTGGGACTTGCGTGCCGCATGGGATGATCTTGCATTTGATATGAAGCACTACCATGACCTGGAGAGGTTTGCTTTGGTCGGCGATAAAAAGTGGGAAGAGTGGATGGCAAAGCTGAGCAGGCCTTTTACTCGTGCCGAGGTGGAGTATTTTCCTTCTTCTGAAATAGATGCGGCATGGGCTTGGCTGTTTGATGGAGTGGAACAGGTCAATTAGGCTGTGCGTGAATAGATAAACGATGGATTGAACGATCTTTTCTTGTGAAAAAGATAAAAAATAGCGCGCTGTTATTAGGTCCTGCATTTGCTGTAGCGAGCCCCTTGTTGATTGAGATTCCAGGGCACCCTCAAGCTCCATTTATGTTGGGTATTGCAGCGTGGATGGCCCTGTGGTGGTTGACGGAGTGCGTGCCTTTGGCAGTCACTGCCCTGATCCCTCTTATCGCTTTCCCGTTGACAGGTATTGCGAGCGCCAAAGAGACCGCACCACGTTACATGAGTAGCATCATGTTTCTGTTTATCGGTGGCTTTTTAATTGCTCAAGCCCTGGAACGAACAGGTCTGCACAAACGCTTGGCACTGGTCGTTTTGTCTCGCTTTCACCATAGTCCGTTGCAAATTTTGCTTGGCTTTAGCGTGACCACCGCATTTTTATCGATGTGGATATCCAACACAGCCACAACCATGTTGATGGTCACTATCGCGATCGCCGTGCTCAGCCGTCTCGATAAGCTTTTCAGTTCGGCGCAGATGAATATTCTGGCTACGACGTTGTTGTTGACCATCGCCTATAGCGCCAACATCGGCGGCATGGGCACGCCTGTTGGCACGGTGCCCAATCTGGTATTTCTGGAGAATATTCGTGCTGCGGCTCCTGAGTTGGCTCCCAGTTTTTTGCAGTGGATGATGGTCGGTGTGCCGATGGTCATTATCGGTTTAATGGTTGTGCTACTGCTGTTGGGGCGACGGGTGCGTGCACTGCATTGGCAGAGCGGTTCTGTTGATCACCTGTACGAAGAGCTTGATGGGCTGGGCTCACTCAAGCGTGACGAAAAATTTGTTGCCTGGGTGTTGGGGCTGACCGCGCTGGCGTGGATGACACGCCAGGGTATCAAGGGTGACAGTTTTAGCATTCCCGGCTGGTCTTCACTGCTTCCCTATCCGGGTGTCGATGATGGCAGCGTCGCGATCTTCTCTGCTCTGCTGCTGTTTTTGGTTCCGATACGCAATGCGAAACCGATACTGGGCAGGGAGGCGATTGGTCAACTGCCGTGGGATATCCTGCTTCTGCTGGGCGGTGGTTTCGCGCTTGCCATGGGCATGAAGGGTTCTGGGCTCTCGCTGTGGGTGGGGGAGCAGCTGAGTTTTCTGTCGGCCGTGCCACTGCCCTTGATGCTGCTGGGCATCGCTGCCGTGATTGTCTTTTTAACCGAGATCACCAGCAACACCGCGACCACTCAGGTCATGTTGCCGGTGCTCGCCGGTGTTGCCATCGCGACCGAGCAAGATATGATCGCCCTGTTGCTCACTACTACGCTGGCCGCCTCCTGCGCTTTCATGCTGCCCGTGGCCACGCCGCCCAATGCGATCGTCTTCGCGACGCAACGCATTCAGATTCAACAGATGATCAAGGCGGGTATTCGGCTCAACCTGATTATGTTCGTCGTGGTTGCCGGTGTGGTTTGGCTACTGCGTCCGTTGTTGCCTTGAGTGGCTTGATCATCTTGTTCATAGCTGTGCAGACCAGAGCATTTTTGCCGCAATAATTGCCAGCAGTAGCGCAAACAGTTTTTTCAACGTGGTTTGTGGCAGGCGATGGGCGAATCGGGCACCCAACGGTGCGGCGCACACGCTGCCAATGCTGATGCCCAGCCATGCAGGCCAATAGATATAGCCGTTGCTCATTGCCGGCAGCCCCTGCTCATTGAGACCACTGATCAAAAAACCCGTTGCACCGGCTATGGCGATAGGTACGCCGCACACCGCTGATGTTGTGACGGCTTCACGCACGCTCTTGTTGCACCAGACCAAAAACGGCGTGGTGAGCGAGCCGCCGCCAATTCCTACCAGCGATGAAATTGTACCGATAACGGTGCCGACGCCGAGCAGTCCCGCGCGTTTGGGCAGTTGCCAGCGGGGGCTTGGCTTGAAAAAAGCAAGCTGCAGCGCTGCCGTCAGTGTATAAACTGCAAACAACCCTTGTAGCAGTGTGCTGGATAAGCGATCCGCGAGCACTGCACCGAGCAACGCACCACCAACCAGTGCTGGCGCTAGTCCGCAGACAACAGGCCACAGCACCATGCCATGGCGATTATGGGCCAGCGCAGATGAGATGGATGTGGCAACGATGGTAGCCAGTGATGTGCCGATGGCGAGGTGCATGAGTACTTCGCCAGAGATGCCCTGGTACTGAAATATCAGCACTAACGCAGGCACAACAATTAATCCACCCCCGACACCGAAAAGCCCCGAGATGATGCCGACGACGATGCCGAGAGCGAGGTAGAGGAGCAGTGTCTCCAAGGTTATTCGAGCTCGTTGCCGCGTTAAGGTTAAGTGAGATCTTTGATCCAGACTGTTTTGGCATTGACGAATTCGAGCATGCCGTGACGGTAGAGTTCGCGGCCATAGCCGGAATTTTTAATGCCACCAAAGGGCAGGCGCGGATCACTCTTGACCATGCCATTGACGAAGCAGGCACCGGCCTCTACCTGTAGTGCCAGTGCTTCGGTTTGCTGCCGGTCGCGTCCCCAGACACTGCCACCCAATCCAAATGGTGATGCGTTGGCGACCTCGATGGCTTGCGTTGCATCGGCGACACGGATGATCGATGCAACCGGGCCGAACAACTCCTCTTCGTAGGCGGGCATACCCGGCGCAACGCGGTCGAGAATGGTTGCCGGGTAGTACGCGCCATCACCATCGGGTCGACTGCCGCCAGTGACAATTTGCGCACCGTGCTCAACACTGGCCACCACCTGTTGGTGCAGCTCATCGCGCAGATCGCGTCGCGCCATCGGTGCCAGTGTGGTCTCTGCGTGCTGTGGGTCGCCCATTTTTAACGCTTGTACTGCATGCTTAAAGCGTTCGACAAAGGTGTCGGCGATACGCTCGTCAACGATAAAGCGTTTTGCCGCAATGCAGCTCTGGCCTGCGTTGAGAAAGCGTGAGCTGACGGCGTTGCGCACGGTGAGGTCGAGGTCGGCATCTGCCAACACAATGAAGGCATCGGAGCCGCCGAGTTCCAGCAGCGACTTTTTGAGGTTTTGCCCAGCGCAGGCTGCAACCTGTCGGCCAGCGCTTTCGCTGCCGGTGAGCGTGACCGCCTGAACAGCAGGGTTGGCGATCACGTCGGCGACTTGTGCGGCGCGGATCATCAGTGTGCGGAAGGTGTTATCCGGAAAGCCCGCATCGGTGAAGATCTGTTCAATGGCCATGGCGCACTGAGGCACATTGGATGCGTGCTTGAGCAGAGCGCTGTTGCCTGCGATCAGTGCGGGGGCAGCAAAGCGGAAAACCTGCCAGAATGGGAAGTTCCACGGCATCACCGCCAGCACGGTGCCGATCGGTTGATGGGCAATATAGCTGCGATCGGCGTCTGAAGGCGCGTTTTCGTCTGCAAGAAAAGTTGGGCCGTGTTCGGCGTAGTAGTCGCACACGGCGG
>JAADGQ010000070.1:7165-14748 GCA_013152295.1 Gammaproteobacteria bacterium | reverse complement strand
TACGGTCGTATTCTTGATGTGCCAGTCAGAGTGGTTGCCGATCAAGCTGAACTCTATAGCACTCTTAAAGAGTGGAGTGACAAACAGCTGGTGTTGATTGATACCGCAGGGATGAGTCAGCGTGATGTACGTTTAAGCAAGCAATTTAATTTGCTGCTGGGCAGCGATCTGCGCATCAAAACCTACTTGGTACTTTCTGCAACGACTCACATCGCCGGACTGGATGAAGCGATTCGTGCATTTAAAGCAGCCCTGCCCGATGCCTGTATTTTAACTAAATTGGATGAAGCAGCCAGTCTCGGTGCGGTGGTGAGTGAAGTGATCAAACACCGTTTGGCTATCGCCTATTTAGGTGATGGGCAGCGAGTGCCGGAAGACCTCCATACGGCACGGGCAAAAAATATCGTGAGTCACGCTGTCTCTCTGATGCAGCAGGGTAGCGATATTTTTGAAGAGGAGTCACGGATGTTAAGAGCCGGAGGAGTGCAGGCGAATGCTCATGTCTGATGTGCTTTTTGATCAAGCTGAAGGGCTACGTCGCATGGCCAAACCCCGACCCGTGCAGGTTATTGCGATAACCAGCGGCAAAGGTGGTGTTGGTAAAACCAATGTGTCGATCAATCTTGCGGCGGCGATGGTTGGGCAAGGCAAAAAAGTACTGATACTGGATGCCGATATGGGCTTGGCCAATGTTGATGTGCTGCTCGGTTTGCATCCAAAGTACAACCTGTCTCACGTAATTAAGGGTGAGCGCACGCTGGACGAAGTAATAGTGAAGGGACACGAGGGCCTGCAGGTTGTACCTGCTTCGTCAGGTGTTCAATTGATGGCGGAGCTAACTCAAGCCGAGCATGCCGGTGTGATTCGCGCGTTCAGTGAGCTCAGTGATGATATCGATGTATTGTTGATTGACACCGCTGCAGGTATATCCAACGGTGTTGTCACATATGCTCAAGCAGCGCAGGAGGTGGTGGTGGTCGTCTGTGACGAGCCGGCATCAATAACTGATGCCTATGCTTTGATTAAACTGCTCAATAGTGACTACGGGTTAGTGCGATTTCGAGTTTTAGCAAATATGGCTCACAGTGTTAGCGAAGGGCGTGCACTGTATCAAAAAATATTAAGAGTGACGGACAAATTTCTTGATGTCACGCTGGATTTCATGGGTAGCGTGCCCTACGACGACTATCTTCGTAAAGCGGTTCAGAAACAGCGAACAGTTGTCGACAGCTATCCCAGAAGCAAGGCGACAGAGGCATTTAAGAATTTGGCCAAGAGAACCGATAAGTGGCCAGGACCACAAGGGGCGAGTGGACACCTGGAGTTTTTTATTGAACGTCTGATTCAGACGAGTCACAACAGAGGGGTGTCGCCGCTATGAACGGATTAGCTATGCATGCAGATGTAGAGTCAAACAGTACTGTGATGGATGAAATTGTTGCCAAGCATTCGCCCTTAGTGAAGCGTATCGCCTATCACTTGATGAGCCGTTTGCCACCCAGCGTACAAGCGGATGATCTGATTCAGGCTGGCATGATTGGTCTGTTGGAAGCGGCACGAAATTATGACGCCAATCAGGGTGCCAGTTTTGAAACTTACGCCGGAATCCGGGTACGCGGTGCGATGCTGGATGAGATTCGCAAAGCGGATTGGGCGCCGCGATCAGTGCACCGCAAGGCTCGTCAACTCGCGGAAGTAGTGCGCGAGGTTGAAAATAAAACAGGCCGTGATGCGCGCGATCACGAAGTCGCCAAAGCGATGGATATGTCGCTGCCGGAGTATCACAAAATCTTACAAGATGCTAGCGGTTACAGAATATTAAGTTTTGACGATATCGGTAATGGTGAAGAGGGTGTTATCGCCGAGCTGTCTCACAAAATACCGACTCCTCTCGAAGGGGTTCACAAAGCAGATTTCAAGCGCTGTCTGGCCAAAGCTATTTCAAGTCTGCCGGAAAGAGAGTGTTTGGTTATTACGCTCTATTACGCCGAAGAGCTTAATTTAAGGGAGATTGGCTCAGTGCTCGGTGTAAGTGAGTCACGAGTTAGTCAGATTCACAGCCAAGCATTGATTCGTCTTCAGTCAAGAATGAAGGAGTGGCGTAAAGGCTCATCAGCCAGTAAGTAGATGGGTTGTCGCGCCGGATTATATGTATAAAAACGTAACGCGTTGAAGGAGATTCATTTTGGACAAAAACATGAAAATTCTCATCGTGGATGATTTCTCCACGATGCGACGCATCATCAAGAATCTATTACGCGATCTCGGATTTAACAACACTTCGGAAGCGGACGACGGCAATACAGCATTGCCCGCACTTCAATCAGGTGATTTCGATTTCCTGATAACGGATTGGAATATGCCGGGAATGCAAGGGATTGACCTGCTCAAGGCCGTGCGTGCCGACGCCAAGCTGGCTAGCCTGCCGGTGCTGATGGTCACGGCTGAAAGTAAGCGGGAGCAGATTGTTGAGGCTGCTGAGGCAGGGGTTAATGGTTATGTTGTTAAACCTTTTACCGCCGCTACTCTAAAAGAGAAAATAGAGAAAATTTTTGAACGGGTTAACGCCAACGCATAAAGCGAGATGAGGATTTAACATGAGCAACCAGACGGCGGAGTCCACTGAAGTTGACCCGATATTCATAGATAAAGCGCGGCAACTTGTTAAACATCTTGAAGATGACAATGAAGTTGAAGCTAATCGTTTATTGCACGAACTATCCAGTGAATATTCATCTAATCTATTTTCCGAACTGGGTAAATTAACACGCGAATTTCACGATGCGCTGAACAGTTTTAGGCATGATGCTCAAATATCACAATTGTCAGAGGACGAATTTGTTGATGCCAGGGATCGTTTGAACTATGTGATTACCATGACCCAAAATGCAGCCGATCGTACTTTGACGGCAGTAGAGAAAAGCGTTCCACTGTGTGATCAGCTGGAAGAGCGTGGTGAAATGGTCGCTCGCAAGTGGAAACGTTTCATGGCTCGCGATATGTCAGCAACAGAGTTTAGGGAGTTAGCACGGGAAATTGGCGACTTTCTTGAACTCAACCACACAGATGCTACGCAACTCAAAGTGCATCTGAATGACGTGTTAATGGCCCAGGACTATCAAGACCTGACGGGCCAGATCATTCGCCGTGTTATTGAGTTGGTTCAGTCAGTAGAAGATAGTTTGGTTGATCTAATAAAAATTAGCGGGCGTGACATGAGTGAGCCCGCTAATGATACGAAGAAAGAGAGTAATACCCTGGAAGGACCGCAAATAGCGGGAAAAGAGAGTTCTACTGCCGTCACCAGTCAGGATGACGTGGATGATTTGCTATCGAGTTTGGGTTTTTAAGGACGCGCAATTATGGCTCTCGATTTAGATGATGAAATTCTTCAGGATTTTTTGGTAGAAGGGGGCGAGATTCTCGAGCAGCTGGGTGAGCAGCTGGTTGAGTTGGAGCAGTCCCCTGAAGACAACGATCTGTTAAATACCGTATTTCGTGGCTTTCACACGATAAAAGGCGGCGCTGGATTTCTTGCCTTAAATGCCTTGGTGGACATTTGCCACTGCTCAGAAGATATTTTTAACCTGTTGCGACAGGGTGAGCGTCAGGTTGATAGCAATCTGATGGATGCGATTCTTAAATCGCTTGACGTTATCAATGAGATGTTTGTTGGCATTCAGGCGGGTCAAGAACCAGAGCCGGCTGACCAGGCATTGATCGCTGAATTGAACTCGATTATTCAACAGCCTCAGGAGGTCGCGACGGTAGAGGCAGCAGAGGCAGCAGAGACCGTGGTGGAGTCGGCTTCGGCTGAAGGTATTGGTGATCAGGCGGACGAAGCGTTTGAAGCGCTGATGGATGACCTGTCGACCGAGGCGGAGGCTGCTGAAGTCAAGGCAGTACAAACTGATGTTACGCCGAGCGACGATATCACCGATGATGAATTTGAGGCGCTGCTTGATGAGCTGCATGGTCCAGGTGCACACGGCGCTCTGTCCGATGAGGTGGCTGTTGATGCACCCGTTCCAGTTGCGTCAGCAGGCACATCAAGTAATGATAAAGCTGAACAAAGTGTGCCGTCGGATGAGATCACTGCCGAAGAGTTTGAGAAATTGCTCGATAATATTCATGGCCAGGGAAAGCATACGAACGCACCGCAGGTGAAAGCGGCCGCAGTTGTAGAAAAGTTGGTCAAAGACGAGAGCGCAAAAGAAGATCTAAAGGCGCCGGTTGTTGAAAAATCACCGCCACAAAAAGTGGCGCCTGCCGCTGACTCTTCAGGCAGCGCGGCCAGTCCCCCTCCGACACAGAAAAAAGTACAGATGCCGAAATCACCGCCTGCTGAGGCGACGGTTCGTGTTGATACCAAACGCCTGGATGACATCATGAATCAGGTGGGTGAGTTGGTTTTGGTGCGTAATCGACTGAGAAATCTTGAAGCTAAATTTGCCAATGATGAGATCACCAAGGCGATCGGCAGTCTTGATATTGTAACTGCTGATCTGCAAACCTCTGTTATGAAGACGCGAATGCAGCCGATCAAAAAAGTATTCGGTCGTTTCCCCCGCGTTGTTAGAGATCTGGCCCGCAGTCTGGAAAAAGAGGTCGATCTGAAATTGGTTGGTGAAGAGACGGATCTCGATAAGAATTTGGTCGAAGCATTAGCCGACCCGTTGGTTCATCTGGTCAGAAATGCGGTGGACCATGGTGTCGAAGGTCCTGATGCGCGCGAAGCCAAGGGTAAACCACGCGTGGGCAGCATTGAACTCTCAGCCGCTCAGGAGGGTGACCATATCTTGCTGGCCATCAAAGATGATGGTGCGGGAATGGACGCCAATGTACTGCGTCGTAAAGTGGTTGAAAAAGGGTTGATGGATGAAGATGCAGCGTCTCGCTTGAACGACAAAGAGTGTTATGACCTGATTTTTATGCCGGGCTTTTCTACCAAGGCGGAGATCTCCGATGTCTCTGGCCGTGGTGTGGGGATGGACGTTGTAAAAACACGTATCACTCAACTGAATGGATCTTTGGAGATCAATTCAGAGTTGGGTAAAGGCAGCGAAATCGTCATTAAAGTGCCTCTGACATTGGCCATTATGCCGACATTGATGGTGATGTTAAAAAATCAGAGTTTTGCCCTGCCGTTAGTGAATGTCAGTGAGATATTTGATTTGGATCTATCCAAAACCAACACTGTTGATGGTCAGCTGGTGGTGATGGTTCGCGACAAGGCACTGCCTCTTTTCTATCTTCGCAACTGGTTGATTACCGACAGCTGTGTTGGCGATGAAGAGAGTTACGAGAACAGTTTTGTCGTCGTTGTCAATATTGGTGCACGTCATGTGGGTTTTGTTGTCGATCAATTGGTCGGGCAGGAAGAGGTTGTTATTAAGCCATTGGGAGCGCTGCTGCATGGGATAAAAGGTCTGTCAGGGGCGACGATAACAGGGAATGGTGGGATAGCACTGATTCTTGATGTTCCAGGGTTGATGGAAAACTATAGTCTAGCGGGATAACGAGGATGTCCGAATGGCTGTCCGGGTACTGATCGTCGATGATTCGGGTTTTTTTTGTCGCCGTTTGACAGAGATACTCGATGCGGACAAGCACATAGAAGTTGTTGGCAAAGCCGCTAATGGCTCTGATGCCGTGGATAAAGTTGCCCAACTTAAACCCGACGTGGTGACGATGGATGTCGAGATGCCGATTATGGATGGCATTACGGCAGTGCGTCGCATTATGGCATCGAACCCGACGCCAATACTCATGCTCTCCTCCTCTACGACTGCGGGTGCTAACGCTACGCTAGATGCATTAGATGCAGGCGCTATGGATTTTTTGCCCAAGACACTGGAAGACATCTCGAAGGATCTTGATATTGTTAAGCGTACCCTGTGTGCCAGGATACGAATATTAGGTGCCAAGGGTTTGAACCATAAAACAAGCGATTTGGAAACCGCTCCGCGGCCTAGCATGATGGCTGTGTATAGTGCGCCACCGCGCAAAATTAGTACGGTCAAGCGCAGCCGTCCGTATCGTTTGTTGGCCATTGGCACGTCAACAGGAGGGCCGATCGCGCTGCAAAAAATATTGACGTTGTTGCCGCAAAATTTCCCCCTCCCCATCGTTCTTGTTCAACATATGCCTGCAAATTTCACGGCCTCTTTTGCCGAGCGGCTGAATGGCTTATGCAGAATTTCTGTCAAAGAAGCGCAAGATGGTGATCAGTTAAAGCCGGGAGAAGCACTGCTTGCTCCTGGTGGGCGTCAGATGCGCGTTGATAGTCGAGGTAGCGACGCTATCGTGCGTATTGGTGACAGCGAAGAGAAACAGAACTACAGGCCGTGTGTAGATATCACTTTTAGTTCTATATCAAAGCTATTTGCCGACGATGTTCTGGCGATAATATTGACCGGTATGGGCGCCGATGGTAGGGAAGGGGCGCGCCGGTTGAAAAAATTGGGCTCTACAGTATGGGCACAAAATGAAGAGAGCTGCGTGGTGTATGGCATGCCCATGGCTGTGGTCAAGGCCGGTTTGGCCGATCAAATTTTGCCACTGTCTGAAATTGCTCAGCAGCTGATTCGCGAGATATAACGACGTGGATATTCTCAGTATTATCGGTCTGATTCTCGCTTTTGGATCGATCCTCGGTGGAAATATTCTGGAAGGTGGCCACACCGCTTCCCTGATGCTACCGACAGCTTTTTTGATCGTTGCTGGCGGTACCACCGGGGCGGTGATGTTGCAGTTCCCTATGTCAATATTTTTGCGCGGACTGAAAATGGGTATATGGGTTATCTTTCCACCGAAAATTGATTCGGGGTCAGTGATTGAAAAAATCGTAGAGTGGAGCAATATTGCCCGCAAAGAGGGGTTGCTTGGTTTAGAGACGGTTGCTGAAAGCGAAGAGGATCCATTTGCTCGTAAAGGGCTGCAGTTGCTGGTTGATGGCAGTGAACCCGAATCCATTCGCAGCATTCTTGAAGTGGAGCTCTCCACCAAAGAGCATATTGATACTCAGGGAGCGAAAGTGTACGAGTCATTTGGTGGTTATTCGCCGACAATTGGCATCATCGGTGCGGTGATGGGGCTGATTCATGTGATGAACAACTTGGCTGATCCAAGCAAATTGGGGCCAGGTATTGCTGTGGCGTTCGTTGCGACGATCTATGGTGTAGGGTTAGCCAATCTGTTTTTTTTGCCGATGGCCAGCAAGTTGAAAGGCATCATACACAACCAGACCCAGGCTGGGGAGATGGCGATTGAGGGTATTATCGCTATCGCTGAAGGTGAAAACCCACGTAACATCGAGTCAAAACTACAAGGGTATGTGCACTAGTTACGTCCACGAGTAGCTGTCTTCAACCATTCTATAAAGCCCGCCCGCGAGTCCCGAAAATATGTGATAATGCGCCGCAGATTCTTGAGCTTAATAACTAGATAGCGGCCATTAATATGATTGTCATACTGCAACCTAACATCGATAAGTCGGGCTCAGAGTACCGGGCGTTGCTGGATCGTTTGGACTCCCTGCCCAATATTCAAGCACGCTTTCATGAAGAGGCGGGTACGCAGCA
>JAADGQ010000070.1:0-7147 GCA_013152295.1 Gammaproteobacteria bacterium | reverse complement strand
TGGTGGGCCAGACCGAGGCTGTCTCCAGCGACGAGATTGAGAGTTTTGCCGCCGTTGAGCGCGTGGTGCGCGTCTCTGCTGCGTATAGAATTTTGGGGCGCCACCGTGATGATCGTCGTTCGACCCATTTTGAGTACAACGGTGTGCGTTTTGGGCAGGATACGCTCAACGTATTTGCCGGATTGTGCGCAGTAGACACCCCCAAGCATGTCGAGCAGATGATGAAAGCACTGCAGGAGCATGGTCAGGTTTGCACGCGCATGGGTGCCTTTAAACCGCGTACCAGCCCCTATGCTTTTCAGGGGCACGGTAAAAGCTGCTTGCCGTATGTTTTCGAACTGGCGGGAAAATACGGCATGAAAGTGATCGCCATGGAGGTGACACACGAGTCGCAGGTTGATGAGATCCACGAGTCACTAGCACAGACTGGCAACCCCACCGGCGTGATGTTGCAGATCGGCACCCGCAATACGCAAAACTTTGAGTTGCTGAAAATCGTGGGCCGCCAAAAAACTTATCCGGTGCTGCTTAAACGTGGTTTTGGCATCACGCTGGAAGAGTCGCTTAACGCTGCGGAGTACCTCGCCAGTGAGGGCAATAGCAAGGTAGTGTTCTGCTTGCGCGGCATGAAGAGCAACGCGGGTGATCCGCACCGCAATTTAGTAGATTTTGCCCACGTGCCTGTTGTTAAGCGCAAGACACGAATGCCGGTCTGCATCGATCCCTCTCACTCTGTTGGCAGTCGCGATGCCGATGCAGAGGGCATTCTCGATGTTTTTCATGTTACCGCTCAGGGTGTTATTGCGGGTGCCAACATGGTGCTGGTTGATTTTCACCCCAACCCCGCTGAAGCGCTGGTTGATGGCCCACAGGCGCTGCGCATGCATGAATTACCGTACTTTTTGGAAGATGTCGCAGTCGCTCGCAAAGCCTACGAAGCAAGAGTGGCGCTGGCGCAGCGCTACCAAAAATAGTGTTTCGCGCCGGGCAGTTGCTGGCGCTCTGCCTCTGGTTATGGGCGGCCAGCGCCGGAGCGACTGCAGCGGCGCCTGTTATTGTGGTGCTGGGCGATAGTATCAGCGCTGGTTACGGTCTCGGTGACAGAGCGGGCTGGGTTGAGCTACTGCAGCAGCGGTTACGGCGTGGGGGGCAGCCCCATCGCGTGGTCAATGCCAGCATTAGCGGCGATACGACTCGTGCGGCGCTGGGGCGAGTGGATCAACTGTTACGGCGTCATCAGCCCGCCATCGTCATTATTGAACTGGGTGGCAACGATGGCTTGCGCGGCCTGCCACTGCAGGCGCTGACGCACAATTTGGAGCAGATCGTTGAGCGTTCATTGCAGCATAATGCTGCTGTGTTGTTGGTTGGTATGCGTCTACCACCCAATTATGGTGCGCTGTTCAATCGCGCTTTCGAAGGGGTCTATCGCTCTTTGGCGGAACGCTACCCCATTCAGTGGTTGCCTTTTCTGTTTGAAGGGTTTGCTGCGGATCAATCGCAGTTTCAGCGCGATGGTATTCATCCCCGTGCGTCGGCTCAAACGGTGATGTTGGATAGTGTCTGGCGCTATCTGGCACCGATGCTGGAAAATCGCTCAGTCAAGCCTGCCGCCCGGTAGATGGAGGGATATCTGCGTGCCGCACAGTGGCCCGTCGTCGATCTCCATCTCTCCTCCGTAAAGCCCTACGATGCTTGCCACGACGGCAAGGCCGATGCCGTGGCCATCGATGCTGTCATCAACTCTTGCGCCGCGCTGTAATACCTTGTGGCGCAGCGCTTCCGGGATGCCGGGGCCGTCGTCCCAGATGCGAATGGTGAGGTTGTCGCAGCGCGATGTATCGGAGTGTGCGCACTCAACGGCGACCACAACGCGCTGTCGGCACCACTTGTGAGCGTTGTCGAGCAGGTTACCAAGTACCTCCATCAAATCCCCCTCATCGCCGAGAAACACCGCATCGGCGGGGATGTTAACGCTACAGCTGATTTTTTTGTCTGCATAGACCTTGGCGAGGGCGTTGCTGATTTTGGCCACGACGGCAGCGATGGCGACAGGCGATGTTAGTGCGGTGCGCCCGGAGGTTGCGGCACGGATGAGTTGGTACTCGACAATCTCCGACATGCGCTGCACCTGCTCTTCTACCGTTACTCGCAGCTGTTTGCGGGGAGTACTCCTCTCTATTGATCCACGCAGTACCGCAAGCGGTGTTTTCAAGCTGTGAGCGAGATCGCCCAGTGTGTTGCGGTAGCGCTCCAGATGCTCCCGCTCGCTGCGAATCAGGGCGTTGATATTGTCCGTCAAGCCGCGCAGTTCATTGGGGTAGTCGCCTTCCAGTTGTTGTTGATGGCCTGTCTCAATGGCGCTGAGATCTTGCGCAGCGCGGCGCAGCGGTGCCAGCCCCCAGCGCAGGATGGTGCTTTGCACCAACAGCAACAGCACGGCGACGCCGCCCAACCAGCCCCATAGATTGCGGCGAAAGTCGTGCACTTGTGTGTTGTAGCTATCGAGGTTTTCCGCCACGGTGAAGGTGTAGCCGAAGCTGTCGTCGGGGGTAATGCCGAAACTGAAGGCAAATAACTGCTGGCCATTTGAGGCGGTGACTCGCTCAAACGCGCGGTCGGTGGACGCCAGCCCCCAGCGTGGTGGGATCTCCAGGCCTGCCATTGAAGGCGAATGCCAGACTCTTTTGCCGCTGTTGTTAACGATCTGCGCATAGAGGCCGGAGTTTGGGTCGGAGATGCGTACGTGCGGTGATGCGTAGGGCAGGGTGACGCCTTCATCTCCACCACCACTCAGGTTTGTGGCTGCAATGAGCAGGTAGAGCTGGGCGTTGAGGCGTTCCTGGATTGCTTGCTCAACGCTGTTGCGGAACAGTTGGTCAAGCGTGAGACCGGTCAGACCCATAAATGCGGCGAGTACGATGCCACTGGCCAGCAGCAGGCGTGTATTGAGGGAGTGACGCAGAAGGCCGATCACTGTGTGCTACAGCGTTCCAGGGTGAAACGATAGCCACGGCCACGCAGCGTTTCGATGGGTTGAATGGTGCCTTGCGGGTCCAGTTTACGCCGCAGTCGCCCGATGAACACCTCGATCACATTGCTGTCACGATCATAATCCTGATCGTAGATGTGTTCAGTCAGTTCGGTTTTAGAGATGACCTCGCCGACGTGGTGCATGAGGTGCTCTAGCACGCGGTATTCGTAGCTGGTTAACTCCACGGTTTTTTTGTGAACGCTGACGGTCTGCGCCGATGTATCCAATGTGATGGGGCCGCAGCACAGCTCTGCCTGGCTCCACCCGGATGCGCGGCGCAGGAGTGCTTTGATGCGTGCGGTGAGCTCCTCTCGGTGAAACGGCTTGACCAGATAGTCGTCAGCACCGGCTTCCAGGCCCGCTACTTTCTCTTCCCAGCGCCCGCGCGCGGTGAGAATAAGAATCGGAAAGGTGCGGCCCTGTTGGCGCAGTGCTTTGATGAGATCGATGCCGGGCAGTTTGGGCAGGCCCAGGTCAACGATAGCCATGTCGATAGGGTACTCCGTGCCAAAGTAGAGCCCCTCTTCGCCATCAGCGGCGCTGTCGACAGCGAAGCCCTCTTTTTTCAGCTGCTCCACCAGCTGTTGCAGTAGCGCGGCTTCATCTTCAACAATTAATATGCGCATGGCACGGCGTGGCGTTATTTAGGGTGGCTGATCTTGCCGCATTGTATAAAAAAGAACCCTGATTTCCCATAGCGGGGAAATCAGGGTGGAGGTGGGAAAGCTTGATTGTCGCTGTTTGTACAGACCGCATTGCACGGCCGTTTTATTAAGTCCGGCTATTCGATCGCGTCTTGCTTTGCGAAGGCGCGATTTGATAGCCGGCTATATGTGAGCGTCAGCTATCAAAGAGCCAGCACAAAATCGACCAGGGTTTCGATGTCTGCATCAGAAACGCGCGGTGAGTAGGGAGGCATTGGAACACCACCGGTCACGTCAGTCCAGTTGCCTTTGCCGCCTGCTTTAACTTTGGCAATCAGTGCGGCTTTAGCGCCGTCATCACCTTTATATTTTGCTGCCACATCTTTCCATGCAGGCCCGACCACTTTGGCTTCGACGCTGTGGCATGCCAGGCAGCCACTTTTTTTCGCCAGATCCAGATTAGCGGCGCTGAACTGTGAAAAAAATGCCAGAGCGGTTCCTAATGCCAGTGCAGAGTATTTCATCGCTTTCTCTCCAGTTATGTCATGTTTTGTCAATCATTAAACCCGTTAGGGTGACTCAACACTACACCGGCGAAGCTGAACGGAGGCTGAACGAAATAGCATGATGAGGGTTGAGTAACTTAACAACCTGCTAAAACTTGAACTGGAAACGAATGACCCCCACCTTTAAATCAACGATGAATAGTGAATTTTACCGGGGGAGTGCCTGTTTATGAGAATGGATAAACTGACCAGCAAGTTTCAGATGGCGTTGGCTGACGCGCAGAGTCTGGCCGTAGGGCGCGATCATCAATTCATTGAGCCGCTGCACGTGATGGTTGCGCTGCTGGATCAACAGGGCGGCACGGTGCGTCACCTACTATCCAAAGCTGATGTCAATGTCGATGGTTTGCGCTCCGAGCTCGGTGGCGCTCTGGATCGCATGCCCAAAGTAGAGGGCATCGCTGGTGATGTGCAGATCTCCAACGATCTTGGTCGCCTGCTCAATGTGACGGACAAATTGGCGCAGCAACGCAAGGATCAGTTCATCTCCAGCGAGCTGCTTATTTTGGCAGCCATTGAAGATAAAGGCACACTCGGTGCGATTATGCGTCGTGCCGGGGCCAGCAAGGGTGCTGTCGAGAAGGCGATCGAGGCACTGCGTGGTGACCAGCCGGTGAATGACCCCAACGCTGAGGAGCAGCGCCAGGCCTTGGAGAAATACACCATCGATCTCACCGAGCGTGCCGAGCAGGGTAAGTTGGATCCGGTCATCGGCCGTGATGACGAGATTCGCCGCACCATTCAGGTTTTGCAGCGGCGCACCAAAAATAATCCGGTACTCATTGGCGAGCCAGGGGTTGGTAAAACGGCCATTATTGAGGGTTTGGCATTGGCACAACGTATTATCAATGGCGAGGTTCCCGAGGGACTGAAAGATAAGCGCCTGCTGGCACTGGATCTTGGTGCATTGATCGCCGGGGCCAAGTTTCGCGGTGAGTTTGAGGAGCGGCTGAAGGGCGTTATGAACGATCTCGCCAAGCAAGAGGGTCAGGTCATCCTGTTTATTGATGAGCTCCATACCATGGTTGGTGCGGGTAAGGCGGAGGGATCGATGGATGCGGGTAACATGCTCAAGCCGGCGCTCGCTCGCGGTGAGCTGCACTGCGTCGGTGCCACGACGCTGGATGAGTATCGCGAATACGTTGAAAAAGATGCTGCGCTGGAGCGCCGCTTTCAAAAGGTACAGGTAGATGAGCCTTCGGTGGAAGATACCATCGCCATTTTGCGCGGTCTGAAAGAGAAATACGAAGTTCACCACGGTATCGAAATTACCGACCCGGCCATTGTCGCGGCGGCGACGCTCTCGCACCGTTACATTAGTGACCGCAACATGCCCGATAAAGCGATTGATCTGGTCGATGAGTCGTGCAGCATGATTCGCATGGAGATCGACTCCAAGCCTGAGGAGATGGACCGCATGGAGCGGCGCCTGATCCAGCTGAAGATTGAGCGTGAGGCGCTGAAAAAAGAGAGTGATGACGCCTCGAAAAAACGCTTGGCGAATCTTCAAGCCGAGATCGATACGCTGGAGCGTGAGTACTCCGACCTGGAGGAGATCTGGAAGGCAGAGAAGGCTGCTGTGCAAGGCTCGCAGCAGCTGAAAGAGGAGCTGGATCGCGTGCGTGGTGAGCTGGAGACGGCGCACCGGGCGGGTGATCTGACGCGTATGTCTGAGCTGCAATACGGCACTATTCCAGCGCTTGAGAAGCAGCTAGAAGCCGCATCGGGTGCTGAGACGCGCGAGATGAAACTGCTGCGCAACAAAGTGACCGAAGAGGAGATTGCCGACATCGTATCGCGTTGGACAGGTATCCCGGTGTCGAAAATGCTTGAGGGTGAGCGTGACAAGCTATTGCGTATGGAGGCGGTGATCGGTAACCGTCTGGTTGGTCAGAAAGAGGCGGTGACGGCTGTTGCCAATGCGATTCGCCGCGCGCGTGCGGGCCTCTCTGACGTTAATCGGCCTAACGGATCGTTTCTCTTCCTCGGCCCTACCGGCGTCGGTAAGACGGAACTCACCAAAGCACTGGCTGCGTTTCTATTTGATAGCGAAGAGGCGATGCTGCGTGTTGATATGTCAGAGTTTATGGAGAAGCACTCTGTAGCACGCCTGATTGGTGCTCCTCCCGGTTACGTTGGCTACGAGGAGGGCGGCTATCTGACTGAAGCGGTACGCCGTAAACCCTACTCAGTTATTTTGTTGGATGAGATTGAAAAGGCGCACCCAGATGTGTTCAACGTGCTGTTGCAGGTGCTTGACGACGGGCGTCTGACCGATGGTCATGGGCGCACGGTGGATTTCCGCAATACAGTGATTGTGATGACCTCCAATCTCGGTTCACAGCTGATTCAGGAGATGAGTGGTGAAGAGAACTATGATGCGATGAAAGAGGCGGTGATGGCTATTGTTGGTCAGCAGTTTCGCCCGGAGTTTATTAACCGTATCGACGAGGTTGTGGTGTTTCACCCTCTGCAGCGCGAGCAGATTCATGCCATTGCAACACTACAGATTGAGGAGTTGCGTCAGCGCTTGCGTGAGCGGGAGATGGATCTTCAGTTGAGTGACGCCGCACTCGACAAGTTGGGTGAAGCGGGTTTTGATCCGGTTTATGGTGCCCGTCCATTGAAACGGGCGATACAGCAGATGCTGGAAAACAGCTTGGCGCAAGAGATTTTGTCAGGCCACTTTGCTGCGGGCGATCTGATTACAGGTGATGTCGAAAACGGTCAAATTGTTTTCACTAAAAGTACTATCACGTAGCCATTCAGCAGGCTGTTGGAAAGCATCACAGATGCGCTTTCCAATGGCTTGTTAGGGTTGGGGGCAGGAGTCAGCAGAAGGCATTTTCTTTGAAGTGCGCCTGAATTTCAGCCACCTCGTCGCTACTGTTGATCAGTGCTTC
>JAADGQ010000068.1 GCA_013152295.1 Gammaproteobacteria bacterium | reverse complement strand
CCAGACGACCCACAGCGTAGGTCTGCCGTCCACCGTCAACCACCAGGCCTTGTGCCTCCAGCTGACGTGGCCGCTCACTGTCAGCGGCGAGAAACAGATCGAACGGGGCACCATTAACAATCTGCGCATAGAGTTTGCCGGTGGAGCCACTGGCCAGATGCACATCGTCGCCGCTGGCACGCGTAAACGCATCAGCCAGCACACGCGTCACCGCCAGTGCATTGCTCGCCACCGCGACCAACACCGTCTCGGCATTGGCCGTGGCCACAAAAATCGATAGCAGCAAAAGAGCCAGCAGCGAGAAAGACCGACAGCGGCGCTGCTCTCTTCGTATGCTAGCTGTTAACAAAATGCCCAGCCTTTCTGCTTGCTTTGCGCTTAACCAAAACGGGAGACAGATCTCTGCGCCCCGCGCCTAAAAAAACCATCCGCTCAGTGCATCGTCCAACTCAGCCTTGCACCGTTTCAGCTGCACATTATAGGTAGCAGCCTGGCGTTTAACTTTGCTGGCAACCTTTTGCAGCCAGGCTTTGCTTCTCCAACTACCGCGTTGATAACCACCTCGCCCTTCGTGGTAAGCCAGGTATTGGCCGTACGCATTCCACTTGGAGAGACCCAGTCGGCGCTGCGTACCGTGAGTGTACCAGCCGACAAAATCGATGGCATCGGCGAAATCATCACGATCAGCACCGGAACGCCCGGTACTGCGCCGATAGTCATCCCAGGCGGGATCTTGTGCCTGCGCGTAACCGTAAGCGGAGGAGCTGCGTGGCAGCGGGATCAAACCGAGAAACCAGTCGCGGGGCGGCTGCGCGTCATCCACATAACGCGACTCCTGATGGATGATCGCCATCATCACCCAGATCGGCGTGCCCCAACGCTGATTCGCGTCAACAGCTGCCTCGTACCAATCTATTTCACCCCGAAAAACGTTGCAGAGGTTGTTCACATGTGCGGGCTGGTATGTGGCGCAACCACTCAGCAATAGGAGCGACAACGCAGAGATGATCCCAAGTTGCTTTGCAGGTCGCATTAGCTGGCTGTTACAACTTAACTTCGCAGTGGTAAGGCTTCTTCTCCGCAGGCCGCCTGCCCACAGTCGCCTTCAAGTCGAACCTGCTCCAGCAACGCTAAATCTTCAGGACGATCAATGTCGTGATGAACCGCCGCCTCGCGCCAACGCCAATCCAATGATTCCAACCGCTGCCGTGTCGCAGAGAGCACCGTGTCACCGCCCCAGGCAATGTCACTGAACAACAGCCGATCACTGCGGCGCACGCCCAACATCACGTAACCACCGTCTGCTGCGGGCGTCAGCGCTGCGTCGTCGCCCTGCTTCAGTGCGCTCAATGCAGCGCGGAAATGGCTGGCGTCGAGCGTCGGACAATCGGTGCCAATAATCAGTGCTTGATCGGCGTCGTTCAAGGCATGACTCAGCGCGTGAAACATGCGCTCACCGAGATCACCGCTACTCTGTTGATGGAGCTCCAGCGGAAAACGCTGGGCGCACGTTTTGAAAAAAGGCAGCTGCTTGTCGTGGGCACACCATAGCTGCACCGGGCAGAGCGCCGCATGGGTCACACGTTGCAGTGTGTGGAGCACCAAACGGCGATGCAGATCAGCAGCGCCCGCGGCGCCCAGGGCGGGAATCAAGCGGGTTTTGGCGCGCCCAGGCAGCGCTGCTTTAGCGAAAACCAGTATGCGGGAACGAGGGAACACCACTATTCAGGGTGCCTCTGATATAACCGGCCCCTGTTCATCCGGCTCGGCATCAGGCTCTGGCGTTTCCTTGATAGTCACCAGCTGGTCGCCATCAAAAATCAGCGTCAAACGACTCTGTTTCTGCTGGCCGTCTGTGCCCGACTTGAAGTAGTAGAAAAAGTCCCACTGGTTGTCGCGAAATGGCGGTATCAGCAGCGGCGTCCCGAGCAGGAACTGGACCTGTTGACGGCTCATGCCTAACTCAAGTTTCTCTCGATCCTCCGCAGCAATAATGTTTCCCTGCGGGATATCGATCTTGTGGATGGTGCAACCATTCAGCAGCAGGCTCGCGCCGGTGATAAATAGTATGATAATGAGAATCTTTTTCATCTAAAATAGGTCCGCGCACAAAATTAATGCCGATAGAGCGCGCCATTCTAGCGCATTTGCCGTCGTAAAGTCGGGCCTGTTTACAACCCTGTATTCGGCTCACCATGGACAACAATGCTAACTTTTTGCCGGAGAGAAGTGGATGGCTGACAGCCAAGAGTTAAGAAAAGCAGGCCTCAAAGCAACACTGCCACGCATCAAAGTGCTGGAAGTTCTTGAGCGTAGCAAGCTCCACCACATGGGGGCCGAAGATGTCTACAAGATTCTGTTAAACGCCGGGGAGGATATCGGTTTGGCGACGGTATACCGGGTGTTGACCCAGTTCGAAGGCGCCCGATTGGTCACCCGCTCAAACTTCGAAGGCGGCCACTCAGTCTACGAGTTGAACCATGGCAACCACCACGACCACATCCTCTGCGTGAAGTGCGGAAAGGTCGATGAATTTGTCGATGATGTTATTGAGAAGCGGCAACGTGATATTGCCGCCAAAGCCGGTTATATTCTGACGGACCATTCCCTCAATATTTATGGGGTCTGCGCAGATTGTCAGAGTGCCGCCGAGCAGGCGCAAAGCATACTCTGACGCACGTCCACATCACTCAATGGAGCCCGCTTGAAATTCACCGATGCTCAGAGCCACTTCCCGGCGGACCGCAAACTCACGTTAGGTGCAGTACTCGATGATCTGCTCACCGATCAACTGATCACCCGGCAAGATTTCGATGATCTGCAATTCAAAAGCAGCTCAAAGGAGGGGGTGACGCTCCACCCGCTTGTTGTTGTCGCCAACCACAACATCCACACCGCTGCCCTGCCCCATCGACCGCTGACGCTGGAGACACTGACACAGTGGTTGGCCGAAAAGTGCGGCCTCTCCTACGAGCGCATCGACCCGCTGAAAATAGATGTGACAGTCGTCACCGCAGTGATGTCATATGCCTACGCGGAGCGCAACAAAATCCTGCCCATAGGTGTCGCCCCCGATGAGGTGGTTGTCGCCACAGCAGAGCCCAACCTGACGAGCCGCTGGCAAGATGAGCTGGAGCGTGTATTGCGCAAGCGTGTCGTCTGCGTCATTGCCAATCCGACCGACATCAGCCGTTACCTGGTGGAGTTCTACAGCGTGTCGCGCTCGGTGCTCGGCGCGACCAAGAAATCGGACGCAGCCACCCCTTCGGACATCACCAACCTTGAACAGCTGATCGATCTGAGCAAGTCCGGTCAGCTCGACAGCAATGATCAACACGTCATCAGCATCGTTGACTGGCTGCTGCAGTTCGCATTCGAGCAGCGCGCCAGCGATATTCATCTGGAGCCCCGACGCGATACCAGCAACATCCGCTTTCGCATCGATGGTGTGCTGCACCTCGTCTACCAGTTGCCAACGCCGGTCATGGCCGCCGTGGTCAGTCGCATCAAAATCCTTGGGCGCATGGACCTCGCCGAAAAGCGGCGTCCGCTTGATGGGCGCATGAAAACCAAAAACCCCGATGGCACCGAGGTCGAACTGCGTCTGTCAACCATGCCCACCGCTTTTGGTGAAAAACTGGTCATGCGTATTTTCAACCCCGATGTGTTGGTGAAAAACTTCAAGCAGTTGGGGCTCAGCGGTAACGACGCGACGCGCTGGGAGGCGATGATCAAACAGCCCCACGGCATTATTCTGGTCACCGGGCCAACCGGCTCCGGCAAGACAACAACGCTCTACTCCACACTGAAACGCCTGGCCAAGCCCGAGATCAATATCTGCACCATCGAAGACCCCATCGAAATGGTCGAGCCCCAGTTCAACCAGATGCAGGTACAACACAACCTCGGCCTCGATTTTGCCAGCGGCGTACGTGCGCTGCTGCGGCAAGACCCTGATGTTGTCATGGTTGGCGAGATCCGCGACCTCGAGACGGCAGAGATGGCGATTCAGACCGCTCTGACCGGGCATTTGGTGATCTCAACGCTGCACACCAACGATGCCACATCGGCGATCACCCGTCTGCTCGACATCGGTGTGCCCGCTTACCTGATCAGCTCCACCATACTGGGCATCGCCGCGCAGCGGCTGGTGCGTACGCTCTGCCCACACTGCAAACGCAAACAGGCGCCAGATGCTGAGTTATGGCGGACACTTAGTCGGCCGTGGAAAATAAACATGCCAGAGACCGTCTATGGGCCAGCTGGCTGTCTGGAGTGTCGTAACACCGGTTTTTCCGGACGCATGGGGATCTACGAGATGTTAACGATGTCCCCGGCCATTCGAAAAATGGTCGTACCGAACTGCGATATCGCGCAGATCGTCAAACAGGCACTGCAAGAGGAGATGAAGCCACTACGTATCAGTGGCATTCGAAAGGTACATGCCGGTCTCACCTCCCTCGAAGAGGTGGCACGCGTCACACCACCCTTTACTGAAGATTAAACCGCAGGATCAGCTGGATTAGAGATGATGCCCCACCACGCCTCCCCACCCACACTGTTTATTGCCGACCTGCATTTAAGTGCGCAGCGGCCACAAATCAGCCAGCTGTTTATCAATTTTCTGCACGGGGCAGCTCGCCAAGCTGAGGCCCTTTATATCTTGGGCGACCTGTTCGAGTACTGGATCGGCGACGATGCACCACCAGCAGAGCATGAACATGTTCTGAAAAAACTCAGAGAGACCGCAGAGAGCGGCACGGCCATTTACATCATGCACGGTAACCGTGATTTTTTACTGGGTGATGCGTTTGCCAGCGCAACGGCAACGCAGATTATTCAAGACCCGACGCTGATCGATCTCTACGGTACGCCAACGCTGCTCATGCACGGCGACACCCTGTGCAGCGACGATACCGACTATCAAAAAGTGAGAAGCACCGTGCGCAATCCCCAGTGGCAGCAGCAGTTTCTATCCCACACACCAGCGCAGCGCGCCGCACTGGCTGCGGGCTATCGCGATGACAGCCGAAAAAAGACACAATCCACTGAGAATGAGATCATGGATGCCAACCCACAAGCCGTTGTCGAAGCCATGCAGAGACACAACGCCACCCGCCTGATCCATGGCCACACCCACCGCCCGGCTATTCATGATCTACAACTGAAAAATGGAACTGCGCAGCGCATCGTGCTGGGCGACTGGTACAAAAAAGGCAGTGTGCTGATATGCGATGCACAGGGGGCTCGGTTAGACGATGTGGAGTAAGCCCTGTCAGCAGGCGGGCTTGCCCAATTTACGATAGAGCGTGCGCTCGCTGACACCCAGTTTGCGAGCTAGAGACTGCTTGTCACCACGGTGGTGGGCATGTGCCCAGCGCAGGTAGTTCTGCTCCAGCTCGGCCAAAGGCAACAGCTCCCCCTGATAGGCGAATGAGTGATGCCCACCGTCGCTGTGCGCATGGTGCTGCTGCAACTCTTCGGGCAGGTGCGCTGGCAAAATAGTATCTCCATCCTTCATCAGGTTGGCCCACTCCAGCACATTACGCAGTTCGCGCACATTGCCACTGTAGTCGTGGGCCATGAGGCAAGCCAACGCATCATCAGCCACCTGCGGCGGGTGGTCACCGCAGATACGTTTCAGTAATGTCTTCACCAGCAGCGGAATATCTTCGCGACGCTCTTGCAGCGACGGCAGCTGGATGGGAAAACTGGCGATTCTAAAGTAGAGATCCCGCCGGAAGGTGCCCGCCGCAACCATCTCTTTCAGATTGCGGTGAGTCGCGCAGATGAGGCGAAAGTCCGCTTTACGTGGCTCATGGCTACCGACACGGCGGAAGGTGCCGGTCTCCAGCAGGCGCAGCAGCTTAACCTGAAGGTTTAACGGGATGTCTCCCACCTCGTCGAGAAAAAGAGTGCCACCCGTTGCCGCCTCAACCAACCCTTTTTTGCTGTTCACCGCGCCGGTAAAAGCGCCCTTTTCGTGACCAAAAAGCTCGCTCTCAAACAGCGACTCAGACAATCCCGAGCACTCCACCGGCACCAACGCAGCTTTGGCGCGCGGACTCGCCTCGTGCACCGCCTGCGCGACCAGCTCCTTGCCGGTACCCGACTCGCCCAGCAGCAGTACATTGATATCACTGGGCGCCACGCGCTCAATGAATCCAAGCATCTTGTTGAAGCGCGGCGAACGTCCTACCAGGCGCGTATCGTGCGGTGAGCTGCTTGCCACTTTAACGTGGCGCAACACTTCAACCAGATAGCGAATGCCACCATTTTGATCGTGAATGGGAAACGTCTCCACATCGACATGCTCTTCACCACTCGGCGTGTGATGAAGGTGTAACACGCGTTGTGTCTGCCCCGTTGCCAGCGCATTTTTCAGCGGGCAGGTCTCGCCCGCCTGATCGCACGGCACCTGATAACCGTGGGAGACCTCATAGCAGAGGCGCCGCTGACTAACCGGGGCGTCACCGTAAAGGGTGCGGTAAGCGCTGTTGGCACCGAGAATTCTATAGTCAGGGCTGAGCAGAATCGCCGGCACTGAAAAGTAGTCGAGCACCGACTGTAGTTCGGCCAGCGGAGGGGCTGAGCGGTTGCTGTTGTAAACCATAGGGATGGAGTATGTCATATCCACCCGCCATGAATCACGCGCCGCTCACTGTTCGCCATGCCATCAATGTGCCCAGCAGTAGCAGCATGAGATTAAAGCTGCGTTGCAGTTGATCGTTAGGCAGACGCCTCAACAGATAGCCACCGACCAGTGTGCCCAATGCAGCAACACCACTGAACAGCAGTACACTCGCCAGTGAAACCGTTGACTGACCGAGATAGGCCACGCCGCCCGCGCTTGCATTCAGTGTGATTAGCACCAGAGAGTTGGCGACAGCCGTGGGAAAGTGGCTGATACCCAGATAGAGCAGCGCGGGCACCAGCAAAAAACCACCGCCGACGCCTAATATACCTGTGAGTATTCCGATCAACAGACCAATCAGCGTCGCCGGAATGAAGCGGAATATTTCAACACGGTTAGCCAGTTCAACCTTTGCCAGCCAACCGGCGACCAAAAATATCAGCACAGCAAAGAGCCCGCTCTGCACCTGCTCAGAGAGCCGCTGCGCCAGCGCTGCACCCGCTACACTGCCGATCATGCCGCTAACGCCCAGAGTCACCAATAGCTTTATTTGCAGCTTGCGCCAGATTTTCTGCTGCAACATCGCAGCAAATGAGACAAGCGCTACCACCCACAGGCTCATCGCAACAGCCTGTTTAAGTGACATATCCCCCAGATAGATCAGTGCTGGCACGGTAATCATGCCGCCGCCAGCACCGAACATACCCAACACAACACCAATGCCGATCGCCGCAGGCCAGAGAAGAGCGCCCATCAATGAATCGTCACTCCTCTGCGCCGACTAGCCTGTAACATTCGAATCCACTTTTACAATCAACAACGCGCTCTTTTCTCCACACGATGAAAGCCCAAATGGCATGTATGCAGGACCCCAGCCGATGAATGCCGTTAATACGATCCCTACCCCGGCGACAGCCCCCCAATAACTTTCGTAGTAGATACCTGCGACGATGACAACCAAACCCAGCACACCCC
>JAADGQ010000175.1 GCA_013152295.1 Gammaproteobacteria bacterium | reverse complement strand
AAGGGTTGCGGCGGTTTTGCCTTTATTGCCGCTACCGCTGAGCAACATGGCAACAGCGTTGGTGGCGACTTCAGGGGCTGTGTTGGCGGCAAACGGTAGCGCTGTTTCGAGGGGGGTGGCTATCTCTGCCCGATTCAGCGGTGGCGCTATCGGCAGCGTTGCGCCTTCGTTGGCAAGCAGTTGCTCTGTTGTTGCTAATGGTGTGTTAAGCGTTGTTGCGCTGTCGCTCGGCGGCAGTTGCTTACCGTTGGACGGCAATATTTGCAGGATCTGGGGTGGCAGCGCCAACGCTTGCGGTGGCTGTGGCAGTGTTGGCAGTAGCTCCTCCTGTGGGCTTTTGCTGTTTTCTTCAGCGCTGGGGATGGCATCGAGGGATGCCAGCAGTTCGCGTAGAAATATTGCTGCCGGGGCGTTGGGCGGCGTGTTATCGGCCAACGCCGTCATGCTATTTATTGCGCTGGTGCCAGGAGTCGGGCTTTGTGGCGTACTACTTTGCAGGGTGTTCAGTAGCGCTGGTGTACTGTTCGACATCGAGTTGTTTCCCCAGGATTGAGTGACCGGAGTGATCTATTGTCGATGACAATGCAAGCGGTGAGCCCGCGTGCTGTAGCGCCTTACTGTTTGGTCTGTTTGGCGGGGGCGGGTTCGCTCTTTGGTTTATCCGAGGGTTTGTCAGAGGGTTTTTCGGAGGGCTTGCCAGAGGATTCGCTGTCGGAGGCGCTGGCGAGTCTGTTCTGTTCGCCATTCTCCAGAATGCGTATCAGCATGTCGTGGTAGTCACGAATGTGATTGACGTAGCGTACCGGCTCGCGGCCGCGCGCATAGCCATGTTTGACGGTACGGTAGTACTGTTTCTGCGCCAGCAGCGGCAGTGTGGTGGCGACATCGCTCCACAGGTTGGGGTTTTTGTGGTGGCGTTTGGCCAGCGCGCGTGCATCCTGCAGATGGCCGTAGCCGACGTTGTATGCGGCCAGCGCCATCCAGGTGCGGTCCGGCTCGACGATCTCTGCGGGTAGCCGGTTGCGGATGCGAGAGAGGTATTTGGCACCACCGAGAATACTCTGCTTGGCGTCAAGGCGGCTCTTAACGCCCAGCTCGCGTGCGGTGGGCAGCGTTAACATCATGATGCCGCGTACACCGGTCGGGCTTTTCGCCTGCGCTTTCCAGTGGGACTCCTGATAGGCTTGCGCGGCCAGCAGCGTCCAGTCGATCTCATGCGCGGCGGCGGCACTCGTGAATATCTCCCGGTATTTGGGCAGCACCTCTTTGCTGCGTCGGCTGAATACCTGGGTGTCGACGTAATCGAAGATGTCGATGTGGTCATAGTAGCGGGCGATCAGGGCGTCCAGTTCACCGCTGCTTTTAAAGGTTTCGAACCAGCTGTTGATGGCGGACTGCAGATCGTCGGCCTGGGGTGGCAGCAGCCATGCCAGCGGTTCCGCTTCGCTGAGGTCAAAGGGGACAGTCAGTTCCGGGAAATAGCGACGGTTGATGGCGACGATGTTGGAGTCGGCGACGGTGCAGTCGATCTCTTTTTGCCACACTCTCTCCAGCAACTGCTCGGTATCAGCTTCTGTGGTGCTCTTCCAGTTGAGTGTTGGGTGTGATTTTCTGAGCGTGTTGAGTTGCTCTACATAGCTGCTGTGAGCGGGAACAGTCAAAGAGACGCCGGTCAGCTGTTGCACATCTTTGGCTATGTTGCCGTTACGGCGACAGACCACCTGCTGTTTTACATCCTGGTAGGAGGGGCCGAACAGAAACTCGTTCATGCGCCCGTTGGTGCGCGTCAAACCCGCTGCAGCGATATCCCCCTCGCCGCCTTTCAGTGCGCTGAGTATGTCGCTGATGTTCTCTTTAACGATAAATCGAGGCTGTACGTTGAGATGGCGGGAGAATGCTGAGGCCAGATCATACTCCAGACCTTCAAGCTCATCCTGATGTTGGTAGTAGGTGGTGGGCGCGTTGCGGGTAATGATCAGCAGCTCACCGCGCTTGCGGATTGTTTGCAGATCACCAGCGGTTGGTTGATTGTCGCAGCCGCTGATCGCAACCAGCAGCGCAATAGGCGCGAGGCACAGGCGCCAGAGCACTCGTGAGGCCATCGTGAAGCGGGCTGTGCTTGGTAGTGCCATGTTGCAACCTGAGACAAAAACGGAACCAAAAAGCGGGTCAAGCTTGGCAATTGTAGCATTGATCGAACGGTGGCGTTTCGCGCCACGGTCTGTTATCGGGTCAGCAGTGGTTTTTTGTTAGTTTATTGGTAATTTGTTGTATAGGTTGTAGTTTTTATGTATGTGGTTTGTTGCGAGGGTTGCGCTCTGCATGACTGCTGCGGCAAATGGTATGATGCCTCTTTTTTCTATTTTTTGGTGCTTGGTGTCGCGCTAAACAACAGGCCTATCACCGTTCCGTTGGCTGCGGGTGTTGGCCGGGCGGATGGGCACTGTCGGTAAATAGTGTAGGCAGAAGGAACAGATATTAACAATCCCACCGTTATACCGCGCTCAGAGCATACGATTTCGAGAGCGTACATCGATGAAAATGCGCTCAAGGTACTCTATCGCCTGAACGAGGCTGACTACGAAGCGTACCTCGTGGGTGGCTGTGTGCGCGATATGTTGCTGGGTCGTGAACCGAAGGACTTTGATGTTGCGACCAATGCGCTGCCCGAAGAGGTTGATGCGCTGTTTCGTAACTGCCGCCTGATTGGGCGTCGCTTCCGTCTTGCTCATGTGCGTTTTGGTCGGGAGATTATCGAAGTAGCGACTTTTCGCGCTGCCCACTCGGGGGAGGAGGGGGGTATAGCCAAGGACGGTATGATTCTGCGTGATAACGTCTATGGTTGTCTGGATGACGATGCCTGGCGCCGCGATTTTACGGTGAATGCCCTCTATTACAATATTCGCACGCTTGAGGTGTTGGATTACACCAGCGGCATGAGTGACTTGAAGAGCGGTCTGTTGCGTGTGATCGGTGATCCCGAGGTGCGCTACCGGGAAGATCCAGTGCGTATGCTGCGCGCCGTGCGTTTTGCAGCCAAGCTGGGGTTCAGGATTCACCCTGACTCGGAGGCACCCATCAACGCGCTACGGGCGCTGCTCGAAGATATCCCTGCCGCGCGCATCTACGATGAGATCCTCAAGCTGTTTATGGGTGGCTGCGCACTACAGACCTTTGAACTGCTGCGCCACTACGATCTGTTTGGGCACATGTTTCCGTTAACAGAGTCTGCGTTGGCGGTTGAGGAGCAGGGTTACCCGTTGACGTTTCTGGCGCAGGCGTTGGCAAATACAGACAAGCGCATTGCCGCTGGTAAACCCGTGACGCCCGCTTTTCTGTTTGCCGCGCTGTTGTGGGAACCGGTGCGTGTGATGGCTGAGAAGAAGAGCGCACTGGATATGAGCGAAACACAGGCGCTGCAAGTGGCTGCTGATGCGGTGTTGGCGCGGCAGATCTCCAGCGTCTCTATACCGCGTCGTTTCAGTGTGCCGATGCGTGAGATCTGGGCGCTGCAGCCACGTTTTCACCAGCGCGGCGGTAAACGGCCACTACGCTTTCTCAGCCATCCACGGTTTCGTGCTGCTTACGATTTTATGTTGTTGCGTGGTGAAGCCGGGGAGGAGATTCAGGAGTTGTGCGATTGGTGGACGGAGATTCAAAAAGAGAACCCCGTCGGGCAACAGGGCAACGCGGCGGCACCGCCGCTCAAGCGCCGACGCCGTCGACGGCGCGGCAAGCGAACGGAACCCAGCGCAGAGTAAACATTTTGTAGGCCCATCGATTTTGTGAACACACTGCCGAAATGCGTCTACATTGGGCTCGGAAGTAATCTTGACGACCCCGTTGCGCAGTTGAAGCGGGGCTTTGTTGCTCTGGATTCGCTGCCCGCCAGCTGTTGTATGCGTCGCTCGTCCCTCTATCGTAGTGCGCCACTAGGGCCTGCGGGGCAGCCAGATTATATCAATGCTGTTGCAGAGCTGGAGACCGCGCTATCTGCACAGGAGTTGCTGGCCCAGCTGCAGGCTATTGAGGCTCACCATGGGCGGGTGCGTGGCGGTGAGCGTTGGGCTGCGCGGGTGTTGGATCTGGATATATTGCTCTACGCCGATGTTAGAATGCACGATGCCGTTTTGACGATTCCTCATGCAGAGATGCTGGCACGGGAGTTTGTGCTATACCCTCTGTTCGAAATTGCGCCAGCGCTTGAGATTCCTGGTGCGGGAAATCTGAAGCAGTGGGTGGAACGCTGCCCGGCGCGTGGTTTGGAGCGTATTGAGTAGAGCTTGTGAGTGCAGATAATCCAGGTTACATCGTGGTGGAGGGGCCGATCGGCGTCGGCAAGACGAGCCTGGCAACGCGCTTGGCAGAGACGTTTTCAACTGAGCTGTTGTTGGAGGGTGCGCAGGAGAATCCATTTCTTGAACGCTTTTACGACAACCCCCGCCAGGCAGCGCTACAGACCCAGCTTTTTTTTCTTATGCAGCGTGCTCAGCAGTTGCAGGCACTGCGTCAGGGCGATATGTTCCGGCCCACACGGGTTGCTGATTTTCTCATCGAAAAAGATCGCCTGTTTGCACAGGTCACTCTGGACGACGATGAGATGCGGCTCTACGGACAGGTCTACCAGCACCTTACACTCGATGCGCCGACCCCCGATTTAGTGATCTACCTGCAGGCACCGGTGGAGGTGTTGATAGAGCGCATTAACAAACGCGGCATCGGTTATGAACAGCGTATCAGCGCTGATTATCTGCGACGTATTAACGATGCCTATGCGCGCTTTTTCCATTTTTATGACGCAGCGCCGTTGCTTATCGTCAACGCGGCAGAGATCGATTGGGTGCATCACGACGAAAGCTACGCACTGCTATTGGAGCAGGCGACCAGCGCACAGCGAGGACGCCACTATTTTAATCCGTTGCCGAATGTTTTTTTGGATTGATGAGCCATCTTTCTGCTCGGCTTATCAGTCTCACGGGGTGAGAACATGAGTACATACAGTGACAAACCGCTGACTGCGGTGACTCTCAATACCTTGGCTAAAATGAAAAAATCAGGGGAGAAAATCGCCTGTCTGACCGCTTATGACGCTACGTTCACCGCCGTGCTAGAGGCGGCTGACATCGAGGTGATACTGGTTGGCGACTCTCTGGGGATGGTGATTCAAGGCGTAGCCACCACGCTGCCTGTCACCGTTGACGAGATGATCTACCACTGCCGCTGTGTGGCACGCGCACGAAAACGTGCGCTGTTGATTGCGGACATGCCGTTCATGAGTTACAGCAGCCCTGCTCAGGCGCTGGAAAACGCGGCCCGGCTGATGAAAGAGGGCGGTGCCCAGATGGTCAAGCTGGAGGGCGGTGGTGATCAATCTGAAGTGGTGCGTGCGCTGGCACGCAACGGCATTCCAGTCTGTGCCCATCTGGGTTTGAGGCCGCAATCTTTCTACAAAATGGGCGGTTATCGCGTTCAGGGGCGCGATGCAGCAGCGGCTCAATCTATTGTTGACGATGCGCAGGCACTGCAGCTGGCGGGTGCTGACCTACTGTTGCTGGAGTGTGTGACCACAGCAGTGGCGGAGACGGTTGTGGCCACTACCGAAGTGCCAGTGATCGGCATTGGCGCTGCCTCAAGTTGTGCCGGACAAGTGTTGGTGCTGCACGATATATTGGGCATAACACCCGGCAAGCGACCGCGATTTTGCAAGGATTTTATGCTGGGCGCTGATTCGATACAGGGTGCGGTTGAGCGCTATGTAGCGGCAGTGAAATCGGGCGCCTTTCCAGCCGCAGAGCATACCTTTTGCACATAAATCTGCATATCAGGTGATGCAGTTATTCATACAGGTAACCCGTAGGCCCGTTCAAGCCTTGGCGGAACGGGCGGGGTTTTCCTGCGTACTAATGCCTGATCCGCTTAAGCTTGATCAGGCCTACGGCGATGTTTTTTGTCTTCGAATATTTACGTAACGATTAATATATAGCCACGCTCTCTTTTTATGAAAACAGTGCATACCATTGCAGCGCTACGTGAGCAGGTGGCGCAGTGGCGCCGCGATGGCCAGCGCATCGCTTTTGTGCCAACCATGGGTAATCTCCATGCGGGCCACCTGAAATTGATCGATGAAGCCAGGCAGCGGGCGCAGTGCGTGGTTGCCAGTATTTTCGTTAATCCCATGCAGTTTGGCGAAAATGAGGACTACGGCGACTATCCGCGCACGCTATCTGCTGATGCTGACAAGTTAGCGAATCACCAGGCTGACCTGCTGTTTGCACCGCCGGTTGAAGAGATCTATAACCGTGGTTCGGCTGATGCAACGCGGGTCGAGGTGCCTGGGATATCCGACATCCTTTGTGGTAGCGCCCGCCCCGGCCATTTTGTTGGTGTTGCCTCTGTGGTGTGTAAGTTGCTGAATATCGTGCAGCCGCATGTGGCATTTTTCGGCGCAAAAGATTACCAGCAGGTGTTGGTGATTCGGCGCATGGTCGAGGATCTCTCCATTCCTGTTGAGATTGTCGCGATTGAGACGGTGCGCGAAGCCGATGGTCTGGCGATGAGTTCGCGCAACCAGTATTTGAGTGAAGAGGCGCGCCGTCAGGCGCCTGCACTGTATCGAACGCTGTGCCAAGTAAAAGAGCAGCTGCTCAGAGGGAACAGCGGTGAAAGTAAAGAGTGGCGGGTACTGGAGTCCGCCGCAGTGGCCACGTTGGAGTCCGCCGGTTTTCAACCCGTAGACTATTTCGTTATTCGCCGCAGCGAAAATTTGGCCGAGCCCTGTTCGACGGATCGGCAGCTGCAGATTGTTGCGGCTGGACAGTTGGACGGTGCTCGCTTGATTGACAACGTGGCGGTCAACCTTGATGGAGCAACGGAGTGACAGCTTGTTGCTGTGTAGAGTCGTTTTCGTTGGAAAGAGAGTTTTTGTGATTGTTGAAACTAATTAAGGTTTGCTTGCTCTAATTCTGCAACAGGGATTTCGATGAGGATAGACAGATTTTTCGAGTAGATTTTTGTCATATGCCTCGGTAGAATCTGTGCACTGGATGGCGGAGAGCGCACTGTTGTCTGTTGCGATTCCATTTTTACCGCTTATTTATCAATAAATTATGTGAGGTTAATTCACGCATGAGTTCATACACACCGATTAGTACGAATGCGACATCGGTTACGTTCGCCACCAATAAACTGATTCGCAATACCTATATCCTGCTTTCGATGACACTGCTTTTCAGTGCGGCGACGGCGGGTGCTTCTATCATGTTGAATCTGCCCCACCCTGGGCTTCTTATCACGTTGGTGGGCTACATCGGATTGCTGTTTTTGACTCACAAGTTGCAGAACAGTGTATGGGGCATCGCTGCTGTTTTTGCTCTGACCGGATTTATGGGGCTGACGCTGGGGCCCATTGTCTCCATGTATCTGAGCCTGCCCAATGGTGGTCAGCTGGTGATGACGGCACTGGGCGCCACGGGCGTCATTTTTCTCGGCCTGTCAGGTTATGCGTTAAGCACCCAGAAAAACTTCAGTTTTATGGGTGGTTTTTTGATGACGGGTATTCTCGTCGCATTTTTGGCTGGTATTGGTGCATTTCTGTTTGAAATTCCGATGCTCTCTCTGGTGGTGTCCGGCATGTTTGTGCTGTTGATGTCCGGTTTGATACTGTACCAGACCAGTGAAATGATACATGGCGGCGAAACCAACTACATATTGGCGACGGTTACTCTGTACGTCACCATCTACAATCTGTTCACCAGCTTGTTGCACTTGCTGGGAGCGTTCGGCGGGGACGATTGATCGTCGTAACGCAATCTGCTGATTCATGGAGAAGCCCCGTTAATCGGGGCTTTTTTTGTTGTAACTAAAAAACAGCTAAACGGCTATGGTTGAAGAACACCCTTTTGCACAGTATGTCCGCATCCTGGGTAAAGGCAAAAAAGGCGCACGTCCGTTAACTCAGTGTGAGGCACACGAGGCGATGCGAATGATACTTGCCGATGAAGTTGAACCCGTACAGCTGGGCGCCTTTCTCATGCTGCTGCGGGTGAAAGAGGAGAATCCACAGGAGCTTGCAGGATTTGTGCAGGCAGCTCGAGATACC
>JAADGQ010000101.1 GCA_013152295.1 Gammaproteobacteria bacterium | reverse complement strand
TAATGCCTTCGCGACGGATCTGTTTGACATATAGCCCGCTGCGATAGCCAATCGTGCAGTAGATCACCACCGTGCGGTCTCTAAATTCTGCGCGCCGCTGCTCGTAACGATCACGACTGATTGCCTCTGGGATGATCGATACTGCCACCTCCCGTGGCTCGCGCACATCAACCAGCACCACTGTCTCACGTTGTTGTAACTTGAGCAGTTCTGCAACGCTGATATCCGGCGCGGACGGGAAGTCAGCCTGCCGATACGCAGTGTACAGCTCGAGAATCTGTGCCTGCCTGGCACGCTGCTGTGTCAATCCTTCGGCCAGTGCCGTCTGCGTTCCCAGCACTACTTCTGGCACCACAATCAAGAGCAGCAGAGCAATGCGCATGCGCGCCTTTGTCAATGTCATATTCATCTCGACTCAAAGAGATCCAGAAAATAATCAAGCAGTGACCCCAACAACTGCAGTTTAAGCTGTAGCTCAAATCACGGCTGCGGGTCACTGCGACGGAAAGTAACGCTGCAAAAAATAACACGCGCCGTAGGGCAAAAACTCGGGGATGTTGTAAAAGCGCGCTTTGACTTCAGTCAGAATCGAATCTCGGTAGGGTTCATAGCGAAAACCCTGGCCCAGCAACACAGGGAAGGTGACGCCGTCGATAGTGATCTCCTCCGCCGTTAGCTGCTCGAAGTAGGATTTGTACGCCTCGGGCGCAATCGCTTCGCGCGCAAAGATCAAAATATTTTCGCCCTGTAGCAAACGCAAGTCTGTCAGCAGATCGTCCTGGCGCGCATGTTTTGAACCGTTGCCGATCACCATCACCGGTTGGTCGGTGTAGTAAGCCAAAATCGCCGAGCGCACGTAGCTTTCGGTCGCGAAGTGATAGGTTTTTGCCCACGGTTGCAACGCTTGCCGCGTCTGCTCCGGGTGAGCACTCATCAGCAACGTTTTATACAACACCGGGTTACTGCTGAAAATAGACGGCGGCAGCAAAAGCAACACAGCCACAGCCAACAGATGCAGAGCGGAGAAAGGGATCATGAATTTCAGCAGGGCGATCAAGCGCCGATTGCTGAGCAATCCACACAACGCTATAAACAAGAAAGGGTAAAACGCCAGCAGCCAGTGCAAGCCGATGGTTTTTTTCAGTGACAGCAGTGCAAATACGGCCAGCGGTACCATAAAAAAACCGCTAAAAATCATCAGTCGCGAGTCACGAATGCGCGTCCACAATCCAGTATGTTCACGCAACAGATAATAGGGCAACAGCGGCGTTAACAGGTAGAGCAACAGCACCCCATAGAGCGCAGGGTGCAGCGCTGAAAATGGCTCGTTGCTGTTCCGGTTCATGAGGTTAAAAAGAATGTTATTCCAGCAGTGGCAGTAGTTCCAGTAGAGATTAAGCAGTACAAATGGCAGCGCTGCCAACACCACGATCAGCAGCCCTTTAAAGGCTTTCCGCTGTCGCCGAAAAAAAAGTATGTAACAGAGATAGCTGAGGCCCAGCAGTACCGCGAAATATTTGGAGAGAAACGCAGCACCGAGAAAGAGACCGGCGAGCAGATAGTAGAGTCGTCGATCATCACTAATCGTCGCTTTGTAGAAACAGAGGGCAGACAGCACAGAGAAGAGCATTAACGGCGTATCGGTGGTCACCAGAAAACCGGCAAACAGATTGACCGGCGCCCACAGATAGAGGGACGCCAGCAGCGCCGCCTGGGTTGCATTATGGTTTTTCAGCAGGCGCCAGATCAGCAGTGCGATGATGGTCGTTGCCGTGATCGCAGGCGTGCGCAGCAGTAGCTCGGAATCCCCCACAATCAGCAGCAGGCTCAAGATCCAGCCGATCATGGGTGGATGGTCGTAATACCCAAAATCGGGGTTTTTGCCCCATAATACGAAATAGGCTTCGTCACCGGTAATCGGCACCACCGCGGCGAAAACTACTTTCACCAACAGCGATGCCAACAGCGAGATGCAAAAAAATTTATTCGCGTTACTCATGATCTCTGCGCATTGCTCGCACGCCCCTTTTGTGGGTGCATGATGTTTGAATTTTTACAGCCACTCAAAACTGAGCCGCTGCCGTTTGAGTATAAGGTGAGGATCAGTTCGCGAGCGCGCCATGTGCGTATCAAAATATCGCATTGGGGAGAGGTTGAAGTCGTCACGCCCAAGGGGGTCAGCCAAAAAAAGGTGAGCGCATTTATCCACGAACAGCGCGCCTGGGTTATTGAATCACTATCACGTCTAAAACAGCAACACCACCAAAATCTCGATACAACGCTGCCCACAATGGTCGCGCTGGCCGCACTCGACAGCCGTTGGCAGATCCGTTACGAGCAGCGGCCAGCGCAGGGCAACCTAACACCGTCGTCCCGGATCACCGAAACGGACCAATCACTCCTTATTACGACAAGCTCGGAGGGCAATCCGCGCGAGCAACTGAGAAAGTGGCTGCATGAAAAGGCAAAAATCACGTTAAGCCCTCTGCTGCTTGAGGTCAGCACAGCGCTTGCGCTGCCCTACGGGAAACTCACCATTCGCGGTCAAAAGAGTCGCTGGGGCAGCTGTAGCCAGCGAAAAAATATCAATCTTAATCGCAATCTGCTGTTTCTTCCGCGCTCATTGGTACGCTATCTGCTCGTTCACGAGTTGTGCCACACCGTTCACCTCAACCACTCAAGAGAGTACTGGGCACTGGTCAAGAGCATCGAACCTAACTACCGAGAGCTGGAACGTGCGCTTAACCACGGCTGGCGGTATGTGCCACTGTGGGCGTACGCGACTAGCTAGTTTTGCGCAGGCTGTTATGACAAAGGCTATAACGAGAGTTCAATCTTGGCTGCGCTCTGCAAGCGATCAATATACGCATCGACAATCTCACCCTGCTCGCGCTCCATCAATTTACGTTTCGCTTCCTCGAATGAAGGCCGTGCAATGTCCCGTACCTGCTCGACGAAAATGACGTGCCAGCCAAACTCGGTTTTAACAGCAGATGGCGTGTAGTTGCCCGGCGCCAACTTCATCATTGCATCGGCAAAAGGGCCGACCACTTGCTGTGCAGTGACCCAACCCAGGTTCTCTCCCTTGGCCGTTGCCAGGGTGATAAAATCGGTGCCTTTTTTCAGCTCATCGAAAACAGCAGCCGTTTCTGCTTCGGTCTCGCGATGGATATGCCAAATTTTATACTCCTTGGGGACACCTGCTGATTTGAGCTGCGCCTCGTAACGCGCACGAATCTCCGCCTCGGGTGGCGTCTTTGCCATCACTTCCTGGCGTATGCTGAAGCTGCTTAATATATCCTGGCGCTGCGCCTCAAGTACTTGGACGACTTCTGGATTTTTATCATACCCTTTAGCCTGAGCATCCTGATAGATCAATTCAAGTGTTACCAAATCGTTCAGTAGCTGTTTTTGCTCATCCGTGCCTAACTGCTGCAGCGGTTGGTTGGCTCGTCTTAACGCATAAAATTCAAATGTTTCGTGGCTGATTTTTTTGCCGTTAACGGTTGCCACAACATCACCGCTGTGGATAACGTTTTCAGCCGCGTGAGTTACTGTTACCAATAACAGGCCGACAGCAACCAATAGACACATCAATCCACGATAACGCACCCCAAAAACTCTCATAACTGACCCCTTAACTTTGCTTATAACATGATGAAGGTTACTGACCTTCGGAAACAGTGCTGGCTACTCTTCATATCTCTTGCGGCGTATGCGCCTGAATGCTCAGCGCGTGAATGGTGCCGTCCATCAGTGTATCAAGTGCCGCATAAACAGCGCGGTGGCGTTGCAGCAATGATTTGCCGACAAAAGCTTCGGCGACAATGAAAACAGTGAAATGCCCGCCGCGTTGAGCACCCGCGTGCCCCGCATGCAGATGGCTGTCGTCGGTAATTTTCAGCTGCTGCGGTGACAGCGCCTCATCGAGTGCTGATTTTATCAACTGGACACGATCAACAGCGGTCACGGCAACACCTTTTTGAACGGCTTTACCGTCACGGTGCGATAGACCTTAGCCGCCACAAAAGGGTCGGCATTTGCCCACGCTTGCGCATCTTCGAGAGAGGAAAAATCAGCAACGATAAGACTGCCGCTGAACCCCGCTTCACCCGGATCCTCACAATCCAGCGCAGGGTGAGGACCGGCCAACAGCAAGCGTCCCTCATCGGTGAGCTGCTGTAAACGCTGCAGGTGCGCCGGGCGATGCTGCATACGCAGTGCCAAACTGTTTTCGTGATCTTCTGCGATCACTGCGTACAACATTATGGTTTGTCCTCCTGCGCAATAGCTTTAGCGTGACGTGACAGATAGAGCCCTTGCACAACCATAAATAGCAGCGTCATCCCCATCATGCCGAACAGTTTAAAATTAACCCAGGTATCTTCATCGTAGTTGTACATCACATACAGATTGACGGCACCCGAGACAATAAAAAATGCGACCCAGGAGTAGTTGAGGCGTGCCCACACCACAGCAGGTAACTCCAGTGCCTGGTCAAGCATGCGCTGAACAATATTTTTCTTGCCTATAAACTGACTGCCAAAAAATACAACGGCAAATAACCAGTTCACCACGGTAGGTTTCCACTGAATAAATGTTTTATCTTGCAGCAGCAGCGTCGCCCCACCAAATACCACAACAATAGCCAGTGTAATAAGGTGCGCATTTTCAAAACGGCGATGCTTGATCCAGTAGCCGCCAACTTGAACGAAGGAAGCGACGATCGCAACGGCGGTAGCAACATAGATATCGTAGGCTTTATAGGCGACAAAAAAGAGCAGGATGGGAAAAAAATCAAACAGAAATTTCATCGGGTTTATAATAGTCGGTAGTTTATTAAAGAGTTTGTTAAAAAACTTGTTAAGTTAATTAAATAGCATAGCGTGAACGAGAGGGGGCTGATCGGCTGTCAAAGCAAACCGTCCTCCTTCTCAATCGAGCGAGACATTATACGTTAATCCCCTGACCATGCCAGAGACCATAAACGGCGCTTCACTGCGCTACGATTTACACTGCCACTCCACCGCCTCAGATGGTTCACTTGCGCCGGATGAACTCGTTGCCCACGCAGCGGCGCAGGGTATCGATGCCCTCGCGCTCACTGACCACGACACCACTGACGGTGTTGCAGAGGCCATTGCTGCCGCTCAAACAACCCCCCTCACTATCATCCCCGGATTGGAGATATCTGTCTCATGGCGCAGTGGCCAGCTGCTGCACGTCGTCGGCCTGTGCGTTGATATTGACAACGCACCGCTGCAATCGGGTCTGTCGAAACTGCGTGAAATACGTAACCATCGCGCGCTGGAAATTGGTGCTGCATTAGAAAAGCACGGTATTTCGGGCGCCTACGCCGGTGCTCAAAAATTTGCTCAGCGCGAAGTCATTGGGCGCACCCATTTTGCGTCCTTCTTGCTCGAAAATGGCTACGCCAAAAACAGATCACAGGTCTTCAAACGTTTTATGACTAGGGGCAAGCCAGGCTATATCCCGACCCAGTGGGCAACCCTTGAGGAAGCCGTGGGCTGGATCAGGGGTGCAGGTGGGCTGGCCGTCGTCGCCCATCCCGCCCGCTACTCCATGACCGCAACAAAACTCAGGTTGATGTTTGCAGAGTTCAAAGCGCTGGGTGGTGCAGGTATCGAGGTTGTCAGCGGTAGCCATAACGCAGATGAGCACCGCATGATGGGCCGGTATGCGCAACAATTTTCCCTGTTCGCCTCTGTCGGCTCAGACTTTCATGCCCCGGAAGATAACCGCATGGCTGCAGGCAGGTTGCCAGCGCTACCGCACGGTTTGTCCCCCATTTGGGAGAGCGGCCAGTGGCGCGGCCCCACCAGTGCCGCAGAGAGCTGTCTGCATCCAACAGCTCCGTCTGCTGCCCAATAATTGGAATCCTGTTATGAGTCAGTTTTTTCAAATTCACCCCGACAATCCCCAGGCGCGCTTAATCAAACAAGCAATTAGCTGCGTTAACGACGGCGGCGTCATTGTCTACCCAACCGACTCCAGCTATGCGCTGGGCTGTCACCTGGGGGACAAAACGGCCATCGACCGTATTCGCCAGATTCGCCAATTGGAGGCAGCGCACAACTTCACGTTGGTGTGCCGTGACCTGTCGGAAATTGCCCTCTACGCAAAGGTCAACAACAGCGCCTACCGGCTACTTAAATCACTCACGCCCGGTGCATACACCTTTATTCTCGAAGCGAGCAGGGAAGTGCCACGGCGGCTGCGTCACCCGAAACGGAAAACAATAGGCCTGCGGGTGCCCGACAATACCATCGCTCAAACATTGCTCGAAACACTTGGCGAACCACTCATGAGTGTCACGTTGACACTTCCCGACGATGATCTTCCCATGACTGACCCCCATGAGATAAGGGACCGCCTCGGCAAACAGATCGACCTGGTCATTGATGGCGGTCACTGCGGTATTGAGCCGACCACCGTTCTGGATTGCTCTGGCGAAGTGCCGGTTGTGATGCGTGAAGGTCGCGGCGATATCACCTGCTTACCATAGATTCGCGAAAATAGAGTCCGCACTGCTGTGACGATTATGGCTATAAAAACCAGAAACTTATTGGTTTTCTAAATGTTATGTTGAAGGACTTTACAGCACCGACACCAATAATCGTCACGAAATAGCGAGAGGTTATTGATTAATGTCACGTAACTTATTATTTTAAGGGTAGAAGCAGCGGCACCTGCAAGTTCAGGCATAATATTTGCTGATTCATTAATGTAATCTCATATTAATGCCCGCATGAGTTGTTGGCCCAACATAGCTCAATAAGCGCCGAAGCTTTAACGGCCTGTTAAAACTATTAGAGATCATTGCATAAGGGGCCTGCTTTTCACCGGGAATATATACTGCAACAAGCGAAAAAGTAGCCTGATCTAAGTTAAACAGATGCACTATAAAATGAATAGGAGAGAGATAATGGAACAGCGCTGGAGCACCCGCACTCAGGTCGATTTAAGTGTCGACATCAGTCATATGGGCGAGACCCTGGCCGACTTGCACACCCACGACATCGGGCTGGGCGGAGCATTTTTACAGATGGATTCAAAAGTGCTTAACAATAACGATATGGTGGAGTTAACTTTTTCACTGAGCAACAACGAACAGATGACCCGGCACAAAATCGGGGCAAGGGTCGTACGTACGGCAAATGGTGGTGTCGGCTTTATGTTTCGCGACTTCGATGCTAACGCTTTTCGCTCGCTGCAGGAGGTTTTACACTTTGCCCACAACGCTGCAACGAATCCACAGCAAGAGAGCGCAGTCATCTGAGTCGCTCAGAGAGCGGCCACTATCTGACTGCCTAAAGTTAGCAACAAAGCAGTCAGCCAGTGGTCGATCCCTTTCGTGCATCACGAAATACTACATTAGAAAAGCTTTAGCCAGATTGCTGGTTACTTATTGGCTTCGTCCGCCTTGTCCTTCCAACGCGCATAGCAATCGCTGCCGCAGAAGTACTGCACATACTCACCACACTCTACGCTCAATGCCGCAGAGCTCGGTATCTCCTTCATGCAGATCTCACAAGTGGGTAATACCACTTCCACCTCTTTTTTCTCTTTTGCACGCTCTTTTGTAGTCATGACATCCTCCTGCCCGATTAATGAATGTCCACTCGTACAGTGTAAGCGATTGGGGGAGGCAGAACGGAGAAAAGTGCAGGCTGAAAGAGGTACGGAGACAGTAAAAAATATGGCTGGCGGAGAGGCAGGGATTCGAACCCTGGGAGGGGATAAACCCTCAACGGTTTTCAAGACCGCCGCTTTCGACCACTCAGCCACCTCTCCTCAATTTGAGGTCGGTTAGCATACCGAAGTGGTTGGATAAATGCTAGTCGGCGTTAAGTCTTGGTATGGGTTGGTATTTATTTCTGCTGTCGGGGCTGAAGTTTCGCTACGATGGCCTCAAGTTCAGCGCTCAACGGTGTTTCAATCCGATACTTTCTGCCCGTCTCGGTGATTTTGAATGCGATAGAGTCGGCGTGCAAAAAGAGTCGTTTAAGTCCATCGTGGCGCATCCGCCGGTTAAAAGCATCATCGCCGTATTTGTCATCACCTGCGAGTGGGTGTCCCGCGTGGGCAGCGTGAACGCGGATTTGATGGGTGCGGCCGGTGTAGAGTTCTACGTCCATGAGTGTCGTGTCGCGGAAGCAGCGCTGGGGCGTGAATCGGGTCTGCGCCGATTTGCCGTTGGTGCTGACAGTCACCATGCGTTCGCCAGACTGTTGTACGTTGCGCGTTAGTGCTTCGCTGCAGAGCTCGCCCCGCCACTCGCCTTTGACCAACGCCTGATAATGTTTGTCAATCGCGCCGCGCTGCAGTAGCTCGTGCAGGCGTAGCAGCATCACGCGATTTTTAGCAATGAGCAGGCAGCCGGATGTGGCCCGGTCGAGGCGGTGGACCAGCTCCAGGTAGGGGGCGTTGGGGTAGAGGCAGCGAATGGTTTCGATGGCGCCGTGCGTGACGCCGCTGCCACCGTGTACGGCGATGCCCGATGGTTTGTTGAGGGCGAGCAGGTCATCATCCTCATAGATAATGCTGTCACGTACCGTTGCCATCATGCGTTCGCCAGGCTTACCCTTGCCAGTATCAGGGTCGGTGCAGCGCACCGGCGGAACGCGCACTACGTCGCCGTTTTCCAGTCGGTAGGTTGGTTTGATTCGGCCTTTGTTGACGCGCGCTTCACCCTTGCGCAGGATGCGGTAGATATAAGTGCGCGGCACCCCTTTCAATATGTTGAGCAGGAAATTATCGATACGCTGCCCAACCTGGCCCTCGTTAACGGTGATTTGGCGGACGGGGCTTTTTGTCGCCACGGGCGCATCCCCTGTGCGCCCTACTCGATGAGGGGAGTCTGTCTGTTTGACCATTGGTGAATGATAACAGCTCACCAAGCAATTATTGCTGCGGGTATTGATTGTTGTTATAGTCCGACACCTCAAGGTGGCTTGGTAAGCGACATACTGCGGACAGAACCGCCATCAGGAGAGATTAAGTGGCGCAAACCGCGTGAGCGCGGCTCGCTGCCAGACAGGTGTGTTCGCTCAGAAAATACGAACACTTTAAACAAATTTGCATTGCGCTCCCGAAAAAGATTGATGGAGCGCAACGACAACCGCGCTCCCGAAAATAATAAACAAAGAGCCGGTCGGATGATGACATCGCCCCGTACACCGCCCGACAACAATAGCGATAGCTATTAGCGGTAAATGACATGGCGACAATGTCTCCGGCTCATGTTTAACAACTGAGGTTGAGCGCTAAAGAGAGTGCTAATGAAAAGAATGCTGGTTAACGCAACCCAGCCAGAGGAGTTGCGCGTGGCCATTGTTGATGGCCAATATCTACAAGACCTGGACCTCGAAACCCCCTCCCGAGAACGTAAAAAATCCAATATTTACAAAGGTAAAATTACCCGCGTTGAGCCTAGCCTCGAAGCGGCGTTTGTCGATTATGGTGGTAATCGCCATGGATTTCTGCCGCTCAAGGAGGTTGCCCCTAGCTACTACACCTCAATGCCCGAAGAGGGCTCGCGACGCGCCAAGATCAAGGATGTCCTCAAAGAGGGGCAAGAGATTGTTGTCCAGATCGATAAAGAGGAGCGCGGCACCAAGGGTGCAGCACTAACAACCTACATCAGTCTCGCTGGCCGTTACTTGGTTTTAATGCCCAATAACCCGCGCGCTGGCGGCGTTTCGCGACGCATTATGGGTGATGAGCGCAGCGAGCTGCGCGAAGCCATGAGCGGGCTGGATATCCCTGAAAATATGGGTCTTATCGTGCGCACTGCAGGCGTCGGCAAAAGTACCGAAGAGCTGCAGTGGGATCTGGACTACCTGTTGCGTCTCTGGGCTGCGATCGACAAAGCCTCTCAGGAGCGCTCTTCGCCTTTTCTGGTCTACCAGGAGAGCAACATCATCATTCGCGCGATTCGCGATTATCTGAGTAAAGATATTGGTGAGATCCTCATCGATAACACCAAGCTCCACCAGGAAGCTTGTGACTTTATGCGGCAGGTCATGCCGCACAACCTACATAAGGTCAAACTCTACGAAGATACCGTTCCGCTATTCAGTCGCTATCAAATTGAGAACCAGATTGAAGCGGCCTACCACCAGGAGATTCGTCTGCCCTCCGGTGGCGCTATTGTCATCGATCACACCGAAGCGCTGATCGCTATCGACATAAACTCCGGTCGTGCCACCCAGGGTAGTGACATCGAGGAGACTGCGCTGACGACCAACGTCGAAGCGGCTGAAGAGATTGCCCGCCAGCTGCGGCTGCGCGATATTGGTGGCCTGATCGTGATCGACTTCATCGACATGAACCCAGCGCGCAATCAGCGTGAGGTGGAGAACCGCCTCAAGAATGCACTCAAGGTTGACCGCGCCCGCGTACAGACAGGGCGCATCTCTCGCTTTGGCCTACTTGAAATGTCTCGGCAACGAATTCGCACATCGCTTGGTGAGCATAGTGAAGATGTTTGCCCACGCTGCCTTGGCCATGGCCGTATTCGCAGCACCGAATCATTGGCGCTGTCGATTCTGAGAGTCATCGAAGATAACGCAATGAAAGAGGGGACGGGCAAGATCATCATCCATGTGCCCGTGAACATCGCCACGTTTCTGCTCAACGAAAAGCGTCGGGACATCGGTGATATTGAGGGTCGGCACAATATCCATATCATACTGTTGCCGACGCCGGGTATGGATACGCCAAACTTCAAAATTGACCGTGTGCGTCACGATGGCAGCGTTATGGATGATGGTGTTGATGATCAGGCCAGTTACAAGTTGGTCAGCGAGCCAGAGACACCTATGCCGGAAGAGCTGCTACCACAGCAGGCCAAGGAGGAGCCCTCGGTCAAACGGGTCACCCCCAACCAGCCTTTGCCGTCGCGCAGTGAGGATAAAGTGGAGGGGCGCGAAGGGGGCGGTGTCATTAAGCGCCTTTGGTCGTCGCTGTTTGGTGATGATGAAAACAAGGTAAATGCCGAGAGCAGTCAGTCTGTGCAGGACGAGGCGCGTAGTGCACCAGAGGGGAGTGCAAGGGCTCATGAACCGAACAGCTCTTCCCGTCGAAATGAGACAAATGGTCGTCGCGGTGGCAAGGGCGGCAGTCGACGCAGGCAGAACAGTCGCACGGCACGTAGCGATCAAGCAGAGCCGACTGCGACTGACAGTGCAGCGAAAAATGACAGTGCTGATTCTGCCGCAACCTCAAGCCAGAGCCAAGAGGCACGCCCGAATGGTCGGCGTAGCAGGCGAGGCAGTCGCGGCGGGAGCCGTCGTCGCAGTAGTTCGGGCAGCGTGCCAGAGCAAGCTGCGGACGGTGGCGAAGTCGCCAGTGCAGCCGAGGGAGTCGAGAGCAATGGCAATGTAAAAGAAAGTGCTAGCACAGCAGCGCCTGCTGCTACTGAGGCCGTCGCAAGCGAGGGCAGTGCGGGTAACGTTGAGCAAAGCTCAGGAAAAGGCGTGGAAGAGAGAAGTCCAAGGCGGCGTGGATCTCGTCGTGGTCGACGTGGTGGGCGGCAACGCTCTGCACGCAGCGAATCAGCGTCTGCTGAAAGCAGCGATTCGGTGACCTCAGAGAGTGCCCAGGGTGGCGCAAGTGTTGTTGCAGAGGCGACGGCGGCTGTGGCGGAGTCTTCACATGCAGCCGTTTCTGCAAGCACAAGTACTTCCAGCACAAGTACTCAGCCGCGAACTGAAAACGGGCCAACAGACAAGCCAAGCACGGGCAAAGGGAGCGAGCGAGCAGAAAGTAGTGCTCAGGTTACCCCAGCCGCACCCAGTACCACAGAACGTTCACTCGATAGTGGCGGACTGTCAGATCAGCCTGCGCCAGCGGCACAACCAACCGTTGCTGCAAAGCCAGAGGCGACGCCTAAGTCTGCTGATGTTGCGACGGGCGGAGAAAAAAGTAAGGATGTTGCCGAGTAGTTTGGATGAATATGGGCAGCAGCTAGCAGGGTCAACAGTGTAAAAAAGAACCGCCGTAACTTGATGTCAGTTACGGCGGTCTGTTAGGTGCGTTTGCTTCTCCGCTTTTCGTCACCGCTATCGGGAATTAGATAACCGTTTTGGCGCGCAGTTGGCCACTGCCATCCTGACCGTAGTGAACTTGGACAGATTGGTTATTGCTGATGGTTTTCAACGTTGCATTGTCAGCAGAAAATTCAATGGGTTGGCGTGTTTCGGCATCGATAATGGTAAACGTTCCAGCGCTGTGATCAACAGCAGCAATAACGCCAACATGCTGCTGCATGTCGGAGTCGCCGCAGCCCCAGGCTGCGCCTGAAATCGACAGTGAAACAGCCGCCGCTGTCATCAATAGACTTTTTTTCATGGTAGTGCTCCTTTTGATAGAGTGAACAGCATCGATAATCGCGATCATATTCGAGCGAACGGCGATGACGAGATAGCACCTTACTATTCCTCGCTATTTCTGACAACAGTACTCGGATTTGCCCATGATGGGTATCTAGCCAGGCATCCAACTCCATGATGTCATTAGGACCACTGATGGTCGGCATCTCCGGTCTCGCGTTAACGGCGCAAGAGGGTGAGATGCTCTGCCACCCGCTCATCGGCGGCGTCATCCTATTTGAACGCAACTACGAAAACAGCGCGCAGCTGAGCGCTCTCACTGAGCAAATTCATACATTAAGAACTCCTCATCTGCTCATCGCGGTCGATCATGAGGGTGGCCGCGTGCAGCGTTTTCGCAACGAGTTCACTCTGCTGCCCAAAGCTAGCACCCTGGGTGAAATTTATGACCAGGCTCCGGCCCGAGCAAAACGGCTTGCGGAGACCGTCGGCTGGTTGATGGCCAGCGAACTGCGCGCCGTTGGCATCGACTTCAGTTTCGCGCCCATTCTCGATCTCAATCGTGGCATTAGCAGCGTCATTGGTGATCGTGCGCTCCATCAAACTCCGGCAGGTGTCATCGCTCTGGCCCACGCCTGTATGCACGGTATGCGCAGTGCTGGTATGGCCGCAACAGGTAAACATTTCCCTGGACATGGTGCCATCAGCAGTGATTCGCATCACGAAGTCGCTTGTGATGAGCGTCGCCGTGAAGATATCTGCTGCGAAGATATGGCGGTGTTCGAACACATGGTCGAATCCGGCATCGCTGCCATCATGATGGCTCACGTCATCTATCCTGCGGTGGATAGCGCGCCTGCCGGGTTTTCTGCCTGCTGGGTCAACGACGTATTGCGAAAACAGATGGGTTTTCAGGGCGTGATATTCAGCGATGACCTTGGTATGGTCGGCGCTGAACCCGCAGGTAATATGCTCGACCGTGCCCGAGCCGCACTGCAGGCGGGGTGTGACATGGTTTTGGTGTGCAACGAGCTGGCAGCGATTCCAATATTGCTCGATGGTATCGATATCCCCCTCAATCCAGCCGCCCACCTGCGTTTGGCGCGCATGCATGGACGCGGTGCCAGTGACCGCGCCACCCTGTTCGATGATCCTCGTTGGCAGCAGGCAGTGAGTGCAATTAGCCGCCACGTATCGCGCGAGGAGTCTGGCTTGCTGTAGAATGCGGCCACAAATTTCTTTGCGCTACCGAAGCCGGGACAGAGTAAAAATCAGGAGCTAATTGTGCATACCATGCATATCAACAAAAGACGTGCCCTTTTCATCTCATTATTCATCACCTTATTGAGCCTGTGTGTGGCAACGACGGCGCAAGCGTTCGAGGCGTTCCAGCCACTGCCCGAGCAGCCACCGATTCCGGCTGACAATCGCATGAGCGCGGCCAAAGCGGCGTTAGGTCAGCAGCTGTTCTTTGATCCACGCCTGTCTAAAACCAAAACCCTCTCCTGCAACAGCTGCCATAACGTGATGGCGGGTGGCACCAATGGTCTCGCGACTTCGGTTGGAGCCAGCGGCAAGAGCGGTACGCGCAGTGCACCAACGCTGTGGAATGCTGGCTTTCACACCATACTGTTCCGCGATGGCCGTGCCTTGAGTCTGGAGCAAGCCATTACCGAGCACCTCACCAGCCCGACCGAAATGGCGATGGATGATGGCGCTGAGGCAGAGCAGCGCATCGCCGCCAGCGCTGGGTATCGGCGTGTATTTGAGCAGGTGTTCGGTGGCGACGGTGCGCTGAACAGCATCAATATCAGCAAAGCCCTTGCCACGTACATTCGCACGCTGAACACACCCAACGGCCCTTTCGATCGCTACCTCAACGGTGATTCGTCCGCCATATCGGATACTGCTGTGCGTGGTTTTGAGCGTTTTATCGAGACAGGTTGTGCCTCCTGCCATTTCTGGGTCAACCTTGCTGGTCCGGTGCCGGGGCTCGCGTTCCAGATGGGCGAAGGGTTTTATGAACTATTCCCAAACTATGTAGGCAGTCGCTATGACGAACTGTATCAACTAACCAAAGATATCGGTCGCTACCTGGTGACGGGCGTTGAAACTGATCGGCGCATGTGGCGTGTGCCGACACTGCGCAACGTTGCCCTCACCGCCCCCTATTTCCACAATGGTCGGGTAAAGACGCTCGACGAAGCTGTGCGCGTGATGGCGAAAGTCGAATTGGGCAAAGAGCTGACTCAGCCGCAGGTCGATGAGCTTGTCGCGTTTTTGCAAACATTAACGGGCGAATTCCCGCTCCAGACCATGCCGCGCCTGCCGCAATAAGTGACACCACGGCTATAGATTGCCTCGCCAATTGCTTGGCGCTAGAATACCGCTCTTCTCAAGGCAGCCTGAACAGGCTGCCTTTTTGCTTATATGCTCTGATGCCCCGACGATGAAACTACAACCACCGCCACACGACGCACTCATGCCAACGTATGCGAGGCTGCCCGTTACTATGGTGCGTGGCAGCGGCGTGTGGCTGTGGGATGCGGATGGCAAAAAATATCTGGATGCGTTGAGCGGTATCGGTGTCGTAGGCTTGGGGCATTGCCATCCGCGTGTTACTGAAGTGATCTGCCAGCAAGCGAGTCAGCTGATCCACACATCCAACTTGTATGGCATTGCACCACAACAGCAGCTTGCTGAGCGGCTGTGCCAGTTGTCAGGCATGGATAACGCATTTTTTTGTAACTCCGGCGCCGAAGCCAACGAAGCGGCTATCAAGCTCGCCCGGTTGTACGGCCACCAGAATGGCGTGGAAAATCCACTCATCATCGTCATGGAGCAGAGCTTTCACGGCCGCACGATGGCGACCATCAGCGCGACAGGAAATAGCAAGGTACAGCGCGGCTTTGAACCGCTGCTTTCTGGCTTTATGCGAATCCCCTATAACGATTTGGATGCGTTGAAACAGATGGCAGCGAACAGCAGTGTCGTTGCGGTTTTGCTCGAACCTATCCAGGGCGAGGGTGGGCTCAACACGCCGGAC
>JAADGQ010000163.1 GCA_013152295.1 Gammaproteobacteria bacterium | reverse complement strand
ACGACGACAGCCGCCGAGCCGACCTGCTCTGTGAATTGAATGTGTTGCAGCAGGTCACCAATGTCTGTGACACCACGATTGTGCAGAGCGCCTGGCAACAGGGCCAAAAGCTCTCGGTTAACGGCTGGATCTACCGGGTAAAAGATGGACTGTTGCATGACCTTGGCCACCGCATTACCTGCGACCAACAACTCACGGCACTCTACCGTCAGGCGGACGCACCCCAAGCCTGAAGTGACCGTACAAAAAGTAACGATAAAAAGCAGTCGCGCAAAAAAAAACGGGCGATCATAAGACCGCCCGTCTATTGCTTCCGGCATCACAGCCGGTGTAGCTAACCAGAGCTACTTATTATTGAACTCTGGATACGCTTCCATACCACAGTCGGTCAAATCGAGACCTTCGTACTCTTCCTCTTCGCTGACGCGGATGCCCATGATCATCTTGATGATGAACCAAACAATCAGGCTGGCTCCGAATACGAAACCAAAGATGGCACCGATGCCCGCCAACTGACCGGTCAGTGTAGCGTCAGGTGTTGACAACAGTACCGCCAACACACCCCAGATACCGACCACGCCATGCACTGAAATAGCGCCGACCGGATCATCGATCTTCAGTTTGTCGAATGTGATAATCGAGAACACAACCAGCACACCACCGATAGCACCAATAACGGTAGCCAGCAGTGGAGAAGGCGCACTTGGTGCCGCAGTAATCGCCACCAAACCGGCCAGCGCACCATTGAGTGACATGGTTAGATCCGCTTTACCGAACAGCAAACGAGCCGTCAGCAGTGCCGCAACCATACCACCCGCAGCGGCGGTATTGGTGTTGAGGAAAACAGCAGCGACAGCATCGGCAGCGCCTTTCGAACTCATAGAGAGCTCAGAACCACCGTTGAAACCAAACCAACCCAACCACAGGATAAAGGTACCCAGCGTTGCCAACGGCAGGTTAGCACCCGGAATGGGGTGAATTTCACCATCGGCACCATATTTACCTTTACGTGCACCGAGAAGAATCACGCCAGCCAGCGCAGCAGAGGCACCGGCTAAATGAACAATACCCGACCCGGCGTAGTCGCTGTAGCCCAGGTCAGAGAGGAAACCGCCGCCCCAGCTCCAGTGGCCCTGAATCGGATAGATGACAGCAGTCAAAACCACGGCAAAGCACAGAAATGCCCACAGCTTCATACGTTCGGCCACGGCGCCGGAGACAATTGACATCGCGGTTGCAACGAAAACAACCTGAAAAAAGAAGTCAGCGTTCATCGAGTGCATGGGGCCAGAGTCGCCCATCATTGAGACACCGTCTTCACCGGCGATACCGCTGAGCAGAAAACCGCCGCCGATAAAGCTGTTGCCAGAACCGTACATCAGGTTGTAACCGATCAGCAGGTACATGATGCAAGCTATTGAGTAGAGCGCGATGTTCTTGGTCAGAATTTCGGTGGTGTTCTTGCCGCGCACCAAACCCGCTTCCAACATAGTGAAGCCTGCGGCCATCCACATAACCAGCGCACCGGTCAGGACGAACCATAAAGTATTTAATACGTAATGAATTTCTGGGATAGCTTCCACTTTTAGTATTCCTCAGTTGTTAACTGTTTATGCCAACTCGCTGTTCGCGGTGGCTTAAATGGCATCCGCGCCGGTTTCACCTGTGCGAATGCGCACAACCTCATCCAGGCTTGAGACAAAAATTTTGCCATCGCCGATCTTGCCGGTCTGCGATGCTTTGGTAATCGCTTCGATAACCTGCTCCAACATCTCGCCAGTAATGGCGGCTTCGATCTTCACTTTAGGCAAAAAGTCCACAACATACTCTGCGCCACGGTAAAGTTCGGTATGACCCTTCTGGCGCCCAAAACCTTTAACCTCGGTCACAGTAATACCTTGAACACCGATCTCCGACAGCGCTTCGCGCACATCGTCCAGCTTGAAAGGCTTAATAACTGCAGTGACAAGTTTCATTCTCTCTATCTCCTCCAAATGAGCGAATCGCTCCGCTAACACATCCCTGAATCAATTGTTGATCCTTGCTAACCAAACTGCACCATTCATGCCAAATGCATATTCAACAGAAGAACAGTCAGTTAACGGGTGCTCAGTATTTTTGCACGAGCACTCACGCACCATAAAAATACACAGCAAACTCATGACGCACTATGTTGGCGCGCAGCCCTTGTGATTATCTATGGCAGGTTATTTGCCACAGAAAAGTGGCGTACACTTGCGACAAACTCGCAACGCAACACGAATTAGAGAGGAGAGCAGCGGTGATCGAACCCAAAAACATCGATGAGTTAACCCAAAAATTGATCAGTTCACTACCCGAAGGAATCAGCGAACTGCAGCGCGACGCAAAGAGGAACATGCAGCAAATTCTGCAAAGCTATCTCAATAAGATGAACCTGGTTAGCCGCGAAGAGTTTGAAGTTCAGAGCGCGGTACTGGCCCGCACCCGCAGCAAGCTTGAGGCATTAGAGAAGCAGGTCGCCGAACTGGAAAAACAGCTGGCGGTCGATCCGTAAATTTCACCGAGTCATCGCTAATAAGCTGATAACTCATTACTGTGGTTAAATAAAAAAACCTGTGAATTCTATTTTGTCAGACTCCTCGTAGGAGCGGCGCCTCGCCGCGATAGGTCTCGCTGCTAAGCCCAATCGCGGCGGGACACCGCTCCCTGCATTAGATGCAGTTATCAAACGTGACAAAACAGAATTCACTATCCGCTGGCAACCTAAGGAAGGGTTTCATGTCACTCGCTATCGTCTACAGCCGGGCTCAGACCGGCATGCACTCGCCACTGGTCACCGTTGAGATCCACCTCTCCAATGGCCTACCCAGCCTCGCCACAGTCGGCCTGCCCGAAATGGCTGTCAAAGAGAGTAAAGAGCGTGTCCGTGCTGCCATGCTCAACGCACTATTCGAGTTCCCGGCGCGACGCATCACCGTAAACCTCGCACCCGCCGATCTGCCCAAAGAGGGCGGACGTTTTGATCTGCCCATTGCGCTGGGCATCCTCGCCGCATCGGAGCAGCTCCCAGCCAGCGCTCTGCAACCGTATGAGTTTATTGGTGAACTCGCACTCAGCGGCGAGCTCAGAGGTGTCAGAGGCGCGCTCCCCGCAGCCATTCAGGCGCATAGTGCTGGACGCACCCTTGTAGTGCCAAGAGAGAACGCAGACGAAGCAGCGCTAGTCAACGGTGCCAAAATAATCCCCGCCGAACACCTGCTTGATATCTGCGCGCACCTGAACGGTGCGAAAAAGTTACAACCACACATACTGACCGACTGGGCACCAAGCACAGACTACTGCGTCGATATGTCGGATATTCGTGCTCAGCACCACGCCAAACGCGCGCTGGAGATCGCTGCAGCGGGTGGCCACAGCCTGCTAATGGTCGGACCACCCGGCACCGGCAAAAGTATGCTGGCCAACCGCTTGCCAACCATACTGCCAACGATGAGCGAGCAAGAGGCACTGGAGTCAGCAGCCATCTCGTCGATCAGCAGTCAGGGCTTTTGCCGCAAGCAGTGGCGCCAACGCCCCTTCCGGGCACCACACCACACCGCGTCGGGTGTCGCACTGGTAGGCGGCGGCAGCCATCCGCGCCCTGGTGAGATCTCCCTCGCCCACAACGGCGTGATGTTTCTCGATGAAGTAGCGGAGTTTGATCGCCGCGTGCTGGAGGTACTGCGTGAGCCGCTGGAATCCGGTAAAATATCGATCGCCAGGGCCGCACAACAAGCCGAATACCCCGCCCGCTTTCAACTGATCGCAGCGATGAACCCCTGCCCCTGCGGCTATCTCGGTGATACCAATGGCCGCTGCCACTGCACGCCACAACAGGTGCAGCGCTACCGAGCTAAAATTTCCGGCCCCCTGATGGATCGTATCGACATGCATATCGAGGTCGCCAGCGTACCCCGCGAAGCGCTACGCACAGAAAACAGCGCAGAGAGTGAGAGCAGCGCCACCGTGCGCGGTCGCGTCGAATGCGCTCGCCAACGCCAGCTCGCCCGCTGCAACAAGGCCAACCACGCGCTGAGCAACCGCGATATCGAACAACACAGCACACTCAATGCTGCTGACAGCACACTGCTGGAAAGTGCTATCGACAAGTTGGGGCTGTCGGCACGCGCCTATCATCGTATATTAAAAATCTCTCGCACCATTGCCGATCTCGACAGCGCGCAACAGATCAACACCGCCCACCTCAGCGAGGCGATTTCGTACCGCCGCCTGGACCGCAAGACGAGCATCTGAGCTACCACCACTCAGCCCATTATTTCTTACTGTTTTACTGCGTTTTTAACCTTAACGATTTAGTGGACTTTTATCCTGCTCGCTGATAGGGTTGCTCTCACGCCTTGACAGAAGCGTCATGGCGGGGTTAGGAGCCTTTTTCTATTGGGCTTCTTCTTTATTAATCGTCGGATGTTTACATTAGATGTTAAAGGGGAAGAGATCATGAACGAAAAAACCGTATGTTCCACAGACGCGATGATCATCATCAGCCTTGCTGTTATCACAGCTGTTTTGGCAGTGGTCGGTGTCAGCTTTGGCTGACGGCACTGAGAGATCGTAGAAAACTCTTTTAAGAGACAGAATTTTCTAAACCGGCACCCTCTCCGTGAGGGTTGCCGGTTTTTTTATGCCCGCTCGCTTTCCATCCATCCAGCAGGCTCTGGATGAGATATCCCATGCAGTTGTTTATACTGCGTCGCGCGGCTTCTTCGCTGAACATGCCATCGATCCACCACCACGAGCCCGATCCCCATGAAAACCAATATCACCCAAGGTTTCTGTCTGCTGGGGCTGTGCGCCCTGATCGCCCTGCCCACCTGCGGCGGCGCCCAAGTGCTGATTCAATCCGTTGAGCCTGACACTATTAAGTATGGGCACGCCACGCAGATCAGCGTCAAGCTCGACCGCGTTGGCATCGATGCGCTGCAACCAATCACCGCATCGCTTCAACCCGGTGGCCCGCGCATCCAAAAAAAGTGGCCATTGCCGCACAGTACCAACGCTCTGCTTTTTACGCAGGGACGCATCTATACGGCGCTGAAGAATAGCGGCATTAACTTCACCGATACCCTTAGTGATAGTCTGGAACAGACAACCTCGTTTGTGAGCAGCGGCAATTACCAACAGCTGAAGCTGCATCAAAACCACCTGCTGGCAGTGGAGGGCGGCCAACAACTGACGCTGTTTGCTCTGAACGAAGGACAACGCGGGCTACTCATCGGCACGATCAGTAGCCCGTCCGGCATCAAAGATTACGCTGCGACGGGAGAGCAGCTCTACCTGCTACACAGCGACAACCGCATCGAGCTCTTTGATATATCGCAACCCGCTGCACCGCGCTCGCTGCTTGACCAGCGCTTAACCCAACCGGCAAATCACATTGCCGTCGATGACGAAGTGATCTACCTCACGGGTGCAGAGAGCGGCATAACCAGCTACCGATTATCAGCCAACAATCAGCTGGTTAAGCTGGGCCGCTACCGGCCCGACCAAGCCATTGATCGCATTATTATTGCAGAGCAACGCGCCTACATTGCGCTGCGTGGCCTCGGCCTGACGATTGTCGACTGGCAAGACCCCGCTCATCCGCTGTGGCTGGGCAGCCACAAAAATGTCGGCAACATCGTGGCGATGAGTTATGAGAATGGCAGTCTGCTGATCCAAAACGAGCAGAACGACCTATTGCTGGTCGATCTCGACAACCCCGTCGAGCCCTCGATCATCTGCGCATTCAAATACCGCGCCACCATCGACCAAATCGCTTTTGATGGCATCAACGGTGTGATCAGCTACGCAGATACAGTGGCGCTGGTCGATCTAACACCCGCCACGCCGCAGTACTCCAACGAAAACTTAAACCTCGGTCAGGATGTCAATTTTGGTGGCCAACGCCGTGCCTTCATTACTGGAGATGTGCTCTATGTTGCCGACTGGTTTTCCGGCATCCACCTTTATGACCTCAGCAACCCTGGCCAACCGCGGCTGCTGTCTAGCTTCCACACACCGGGCTCGCCCAAAGGTGTCGTGGTCAGAGATGGTTACGCTTTTGTCGCCGATGACGACCACGGCCTGCAGGTGATCGACATCACTAACCCGAAACAACCCGTGCAGGTCGCCAATCTGCTTACAGCAGGGCTGGCCTACACGCCGCTACTGGTCGACGACCGCCTCTATCTGGCCAGCCATCGCGGCGGCTTTCAGATCATTGATGTCAGCAACCCGCGCTCGCCCCAACTGTTAGGCGAATACGACACACCGGGCAAGGCGTGGTCCATCGCCATCAAAGAGCAGATCGCCTACGTCGCCGATACCACCTCGGGACTGCTGGTGTTCGATGTGCACGACCCGGCAAACATCCAGAAAATCGGTGAATTCAATCCGGGCGGCAATGCCGAAGAGGTGATCATTCGCGGTGATATCGCTTACGCTGCGTTTTTCGACCAGGGCTTTTACGTGCTGGATATCAGCGACCCGGCGCACCCCCGTCAACTTGGCCACATCTCGACGCCGGGCAATGCCAGAGGGCTCGACGCTGCTGGCCACTACGTCTACCTCGCCAGCTGGCTCGGCGGCGTGCATGTCATCGATATCAGCGATCCGACGCAACCAACTATCATCGGCGGCTATGACACCGATGGCGCTGCGTGGGGGGTCAAAGTCAGCGGTGAATACGCCTACGCACTGGATTGGTGGGGCGGTTTAACAACGCTGGATATCAGCCATCCCAATAAAATAACGTTATCCGAACGCTACGCGCTACGCGGCCGGGTGGAGCAGATCGCCACCGCAGGTAACTACGCCTACGTCGCCAACGGCGAGAGTGGACTACAGATATTTGACATCAACAACCCGTTGAACCCCACCTGGGTCACTGGCGTCGAGCTGGCGGAGCCGGCCAAGCGTATTCTGCTCTACAATGAGAGTGCCTATCTCGGCGGTGCTCCAGGCAAACTCTACGCCATTGATATTAAAAACCCCTTCCAGCCCGGCGCGCCAACCCAAATATCCATCCCTGGTACTGCACGACAACTGTATGCGAGCAAGTATCACCTCTACTTTGCTGACAGCGTGGCCGGTGTGCTGCGCTTAAATAGTCGCGGTGACGGCTACCAGCAGGTCACGACCATGCAAGCCAACGACCTTTGGAGCGATGCAGACAATCTCTATATTGCCGCACAGCAGGGCGGGCTCTATGCCTTGGCGATAGATGCCCCCAGCACCAACACCACTCTGCACAAACCGCGCATGCAGCTGATCCCTGGCTCCGCCCACCACCACTACTCACTGCTGAGTGGTGACACGAACGGCCTCATTACTTACAGTCAGGAGAGTGGCATCCAACGATGGATGACGAATAGTCCGTTACCCGAAACGATTCTCGACGCAGACGACAGAACGATTCGCGACATGCAGGTGGTGGGAGACCGTCTTTACGCAGTGGACAGTGCCAACGACATACAACAGTTCAACCTTGATTCCGAACACGGCCATCGCAACCCTCCCCTGTTGACCGCCCGCTACTCTCTGCTCAGCAACATCACTCAAATTACAGCCCACCGCGATACGCTCTACCTATCGGGCAAACAGACAATCACGGCAATGAACCCGTTGCCACAGATCAGTGTGTCACAGCAAAAAACACCACAATTAAAAATAAAAATTCCCGACACACTGCCACAAGGCGCTTACCACCTCACATTGACAACAGCCGATGGCTCAAACGAAACGCTCAGCAATGCTATTGAGGTCAAACGGCCCCGCTTCAGCAAGCCTAAAATGACCATGGAAACATTTAAAAAACTACTGCAACAGCAACTTGAAAAAGAGCAGCGATGACCGAAAATCAAGTCGTCAGACACCCACGCTTGGCAAGAAAATCTCATATTAACCTATTGAAAAAATAGAA
>JAADGQ010000085.1 GCA_013152295.1 Gammaproteobacteria bacterium | reverse complement strand
GGCAAGCAGTTCGATGTCACCCGTGAGCGGATTCGCCAGATCGAAGCTAAAGCACTACGCAAGCTTCGCCATCCCAGTCGCTCCGATCAGCTGCGCAGCTTTTTGGATTAACCGATTTATCGAAAACGGGCCTGTAGCTCAGTTGGTTAGAGCAGGGGACTCATAATCCCTTGGTCGTAGGTTCGAGTCCTACCGGGCCCACCAAATAAATCAATAGGTTATCTTCGGTTACCTCCCCCCTAAAGAGCTTTGCGTGAATTTTTCGGAAGACTCCTGAGTTGCTTTGAGCGTTCAGCTTGGACTAAAGCTTAGTGACTTTCCGAGACCATGTTGATGGTGTATTTGGGGATTTCCACGACCAGATCTCTGTCGCCGATGATGCTCTGGCAGCTGAGGCGTGAATCGGGGTCTAACCCCCATGCCTTGTCGAGCATATCCTCCTCAGCCTCTTCGGCTTTATTGAGTGATGCAGCCCCTTCACGGATGTAGACGTGACAGGTGGTGCAGGCGCATGACTTTTCACAGGCGTGCTCGATGTCGATATTGTTGGCCAGTGCGGCATCACAGATGGTGGTGCCGGGCTTGGCCTCAATCGCTGCGCCTTCAGGGCATAGTGTGTCGTGGGGTAGGAAGATGATTTGCGGCATGGCTAAGGGCTCCTGGCTCTTGAAGCAAAATAGGGGGGTTAGCGAGCAGCGCTGTCGTTGCTGAATTCGTCGATAGTGTGCCCGGCCATCGCTTTTTTGATGCTGGCATCCATGCGTCGTGCAGCAAAGTCTGCGCTGTCATGCTCCAGTGTGTCGGTGGCTATTTTGATGGCGTGATGGCTGTCACCACTGATTGCTTGCTTGAGGGCGGCAATGGCGCTCTCAATAACAACCCGTTCGTTTGGCGCAAGCAGCGCGTCGCCATCGCTGTCGAGGGCGGCCTCAATGGCCTCGATCAGGCGTTGGGCATCGACTTGACGTTCTTTGAGGCGGCGGCTCTCCATATCTTCTTCGGCGTAGGTGATGGAGTCACGTAGCATGGTTTCAATCTCGGCTTCGGCGAGCCCGTATGAGGGTTTTACATCAATGGCGCTGTAGGCACCGGTGGTCTGCTCCTGGGCGCTGACGTGTAGCAGGCCATCGGCATCAACCTGAAAGGTGACGCGGATTTTTGCGGCACCGGCAACCATCGGTGGAATGTTGTGCAGCTCAAAGCGCGCTAGTGAGCGGCAGTCGTCAACTAGGTCGCGCTCACCCTGGACGACATGAATAGCCATCGCTGTCTGCCCATCTTTGAAGGTGGTGAACTCTTGTGCTCGTGATGCCGGAATGGTGCTGTTGCGGGGAATGAGCCGTTCGACCAGCCCACCCATGGTCTCCAATCCCAATGAGAGAGGGGTGACATCGAGTAGCAGTATCTCTGCGTCGGGTTTGTTGCCAACCAGGGTGTCTGCCTGGATCGCGGCACCGATGGCGACAACCTGGTCAGGATTGATATCGACCATGGGCTGTTTGGCGAAAAACTCGCCGACCATCTGACGCACCCGTGGAACACGGGTAGAGCCACCCACCATTACGACTTCTAGCACGTCAGCGGTGGTGATCGCAGCATCGCGCAGCGTACGGCGACAGGCGCGCAGCGTGCGTTGAATCAGCGGGGCGATCAGTGCATCGAACGTCTGTCGTTGCAGCGTGCCTTGCCAGCTGGTGCTGTCGCTTTTTTCGTTGCTGAGGTCAATAGTGATGGTCACAGCATCTTGATTGCTGAGCGCTTCTTTGGCGGCGCGCGCCTTACTCAGTAGTTGTGCGGTGAGTGCTGCCGATGGCGTGGCTATCGCAAGCCCCGCCTGAGTGCTGATCCAGTCGACAATCAGGCGATCGAAGTCGTCGCCACCCAGGGCGGTATCGCCTGCTGTAGCAATGACTTCAAAGATGCCGCGACTAAAGCGCAAAATAGAGATGTCGAAGGTGCCGCCGCCGAGATCATAAATGGCGTGGATGCCCTCTGATCCCTTCTCCAGTCCGTATGCGACGGCAGCTGCAGTGGGTTCGTTGAGTAGCCGCAGCACATTCAGGCCCGCCAGACGTGCAGCATCTTTCGTTGCCTGACGCTGGGCGTCGTCGAAATAGGCGGGGACAGTGATGACAACGCCCTGCAGCTCACCGCCCTGTGCTGCTTCGCTGCGTCTCTTCAGTGTTTTGAGTATTTCTGCAGAGACTTCAACGGGCGTTACATCGCCGCTGCAGGTACGGATGAGCGGCATACCCGATTCTGCGGTGATTAACTGGTAAGTCACGTGAACGGAGTGATCTACATCCGCCATGCTTTTACCCATCAGCCGTTTTACTGAGGTAATGGTGTTGGCGGGGTCGCTGATTGCGTTTTGCTGCGCTTGGTGGCCGACGGTTAGTGTGCCGTCGGCACAGTATTGCACCGCCGAGGGTAGCAGCGGCGCGCCGTCCTCGCCTGCGGTGAGCACGGGTTTGCCGTCGGCGACATGCGCGACCAGTGAGTGGGTGGTGCCGAGGTCGATGCCAGCCGCGAGTTTGCGCGAAGGGGTGTGTGAATGAGGGTCGGGCGATTGTCCCGGTTCACTGATTTGTAGTAGCGCCATTGACGAGAGATCGTTTGTAGTTGTTTGTAGTGAAAGAGTTAGTTAAGAAGTCCGCCCGCAGGCCGCTCAAGCGGGTAATTGTCAGGGATCAGAGGTGATCTTTTCAAGCACCTGTTAGCAGAGCTCCTCTTCCAGCGCTTCAATCTCATCCAACAAGCGGGTGACAAACTGCATTCGATTCAGTGTGAGCTGGGCTCGCTCCAAATTTTTGGCGCGCATCTGTTCGCTGAACTGTTGCATCAGTGTGGTGAGGCGTTGTTGGATCTGTGTCGAAAACGGCACCAGTTGGTCAGCGCCATCGTCGTGTTTGCGTATCGCCATCAGCTGTTCGCGCAGCTCGAACTGCTCCATGAGAAATTCTCCATCAGTGACGGTGTGACCCTCGTTGCTAACGTCGTACAGCGTCAACAGGTATTCAGCACGGTTTAGTGGCTTTTTCAGAACCTGGTAGGCATCGTTAAGCTGAGCGGAGTACTGCATCGACAAACGCTGTTCCTGGGGCGTCGTGTGGGCGAAGCGGTCTGGATGAAACATCCGTTGCAGCGTGCGGTAACGTGCGGTCAGTTGCTCGTTATCGATATCGAACGTGATCGGGATGTCGAACAGCTCAAAGTGGTTCTTTGTCAGATTAGCGGATAGTGGTGATTGCATGGCGAACGGCGAGGCCGGGTTAAACGTTAAAACTCTCTCCGCAGCCACAGCTGTCCTTGACGTTGGGATTGCGAAACTCAAACCCTTCGTTAAGGCCTTGTTTGACGTAATCGAGTTCGGTGCCATCGAGATAGAGCAGGCTTTTGCTATCGACAACGATGCTCACATCGTGATCGGTGAAGAGCTGATCAGTGGCATCGATCTCATCGGCAAACTCCAGCACATAGGCCATGCCGGAGCAGCCGGAGGTTTTGACGCCGAGGCGTAGTGCCTTACCTTTGCCGCGTTGGGCGAGGGATTTTTTTATATGTTGTGCCGCAGCTGCAGTGAGTGTAATCGCCATCGATGGTGCGCTCATTACGTTTTGTTCTTGCTGTGATAGTCAGAGATGGCCGCTTTGACCGCATCTTCAGCCAACACTGAGCAGTGCACTTTAACCGGGGGCAGCGCCAGCTCTTCGGCGATTTCGCTGTTTTTGATCTGGTTGGCTTCATCCAGCGTTTTGCCTTTGACCCACTCGGTGAGCAGCGAGCTCGACGCGATGGCTGAGCCACAGCCGTAGGTTTTAAAGCGCGCGTCTTCGATGACACCGGCATCGTTCACTTTAATCTGCAGGCGCATCACGTCGCCGCAGGCGGGCGCACCAACCATGCCGGTACCGACGGAGCTGTCATCGCTCTCAAAGGTGCCGACGTTGCGTGGGTTTTCGTAGTGGTCGAGTACTTTATCGCTATATGCCATTGTTCTATACCTCTTACTTTAACGTCTTACGAATCAGTGTGCCTGGGCGATGATTCAGCCGCATTCAGTGCTAGTGAGCAGCCCACTGTATCGTTGATAAATCGATGCCGTCTTTGTACATCTCCCACAGAGGGGAGAGGCGTCGCAATTTATCCACACTGTTTTTCACCAAGTTGATGGTGTAGTCGATCTCTTCGCGGGTGGTGAAACGGCCTAGCGAAAAGCGGATCGAGCTGTGTGCCAGCTCATCACTGCGGCCCAGCGCCCTCAGCACGTACGAGGGTTCAAGGCTGGCCGAGGTGCAGGCTGATCCGGAGGAGACCGCCAAATCTTTCAGCGCCATGATCAGCGATTCGCCCTCGATATAGTTGAAGCTGACATTGAGAGTGCTACTGGCGCGTTGCACCGGGTCACCGTTCAAATAGACCTCATCGAGCCCTTTGAGACCGTTCCACAGTGCATCACGCAGCGCTGCGATGCGTTGGTTATCTGCCGCCATCTCCTCTTTGGCGATGCGGAATGCCTCACCCATGCCGACGATTTGGTGGGTGGCGAGTGTGCCTGAGCGCATACCTCTTTCATGGCCGCCGCCGTGCATTTGCGCTTCTAAGCGTACGCGCGGTTTGCGTCGCACATAGAGCGCGCCCATGCCTTTAGGGCCGTAAATTTTGTGGGCGGAGAATGACATCAAATCGACATTCATCTGTTCCAGATCGATCGCTACTTTGCCTGCACTCTGGGCGGCATCGACGTGAAATAGGATGCCGCGTGCGCGGGTGATGTTGCCGATCGCTGCGATGTCCTGAATGACGCCGAGCTCGTTATTAACGTGCATGAGAGAGACCAGGATGGTGTCGCTGCGCAGGCTGGCTTGCAACTTGTCGAGATCAATAAGACCGTTCTCTTCAGGGTCGAGGTAGGTGATGTCATAACCTTCTCGCTCGAGCTGCCTGCAGGTATCGAGCACTGCTTTGTGTTCGGTTTTGCAGGTGACGATGTGTTTGCCTTTTTTGTGGTAAAAGTGGGCAACGCCTTTGATGGCTAGGTTGTCCGATTCGGTTGCACCTGAGGTCCAGACAATCTCCTTGGCCGAAGCGTTGATCAGGTTCGCCACTTGTTGACGGGCGTTTTGCACGGCTTCATCCGCTGCCCAGCCAAAAGCATGGGAGCGGGATGCAGCATTGCCAAAGTTGCCTTCCAGGGTCAGGCACTTATGCATTTTATCGGCGACACGCGGGTCCATCGGTGTGGTTGCCGCGTAATCAAGGTAGATTGGCAGTTTCATTCTGTTTTCCAAAACGCTCAAAATAATTTTCTGTCTAATTAGTTATTTATACTGTCGCTGCACGAGGCTCACGAGCTGGCGTAGCGCATCGATCAGTGTATCGACATCCTGTCGCGTATTGTCTTGCCCCCAGCTGACGCGAATAGCCTGGCGGGCTTGTACCCGGTCAATGCCCATGGCAAGCAGCACATGGCTTGGGTCCGGGTCGCCGCTGGCGCAGGCCGAGCCGCTGGAGACGCAGATGCCATGTTGGTCCAAGTGCATCACGGCCGTTTCACCATCCATTCCTGCAACCACCAGCAATGTAGTATTGGGTAGGCGTTGTCGGTTGCCACGGCAGAGCAGGGTTATCCCCTCAATGGCGTCCAACGCGTGCTCCAGTTGATCACGCAGCGCTTTTGTATGAGCATGTCGCTGCTGCAGTTCGTTACCAGCGATCTCTGCGGCGGCACCAAAGCCGACGATTGCCGCGACATTTTCTGTGCCGCTGCGCAGGCCTTGTTCGTGACCGCCACCGTGAAGCAGTGGCTCCAGCGCCAGTGACTTGTCAACAATGAGTGCTCCGGCCCCTTTGGGTCCATACAGTTTGTGCGCTGACAGTGTCATCATGTGAACCGCCCATTTGGAAAAATCGATCGCGATCTTTCCTGCTGCTTGAGCGGCGTCGGTGTGAACAGTCATGCCGTGGCTACGCCCCCAGGCTGCGATACGACTGACCTCTTGTATGGCACCTGTTTCATTGTTTGCAGTCATCACCGAGAGTAGCGCAGACGGTGTGGCCGAGCGCTCCAGCGCAGCATCGCAGCACGCCTCAGTGATTGTGCCGGAGGCATCTGGCTGAACCCATCTCACCGTTCGCCCGCGCCCTGCTAAATAGCGGGCTGGTGCCAAAATCGAGTTATGCTCGATGCTGCTGACAGCAATGACCGTGTGCTCGTCGACGCCTTTGATAGCCAAGTTGTTGGCCTCTGTTCCACCGCTAGTCAATATGACTTGCGCTGGCTGGCAGTTGACGAGTTGTGCAATCTGCGCGCGCGCGCGCTCTATTGCTGCGCGGGCGAGGCGTCCTTCACTATGCAAGCTTGACGGATTGCCGTGGTGACGACGCAGAAACGGTTGCATCGTCGCGAGGACACGCTCATCCAGCGCTGTTGTTGCATTGTTATCCGCATAGACCGCCATTCAGGGGGATCTACCTCTCGCGCTTTTCCTGGTTTTCGCTGCTCAGCGCTCGGCAAACTCTACGCCGACAGGTTGGCCAATATGCCTTGTCTGCTGGATGCTTATTTGGTCTTGACGAAGTGCAGTCTCTTGCACCGAGCGTTTGTTGACCAGATCCCCCAAGCTGATGGCACTCAAGAAATTGTATATCTGATCGCTCAGATCGCTCCACAGTACGTGAGTAAGGCACTCTTGGCCCTCTTGGCAATCACCTTCTCCGCTACAGCGTCGGGGGTCCATCTTTTCATCGATGGCGGTCAGCACCGAGACCACGCTAATTTCATTAGCCGATCGGCTCAACCGGTATCCACCGCCTGGGCCGCGCGTGCTTTTTACAAGCTCTTGTTTGCGCAGCCTTGTAAACAGCTGCTCGAGGTATGAGAGGGAGATCCCCTGTCGGTGGGAGATATCGGCAAGCGGTGTGGGTCGCTCAGTGGAGTGAATCGCCAAGTCCAGCATCGCGGTAACTGCGTAACGGCCTTTAGTTGTGAGTCTCATATGTTTTACCTTTATGTTGCAGGATGTCACAGGTTTCGGTTAAGGAAGCTGCTTGACAGTCATTGATTTAAGATCCAGGTTTTCGGCGATGGTTCGCCCGATGTTCGTGTATCTGTGTTTGGGCCTTTGCTGTCAGCGTGGCTTGATCCTATGAAAAAGGTATATTTTGTTCCGCCAGTGGCCGGAACAGTTAATACACAGTTTAATATTCCCGACTAAAGTAGTCAAGAATTATTCCATTGCGTGGTAGCTCTCTTTGTGCTTTCCCCTTCGGGATGAGGTGTGCTGCTGTCTTCAAGAGGGTCCAGCTCAGGAAGTGGTGTGTTATCCAGCTGCGCACCCATGCCAATAAGGGCATCGCGCATCGCTTCCATATTGCTATCCATGGCATGGATGTGATCTAACATGCAGTCAATTGCGTGGGCCACGGGATCCGGCATATCCTGGGCTGTTCCATAGGCATCAAAGCCCATTTTCTTTGCAATGGCGCGGCGTTTGGTATCGCCTTCTTCGCTTTTGCACACAATGCGACCGGGGACGCCGACCACGGTCATTGATGCGGGAACGTCTTTCATCACAACGGCGTTGGAGCCGATGCGGCTGTTGTCGCCAATCTCAATGGGGCCGAGTACTTTGGCGCCCGCACCGACGACGACGTTATTGCCCAGCGTTGGGTGGCGCTTACCTTTTTTCCAGCTGGTGCCGCCGAGCGTGACGCTGTGGTAAATCGTGCAGTCATCGCCGATATGCGCGGTTTCACCAATGACGACGCCCATGCCGTGATCGATAAAAAAGCGCCGCCCAACAGTCGCTGCGGGGTGAATTTCGATCCCGGTGATCCAGCGTGCCCCGGTTGATAGAAAGCGCGCCAACCATTTTAGATCGGCTTTCCAGATCGATCCGGTGCAGCAGGCGGTGTACCAGTACCGCCTGTACGCCGGGGTAGCAGGTCAAAACCTCTAATTTAGTACGTGCGGCCGGGTCACGTTCAAAAACACATTCGATATCTTCGCGCAATTCTCTAAACATTTACTACAACGCTTGTGGCCTCAAAAACCCTGCATTTTAGTCGAAAAATAGTGGGCTGTCATACGTTGCTCTGAATTTTCTTTTTTATAGCAGTCAATATGCCACGTAAGATGTTGATTTCGTTTTGATCCAAGTGGATGCGATTATACATTCTGCGCAGCCGCTGCATGAGGCGGCGCGGTCGCTGTGGGTTGAGAAAATCGATATCAATCAATATCTGCTCC
>JAADGQ010000153.1 GCA_013152295.1 Gammaproteobacteria bacterium | reverse complement strand
CTGCCGGTTAAATAGCTGCAGATGACCGATGCGCATCACAACGGCTTCCACTCATGTTAAGGATTTGGTTAACCGGCTCCGCACTGTTGTCAGGACTGACGGTGGTGCTGGTGCTCGCTTTTCTCGTTCACGCCAGCTGGCCATTGGTTGAACAGCAGGGTTTCAGTTTCATTGCTGAAACTGAGTGGTACCCCTACGAGTCGCTGTATAGCCTCGCACCCGCCCTGCTGGGTAGTTTCTGGTCAGTACTCTTGGCACTGCTCATCGCAGTCCCGATGGGGCTTGCGGCCGCTATAATGAGTGCTGAACTACTGCCCAAACAGCTGCGCCAACCGATTCGGTTCAGCATGGAGTTAATGGCAGGTATTCCGTCGGTGGTCTATGGTCTGATCGGTCTGTGGATATTGTTACCACTGCTGGAGAACCAGCTTGATCTGTTCACGGGCCGCAGTCTGCTCGCCGCAGGTCTGCTGTTGGCCATGATGATTCTGCCAACACTCATGGTGCTCTGTGAAGAGGCGTTGCGCGCGGTGCCACAGGAGCAGCGCGATGCCGCCACCAGCCTCGGCCTCGACTGGCCCGGCATGTTACGCCGTGTGTTGTTGCCCCAGGCATGGCCCGGTATACGTGTGGCGATACTATTGGCGACAGGTCGCGCGATGGGTGAAACCGTTGCGGTAATGCTGGTAGTCGGTTCACTCGATCGCCTGCCCGATCCACTCTACAATCTGCTGCAACCGGCGCAGACCCTCACCTCGCGCATCGGCCGGGAGATGGCTGAAGCCTCGCTGGGCTCTGTACACTGGGCGGCGCTGATCAGTTGTGGATTGGTGTTAGCACTGGCGGCTATTGCCTTCGCTTCGGCAGCACAATTGAGCACCAGAGCACGATGAATCAATCCTCTCTGACCTCTCTGAATAGTGCTTGTACGAAGCGTCGCGGCCTGACGCGCACCCGTCTGACGAAAGCGATCATCACGCTGCTGGCCCTCCCTGCACTGCTGCTACCGGCCGCCAGTCTGACCTATATTCTCTTTAAGGGCGCGCCCGCGCTGAGTTTCGATTTTATTTTCACCAGTGGAGAGGGTCAGGGGTTTGGTCACTCCAGCGGCATCTTTCCTCAACTGATCGGCTCTCTGCTATTAGCACTTGGCGCAGTATTGGTGGCGACACCTTTTGCGCTCGGCACAGCGCTCTACCAACAACTGCTGGCGACGCCTCGCCAACGCCGCCTGCTGGAGCGCTTTCTCAACATGCTGCAAGGCATCCCGCCCATCGTGTTTGGCCTGTTTGGATTGATTGTCTTTGTCCATCTGATGCGCTGGGGGGTCTCGCTGGCAACGGGTGCTGTTATTCTGGCGATAGTCATTTTGCCAATGCTGATACTGAATAGCGTCGCCGCACTGGCGCGAATCCCCCATGAGTACACCGCTGCGGCACAATCATTGGGCTTGAGCCACGGTGCGGTGATTTGGCGCGTGTGGTTACCCCAGGCGTGGCCCGGTATAGCAACCGGCCTGCTGTTGGCCATCGCCCGTGCGCTGAGTGAAACGGCGCCGATTCTGTTTACTGCAACGGTTTTTTCCGGTGTCACCTGGCCCGACTCAATTTTTGACCCGGTCACCAGCCTGCAAACTCATATCTTCTATCTCGCACAAGAGGGCGGCAGCACGACGGCAATTGAGGTCGCTTGGGGCAGTGCTGCAGTACTGATCACAACTGTGGCACTGTTTAGTCTGTTGGCACGTTGGCTAAGAAGACTGTGAAGTGATGGATAAACAACTTCAAATCAGGCAGCTTAATGCACACCGGAGCAACACCATGATCTCAGCAGTAGAGTCTCTACCAGTCGATTCGCTATCGCCCTCCTCCACGCAGCAGACGAATACGTTGGCAACAGCCATCGCGATTGAGCAACTCACCCTCAAGCTGGATGGCAATGCCATTTTACGACAGGTCTCTCTTGAACTGCCCGAACACGGCATAACCAGCGTCATTGGCCCCTCCGGCGCAGGCAAAAGCTCGCTGCTGCGCTGCATCAATGGCCTATACCAAACGTGGCAGGGAGCGATCAGCTTTAACGGCCACAGCACTCGTCACTGGCACGGCGGTTGGGAGCAGCTGCGCAAACAGATCGGCCTCATCGCGCAAAAGCCCTGTGTCTTCCCACAATCGATCCGCGCCAATGTCACCTTCGGCCTGACACGCAAACAGCGTCGCAGTGCCGGGCAACGCATCGAACAGAGCTTGCGACAAGCTGCGCTTTGGGATGAAGTCAGGGAGCGCCTCGACAGCGCGGCGGAAAAACTCTCACTCGGCCAGCAGCAACGCCTCTGTATCGCCCGCGCGCTGGCTGTGCAACCCGATGTGCTGCTGCTCGATGAGCCGAGTGCTTCGCTGGACCCTCGCTCAAAGCAGCTCATCGAACAGTCGATGCTGCGTTTGGCTGAGACCATGCCGGTGTTATGCGTAACGCACGACCTGGCGCAAGCACAACGTCTCGGTGGGCAGGTAATCTTTATGTGTGACGGCAAAGTGATCGAACAGGGCGAATGCCAAACATTTTTCAACCAGCCGCAACAGCTGGAGAGCAGAGAGTTTTTGAGGTGGAGTGTTTGTGAATGTGATTAGGGATTCGAAGGGGGGACCGGTGTGTCCCCCACGTCAGCATGCGTCTCAGCCGCGCAGCTGCATCTCTCTTATCTCATCCAGCACCTTGCAATCGATGCATTGAGTTGCCGTCGGTCGGGCTTCCAGCCGCCTGAGTCCGATATCTTCGCCGCACACGGAGCAGAACCCGTATTCACCGGCGTCGACGCTGGTAATCGACTCTTCAATTTTTTTAATCAACTTGCGTTCGCGGTCGCGGGTACGCAGCTCCATGGTAAATTCGGACTCCTGAGTCGCCCGGTCATTGGGATCAGGGAAATTGGCCGCTTCGTCCTGCATGTGGTGGACGGTGCGATCGACCTCCTCCATCAGTTCAAGCTTCCACGCTTCAAGGATTTCGCGAAAGTGTTGCTGCTGCGCGTCATTCATGTACTCCTCATCAGCTTTTTGCTGGTAGGGAGTGAACCCTTTGAAGGCAGCCGGGGACGAAGCAGAGGTTTGTGCATTATCAGCACTTTTTTTACTGGATGGGGACATTAGTTATTAACACCAGGGTCGGTAAAAATCAGCAGCAATTTATAACAAAAAAAACTCAGTGACGCAAAGGCAGTGGTAAAGAGCCTCTGATTAAGTATTAGCAGTTTGGATGCGCTACCACAACGCCATGAAAAATAGTGCGTTAGATTGCCCTAATTCTACTTTTGTCACATTTGATAAGTGCATCTAATTGTAGGAGCGGCGCCCCGCCGCGATGAATCTCGCTGCCAAGCCTAATCGTGGCGGGACGCCGCTCCTACGAGGAATCTGAAACAGTAGAACTAGCAACTGGTTTATATTAAACAACCTTCTAATCAGAGACCAACGCAGCGATATATATCGTAGTTTCTTTTACCATCGGCAATTTCTGATGCCGGCACAATAGTATCGCCGCCGAGCTCTGCAGCTTGATTACGCGCAATTGTCGCCAGCTCATCGGCCATTTTTTTTGAATTACGGCTAAAAATAGCCACCTTTGACAAGACTGTTGCGGTGGTGAGGCCGATTTTTTTACAGCTCGTCACTTCGCTTGCATCCAGAACCCGAGTTTTTTCACCGTCCGGAGACAGCGAAACCCAGCTACAGCCGCTCATAACCAAACAAATAATGGTAAAACCTAATAGCATTGTGGATTTTTTAAACATAGCGAATGACTGTTTTCTTACGAAGTTATGATAGAAAATTCGTTGACGCATCATTGATTTGCTAATGAAGGCGCTGCGCACACTTCGGCATAGTCGTCGTAACCTTTGAACTCGGCATTGTCCCCACAGCTTCGGCACTCCGGATCACGTTTCTGCTTCAACTGAAAGAAACTTGCCTGCAACGCATCGTAATAGAGCATTTTACCAACCAGAGGCTGTCCGGCATCCAATATGATTTTCAATGCCTCAACAGCTTCCAGCAGACCGATGACGCCGGGCAGAACGCCGAGCACCCCCGCCTGAGCACACGATGGCGCCATCTCAAGTGGTGGCGGCTCTGGAAACAGGCAGCGGTAGCACGGCCCGCGCTCTTTCTCGTAACCCGGCCAAAAAACGGTCAATTGGCCCTCGAAGCGGAACACCGCACCGTGCACATTAGGGATACCCAACTGGACACATGCATCGTTCACTAGGTAGCGGGTCGGGATGTTGTCCGAGCCATCGACAACGACATCATAACCGCTGAAAACCTCGTCAACGTTGCTGCTGTCAAGGCGCGACTGGTAGGTGTTAATGGTGATAGAGGAGTTCAGCGCCTGCAGTGCTGCACGGGCTGACTCGACTTTGGGTGTACCAACACGCTCTTCGGTGTGCAGAATCTGGCGCTGCAAATTGCTACGATCAACCACGTCGTGGTCGATGATACCGATAGTGCCAATACCCGCGGCAGCCAGATAGTACGCAGCCGGAGAGCCTATTCCGCCGGCACCAATCAACAATACCTTGCTATCCATCAGCTTTAGCTGACCGCTTTCACCGATCTCGGGCATCAGCAGATGACGCGCATAGCGCTCACGCGCTTCGCCGTCCAGCGTGCGCGGAACTTCAAAAGCAAGACCATCATTTTTCCAGCTATTGAAGCCGCCAATAACGGAAGAGACGTTGGTGTAGCCCAGTTGTTTGAGACCATCCGCAGCAAACAGTGAACGCAGGCCACCGGCGCACATCAAGATGATTTCGTGGTTCAGATCCGGAACGGCCTGTTCGATACGTAACTCTAGGAAGCCGCGCCCCAAACGTAATGCGTCGACAGGGCTGCCTTGGGCGATCTCATCTGCTTCACGAACGTCGATCAGATAGGCACCCTGCTGCTGTTTTTGCAGCGCATCGGCGGGCGAAATTTCGGCAACGGCAGATTTGATTGCGGCCAGACGGCGATCTTTTGCGCTCATGATGCTCCTCCCACGGGTGCCGATAACATGGTAATAGGATTAGAAAAATAGCGGGGAGAGTATTTCCCCCAAGCGTGAATGAGTGTCGTAAGATACATGAAATGAGTGAGTTCCTTGGCGAAATTATGAGTGGATAGCCGAGCTGTCATTCAGGATATAGTCATGATAGAAATTTGCAAAGCGCAAAATCGCATACACCATATATGACCCTTCAAAAAAATCTCGTTGAGCACGCTTCTTCCGTGGCCTACAGTTCTGTGGTTGTAACTACGGCTGCACGGCTGTTTTATCATCTCATTGCGCTACTGGTTCTGATTTCTACCGCCACAGCGATTGGTGCGGCTGAAAGCGAGCGCTCAATCGCACAGCAGCGTAAAGATTTTTTGGCTGCGGAACAAGCACTACAGCTCGGCCAGCAAAAGCAGTTTCAACGTTTGATGAAAAATCTGCAGCAATACCCGCTCTACCCCTACTTGCGCTACCAACAGTTGAAGCATCGTATCAGCCGACTCGATGCGGATGAAGTAACCGGCTTCATGCGCGCCTACCCAGACGCGCCCGTGAGCCACCGACTCTATCGCCAATGGCTGCGCACGCTGGCCAAGCAGCGGCACTGGAAGCTGTTTGCCGAGGCCTACACGCAGACCCGCGCGACTGATCTGCGCTGCTACTATCGCCGCGCGCTACTTAATAGCGGCCGCAAACGGGAGGCCTTTGAGGGCATTGAAAAGCTCTGGCTGGTTGGCCGCTCTCAACCTCAGGCTTGTGACCCCCTCTTCGCCGCCTGGCGAAAAACCGGCGGCATTACCGAAACGCGGGTATGGCAGCGCTTTGCGCTCGCCATGCAGAGCAGACAGCTACGCCTGGCGCGCTACCTGGTTCGCCTTTTGCCCGGCAAAGAGCAGCGTGTCGCGCGGCTCTGGCTACAAGTCGACAAAAAACCCGATTTAGTCGTAAAGCACACCCGCTTTAACCCTGAGCATGCACAAACCACTGCGCTGTTAACTCATGGTCTGTTGCGCCTGGTTCGCAAGCAGCAAGAGACCGCTATCAGCGCCTGGGACACGCTTAAATCACGCTACCCGTTCACCGATGAGCAACGTGGACAAGTGGAGCGCAAGCTTGCATTGGCCCTAGTCACTGATGGCGATGAGCGGGCGCTGCCTCGCCTCTGGTCGTTGGCGGCAAAGCATGAAAACAGTGCGATTCGTGAGTGGCGAGTGAGAGCAGCGCTCTCCGAAGGAAACTGGTACGCGGTACTAGAATCCATCGAGCGTTTGAGCCCGCAGGAGCGACAGACCGAAAGATGGCGCTATTGGCAAGCGCGGGCACTGGAAAAACTCGACTTTGCAGAGGATGCAGACAAGCGCTATCGGTCACTGGCAAAGCACCGCGACTACTACGGCTTTTTAGCCGCTGATCGGGCAAAGACACCCTACAGTTTCGAGGACAGGCCCGTCAGCTACTCCACGCAGGAACTGCAAGCAATCACTCATTTGCCAGGCGTAGAGCGGGCCAGCGAGCTGCTTGCGCTGAATCGTCTGCTTGATGCACGGCGTGAGTGGAACCAATTGACTGCAGGCATGGATGAACATTCACTACAGCTACTGGCCAAGCTGGCGCAGCAATGGCAGTGGCATGGCCAGGCCATTTTGACCTTGGGACGAACCAGCTTTCGTGACGATCTCGAGCTGCGTTTTCCGATCAAATACGATGCACAGGTTGCCCGCGTATCACACAGCTATGATATCGATGTCGCGTGGGTCTACGCCGTTATGCGTCGCGAGAGTGCTTTTGTGAAAGATGCGCGCTCCCCACGCGGGGCGCTTGGATTAATGCAACTCATGCCGCGTACCGGCCGTGAAGTGGCCAAACGTCAAAATATTCTCATCAATGATCGCCGCCAGCTGCTCAATGCAGAGACTAACATCCAGTTAGGCACCGCATACTTACGCCAAATGATGAACCGCTTGGGGAGTAATCCTGTGCTGACCATCGCAGCGTACAACATGGGCCAATACCGCGTACGCCGTTACCTGCCCAGTAGTGGTGCCATCCCCGCTGATATCTGGGTCGAGACACTGCCGATAAAAGAGACGCGCGCCTACCTGCGCGCGGTATTGGCCTACACTGCTGTCTATGAGTTGCGCCTAGGGCTGGTGCCCACACCACTGTGGAGACGCATGCCCGATATATCATCGCTGCCCGTACAGCTATCCAAAAAAGAGTTGTGACACCCGCCGCACACCGTTATGGGCTAGAATCCGCCCCATGACAAATGCAGACCGATCGAATGAGTGGCTGATTGCCGGTGTTGATGAGGTGGGCCGTGGCCCGCTGGCGGGAGCAGTGGTAGCCGCTGCGGTGATACTCGACCCCCAGCAACCCATTGAAGGGTTGGCAGACTCCAAAAAGCTCTCGGAAAAACGCCGCGAGCAGTTGGCGCAGCAGATCCATGAGCGGTCACTGGCATGGGCGCTGGGGCGCGCTGAGGTAGAAGAGATCGATGCGATCAATATTCTGCAAGCCAGCCTGTTAGCGATGAAGCGGGCGCTGGCGGCGCTCTCGACGCAACCTCACGAAGCACTGATCGATGGTAACCGCTGCCCACCGGATCTACCCTTTCCGTCGCGAGCGATCATCAAAGGTGATCAGAGCGAGAGCGCTATCGCCGCCGCATCGATCATTGCCAAGGTAGCCAGAGATCAGGAGATGGTCGCACTCGATGCAGATTATCCCGGATACGGCTTGGCGAGTCACAAAGGCTATCCCACCCGCGTGCACGTCGCTGCACTACAACGCCTTGGCGTCACGGCTATCCATCGGCGCTCTTTCGCACCGGTGAAGCGCTGCTTGGGTAGCACATAGCCTCCCCCCCTATTTCGCAACCGCACGGCGCTTTTTTCTACCAACTACGCGCTCTGCTTACGCTATAATTCGCGGTTATGCCCGCCAATAATCCGACAAACGATCC
>JAADGQ010000016.1 GCA_013152295.1 Gammaproteobacteria bacterium | reverse complement strand
AGGCGACGCATGATTTTTCCGGAGCGGGTTTTGGGCAGGTTGTCCGCATAGCGAATTTCAGCAGGTCTGGCGATGGCGCCTATCTGCTCTGCTACCCAGGCGCGCAGCTCAGCTGTTAATGTTTCATCCTCGCCGCCTGCAGGTCGTTCTCCGCGCAGCACCACATAAGCAAAAATTGCTTCGCCAGTAGTGGCGTCAGGCCTGCCAACTACGGCGGCTTCGGCCACTTTCGGGTTGGCGACCAGCGCCGACTCTACCTCCATCGTGCCAAGGCGGTGGCCCGAGACGTTTAATACGTCATCAATACGACCCATAATCCAGAAATAACCATCTTCATCCCGGCGAGCGCTGTCACCGGCCAGATAGTATCTGTTGCCAAATTTGCTCCAGTAGGTCTCTTGGTAGCGTGCGTCATCCCCCCAGATCGTGCGCAGCATGGATGGCCATGGCTTTTTGATCACGAGGTAACCGCCTTTGTTGGGGCTGGTGATGCTGTTGCCCTGTTCATCGACGATGTCAGCATCGATGCCCGGCAGGGGTTGAGTGCATGAGCCTGGCTTGGTAGCAGTCACGCCCGGAATCGGCGCGATAGCGATGGCGCCGGTCTCTGTTTGCCACCACGTATCTACAATCGGGCAGTTCTCTTTGCCGATGACCGTGTGGTACCAGATCCACGCTTCAGGGTTGATCGGTTCACCCACGGTGCCCAGCAGGCGAATGGAGGAGAGATCGTATCGGGCGGGAATATCATCGCCGAGTTTCATCAGCGCGCGGATGGCTGTGGGGGCAGTGTAAAAGATGGTGACCTTGTGGCGTTCGCAGATGTCCCAGAAACGGCCGCCATCAGGAACCGTGGGAGCACCTTCGTACATCAGTATGGTGGCGCCGTTAGCGAGTGGGCCGTAAGCGACGTATGAGTGGCCGGTGATCCAGCCCACGTCTGCAGTGCACCAGAATATGTCGCTCTCCTGTATGTCAAAAACCCATTTGACTGACATTTTGGCGCACAGCAGATAGCCCGCACTGGAGTGCTGAATGCCTTTTGGCTTACCTGTGGAGCCTGACGTATAGAGCAAAAATAGCGGATGCTCGCTGTTGACCCACTCGGGTTCGCAGCTGCTGCTGGTGTTGGCGACGATGTCGCTCCACCAGATATCACGGCCAGGCTGCATGGTGATAGGCTGACCGCTGCGTTTGAGGACGATGACTGACTCGATTGACGCGCCGCCGCTACTCAGTGCTTTGTCACAGGCTGATTTCAGCTCGATGATTTTGCCGCCGCGGTGACCGCCGTCGGCTGTGATGAGCGTCTTGGCGCCTGCATCTTCAATGCGGTCTTTCAAGGCTTCCGCAGAAAATCCGCCAAAGACGATGGAGTGAATCGCGCCGATACGAGCGCACGCATGCATGGCCACAACGGCTTCGGGAACCATGGGCATGTAGATGACGACGCGATCCCCTTTGCCAATCCCGATGTTTTTCAAGCCGTTGGCGAATTGGCAGACATCTTTGTGCAGTTGTTCGTAGGTGATGTGGCGGGTATCCCCTTTTTCACCTTCAAATATAATGGCCGTTTTTTGTGCTCTGTCGGCTAGGTGGCGGTCAAGGCAGTTATATGAGACGTTCAGTGTGCCGTCGTCAAACCACTTAAAGTGAGGTGCATCGCTGCTATCGAGTATATTTTTAAAGGGTTGTTGCCAATCCAGCTCGGTGCGGGCAATCTCGGCCCAAAAGCCCTCGTGGTCTCTCTCTGCGGCCTGATGCAGTGAATCGAGCTGGGCTTGGGTTTGAATGCCTGCCCTGTCAGAGAATTTTGAGGGGGGAGCGAACAGGCGCTCTTCGCTAAGAATGGATTCAATGTTTTCTGTGGTCATTTTTTCTCCTTTTCTCTTACACAACCGTAGCGATAATTACTAAAAAAATGGATTACTCATGTTGAAAACGACAAGAAATACCTACGTACAAAACCCTGGTATTGCTGGCAGGCTGATGGATCATCATTTGCGGATCGAGCGATTCAATAGTACGGCAACATGATGGAAATACAATGCTAAAGTTTTATCTGAACGAGGTCGACATGAGGCAGCGGAGTTACGTCACAGACTTAGGAACATGCTATAATGCTGGGCTTAATTTTGTGAAGTAACGCAGTTAACCGGTGCAGCGTGATCGGTAGAGTACACTTCAACTTTATTTCTACTGATTAAAACGAACGCCGGGTGCGAACATGCAAGTGATAAAAAATAGAATGTCGAAACAACTCAAGCAACTTGTCATCGAAAGCATTCGAGAAGATGGCGGTAAATTTCGGCCCAGTGATTGGGCGGAGAGAATCTCTACAACATTGGCGGAATTTGGGGCGGATCACCGCTTGCACTATGCGGAGGGTGTTCGTCCGATCATGCGTGATGGCATAAAGTGCTTGATCGTTGATAGAGCACTTGAGAGCGAAAATCCTGTTGCATTTAATTACATTCTGGATTTCGTTAAAGAGAATGGTCTGCGCATGAGCGAAGAGGTCTCTGAAGGGCGTTAGTCTCGAGAAAGGGAGCTTTGGCGTTTTGTCGGGCTTGCTGTTTTTGCATGGTCTTGCTGGACATTGGATACGGTAGCTCCTGCTCCCTGACGGCGTCCGCTTTTTTAGGCTTGGTCGTTCACTGCGCATCAGTTTGTGCTCTGGCCAGTGGCTCAAGGTTCAGTCGCTGGAACTACACTCTTCAGCCTTTTTCATCTGTTTTTCCTGGCCCCTAGTGGCTCATCCGTCAGATCACTCTAAAACCAAGTGCGAGTTGCGGAGTAGGGGGGTGGCAATTTTCCGGTATTGGTTATAATGGCCGCTTGGTTGTCCACTATTTTCCCGTAAAACGTCCCTTTAAACATTCTCGGAATCAAGGTTTTTGATGATCACCATCACCCAACCCGATGACTGGCATTTGCATCTGCGTGATGGCCCTGTGCTGGCGACCACCGTAGCGCACAGCGCCCGATGTTTTGGTCGTGCCATTGTGATGCCCAATCTGAGTCTTCCGGTTACAACCACGGCCATGGCTCTTGAATATCGCCAGCGAATTTTGCGCGCACTGCCCAGCGGCACTACGTTCGAGCCATTGATGACGCTGTATCTCACCGATAACAGCTCTACGCATGAGATAGAGCGCGCGCAGCGCAGTGGTTGCGTGGTGGCGGCTAAGCTCTACCCGGCAGGCGCAACAACCAACTCGGATGCGGGTGTCACACAAATTGCCAAGCTCTATCCCGTGCTTGAGGTGATGGAGCGCTGTGGGATGCCGCTGCTGGTCCATGGCGAAAGCACGGATGCCCATGTGGATATTTTTGATCGCGAACGTGAATTTATCGAACGCACCTTGATTGGGTTGATGGAACGCTTTCCTGGGCTGCGTATTGTCTTTGAGCATGTCACCACTGCTGATGCGGTGAATTTCGTGCGCGCGGCAGCTGATAACTTAGTGGCAACGATTACCGCACACCACCTGCTGTTGAACCGCAACGATATGTTGGTGGGAGGTATCCGCCCTCACTACTACTGCCTGCCGATTCTCAAAAGTGAATACCACCGCAAAGCGCTGGTTTCAGCCGCGACTAGTGGTAACCCCAAATTTTTTCTTGGCAGCGACAGCGCGCCGCATAGCCAAAGGAATAAAGAGAATCGCTGCGGCTGTGCTGGAATTTATACGGCACATGCTGCCATTGAACTCTATGCTGAGGCGTTTGAGCAGGCTGGTGCGCTGGATAAATTGGAAGGGTTCGCCAGTTTTTACGGCGCAGACTTTTATCGTCTGCCGCGCAATGAAGCGAAAATCACCCTGACTCGCAAGGAGTGGCCGGTAGCAACGAGCTTTGCGCTGGGTACGGATGCGTTGATCCCGTTTCGCGCTGGCGAGACCGTTAAATGGAGTTTCAGTGTTTAAGCCCCCAAACAACATGGCCACACGCTTTCGTGGCTATCTGCCTGTTGTAGTCGATGTGGAGACTGCCGGGTTTAATGCCAAAACCGATGCGTTACTGGAGATTGCAGCGATCCCCATTGTGATGGACAAAGAGGGAGTGGTGCATCCCGGTGAGACCTGTTCCCGCCATATCATTCCGTTTTCTGGCGCTAATTTGGATGAGTCTGCATTGGCCTTTAACGGCATCGACCCTTACCACCCTTTTCGTTTTGCCGTGGATGAGAAAAAAGGGATGCTCGATATTTTTCAGCCGATCCGCAAAGCGGTCAAGGCGAGTGGCTGCACCCGAGCCATTCTGGTTGGGCACAATCCCTCATTCGATCTGGGTTTCCTCAATGCGGCGATCAAACGCTGCCATATCAAACGTAACCCCTTTCATCCGTTTAGCACCTTCGACACGGCAACGCTGGGTGGCCTGGCCTGTGGCCAGACCGTGCTGGCAAGGGCCGTTCAAGCGGCAAAGCTGAGTTGGGATGAGAGTCAGGCGCACTCAGCCATCTATGATACAGAGCGCACCGCTGCACTATTCTGCGCCATCGTTAACCGCTGGCGCGACTTTAATCTGAGCAGTGTTAAATGAGGGGGAATAGCGTGGATCAGTTGTGGTTCTGCTTTACGGCCTCTTTGACCATTTTCAGTAACTCGCCCTGCTGATAGAGTTGCAACACAATGTCGCAGCCGCCGACGAGTTCACCGCCAATAAAAACCTGTGGGAAAGTAGGCCAATCTGAAAAGCTGGGCAGGTTGCGGTAAATCTCTTCGTTATCAAAGATATTGACGTGAAGATACTCCTCGCCGCAGGCGCTCAGCGCTTGTGAAGCGCGGCTTGAGAAGCCGCACATGGGAAACTGTGGCGTTCCCTTCATATAGATAACAACGGGATTACCTTCAACCTGCTGCTTGATTGTCTCCATAATATCAGTCATATCAACCTCAAAGTTACACTCTTAAATTGCGCAAAAAAAGCGGCGGGACAGTGTACTGCTAAACATGCGCCGAAAAAACAGCACTGCCGTGGGGGCTTTGCCGTTGACCCCACAGGTAACCGCTAAACACTTTCTCCTTGCAGGCGCGTTTGTAAACAATTATGGTAAATGCGCCTGCGTTCGTTAGCATTAGTGATATGGGGTCGGCTTCGCAATACAGCAAGCTATGGATCTTGGCTAACATCGCCAGCAATACCATTAATCATCATGCGGGTTTTTTGTTCGTGTGTTGATAAAACTATTCGATAGCGAGTCAATAGCGAGGAGGTACCTATGGCGTTGGAAATTATGCGCGACGAGCGTGTTCGTAGCGTTGAGTGGCGTGACCTGTGCAAGCTCACCCAGGGCGATGTTATTCGTGAGCTGCTTCTCCCCATTCCCTGGTTCGTCCTGTCGCTGGTTCTCTTCCACTACGAATTCTGGTTCTTCGCGCTTGGCGCATCCTTTATGTTTTTTCTGTGCGGTCTGCGTCAGGTGCATAATGCCTTCCATTACGCTATAGGCATCAGTCGCAAATCCCACGAATATTTAATGTTTTTACTCAGCGTCATCATGCTCGGCTCGATGCATGCGGTGCAGTTTAATCACCTGCGTCACCATCGTCATTGCATGGATGACGAGGATGTCGAAGCGGCTAGTGCACGCATGCCGTGGTGGAAAGCGCTGCTGTTCGGCCCCTACTTTCCCTACTTGCTACATAAAACAGCACTGCAAATCGGCAGCCGCCGGGTTCGCCGTTGGGTTTATGCCGAGCTGGTAGCTAATGTATTGTGGATCAGCCTGGTGCTGTTTGTTTTTGACAGTCCGGTATTAGAGGCTTGGGTCATTGCTATGCTCGTCGGCAACTGCTTCACCGCCTTTTTTGCAGTATGGACGGTCCATCACGACTGTGATCGCTCCCACTTTATTGCGCGCACTGTGCGTGAAAAGCTGAAGTCTGTGGTGACCTACAATATGTTCTACCATCTCGAACATCACCTCTATCCAAAGGTGCCTACTTTCCGTTTGCGCATCCTCGCCAAGCGGCTTGATAAGGTCGCGCCCGAGTTGCAAAAAATGCGTGTATTTTAGTGTTTTTTATACGACAGATTTAAATCGGTAAAGTACATCAGGTATGTTTAAAGGAGTGGCGCTGGTCGCGGTTCTGCTATTGCTTGCCTTTGGGTTATGGCTCGATGGCAGAACCACTCTCGAGCAGTGGCCGCTTTTCATGGCTTTTCAAAGTGCGTCGTTGGCAGGCGCCGCGCTGGCCGTTGCGTGGCTATGGCCAAGGCTGCCGGGCGTCGCACGCCGCACTATTTTAATCGTCGCTGCGCTGATCATCTGGCGAGTCTCCTATTTTCCTATCATGGTCTGGGCCGGATGGGTTACGACATTGGCTGACTGGCTGGTTGTTCAAACAGGCTTGCTGCCATCGACAATCTACCCGCTGTTTTTGCTCACCGTCGCACTAATGAACAGCGCAGCGATCATTACAGGGGCGCTGGCGGTTGAGCACAAAAGCAGGGTGGTGTTGCCACTGCTATCGTTGGCATTTATCGTCGCGGCCATGGTCTCATTCACTTCAAAAGATGATCTGACGTTACTGCCCGACAACAATATTGCCATTCATCAATCGCCACCCCTGGCCAAGCCGCCTGTGGAGAACAGCTATTTCGCTGTATTGGACAGGGCTGATTACAACGCTGCCGAATGGGTGCTGATCTTCGCTTCTGCCAGCATGTACTCAGCGATTCCACCGACGCCGTGGAGCACTATCGTCAAAGGGGTGTTGGAGGAGGAGTTCAGGGCTGAGCCCAAAGCATCCAGTGCAGAACGGGTGCGTGAACATTACCTGGCATTCAGAAGTGCACACCGCTATATGAAGTGCGGCAGTGACTGCTGAAGCTGCTAAAAAAGGTGGCAAAAAGATAGCGGTTATTGGTGCCAGTGGCACCCTTGGCCAACTGATTACGGCGCTATTGCAAGCCGAGTTTGCTGATGCACAGATCATAGCGGCTTCGCGCCATCAATCACCCCCTGAAGGTAGCGATCAAGCAGCGCTTGAACACCGTTATCTCGACCTCGAAGAGCCTGAGACTTTTTCTGCGGCACTCGATGATGTTGACTTGGTTATTCATGCGGCAGGGCCTTTCAACCACGACCCAAGTGAGTTGGTGCATGCCTGTCTGTCGAAAAATATCCACTACATCGATATTGCTGAAGATCTAAATTTTATCGATCGTGTGCGTGCAACGACGCAGAACTACCAAAAAGAGCACAGCGGTGGCAGTGCGAGCAGCGCGTGCATCATTTCTGGTTGTTCTACAGTCCCTGGCATGGTTGCGCTGCTCAGCCAGTATTTCGACAGCTTGCCCGCGTTGTCTCATATTAATGTCTACCTTAATATGGGTTCCGCCAACCCGGTAACGCCGGGGTTAATTCAGGGGCTTCTGCAACCGTTGGGCATGAAATTGAGCAGTGGTCAACGCTGCTTTCGTCGACTGCGTACGCGCAAGCATCGCGACGGTATCAAAAAGCGCTACGGTAACTATCCGATCCCTTTTCACAAAGGCGTCGAGGTTGCGGGTCATGATATAGCGGTTCGCTTCTATGTTGGTTTTGATCGCAGCTACATCAACTACGCTCTGGCAGCATCAAGTTTTATTATCCCTCGATTATCGCCAAAACGGTTAAAACAGCTGAGCAGTCGCCTGGCGCTACCGGCAAGTCTGTTGCGCTGCTGCGGTAGCGATGAAGGTCGATTGGTGTTGGAAGCGTGCAATACCGCCGGGCAGTGCATCATGGAGGTTGAAATTATAGCCCGTCAACAGGGGTTGACCCTGCCCGCTGCACCATCGGTGTGGGCGGCGAGGGTACTTCTCGACTGTCCTGATCAATCAGCAAGCGGCTACACTGAACTTACGCAGATACTCTCTCCAGAGTATGCAACCTACTGGATCGACAGCCATGACTGTTATGAAGTGAATTTTTACGGCGGCAACGAAGGCGACAGATAAGCAGGTATAGCAGCCTGTTAGGGGATGCTGTCGAGATCCTGCCCCTCTTTTTTTACCTGCATCGGCATCATGTCTGCCTTGCTAACGCCCAGAGCCAATACAG
>JAADGQ010000164.1 GCA_013152295.1 Gammaproteobacteria bacterium | reverse complement strand
CCAATGTGCAGCACACTGCCGACAGATTCGTGCAGTGCCACCCCTTCGATGTACAGATTAGCTCGCCGTGCCAGCCACGGCAACGCTTCGCCCACCTCCGTGCACGCGGCCTGCCACTCTTCACGCGCCAGCACGGTCACTTGCCGCTGCCCCGGTCTGCCGCGAAAATCACCGGCAACGCCGCTAGCCATGGTGACTTGAGCACGCTCCAATTCATGCATAGGCGCGCGTTTTCTCTCCCGAACAGCAATGCCTAACAGACACCCCACAGCAGCCTCTCTTCTCTCATCGACTTCGATAAAAGCCGCTACGCGGCACCCGTTTTGCTTGCGCTCACACCGTGCGGCAGATGAACATCTTCCACAACTCCCGCGTCGGGATCGTTATAGATATCCATTGAAATACGTTTTTCACTGCGTGCAACAATGGTGGTGATCACCGCATCGCCAGTCACATTCACCGCAGTGCGCATCATATCCAGCAGACGATCAACACCCATGATCAGCGCGATGCCCTCTATCGGCAGTCCAACCTGATTAAACACCATGGCCAACATGATCAAGCCGACCCCCGGCACACCGGCGGTACCGATGGATGCCAGCACCGCCATACCGATCACCGTCAAATAACCACTTAGCCCCAGATCAACCGCGTAGACGTTGGCGATAAAGACCGTCGCTACACCTTGCATGATGGCCGTGCCGTCCATGTTAATGGTGGCGCCGAAAGGCACAACGAACGACGCAGTGGGATTGTCCACCCCAAGCCGCTTCTCAACCGTGCGCAGTGTCACCGGAATGGTGGCATTGGAGCTGGATGTACTGAAAGCAAAGATCTGTACGGTGCGCATTTTACGCAGAAAACGCAGAGGACTGACACGCCCCAGCAATTTGAGCAGAATCATCAGCGTACCCGTGGCGTGCAGTATCAACACCACCGCCACGACTGCAAAGTAGCTGATCATCGGCAGTATCAAGCCTAACCCCTGCAACGAGAACGTCTTAGCCATCAGCGCAAAAACACCCATAGGGGCGACATGCATCACAACACTGACCACCTTCATCATAGTCTCATTGAGCGTCTCGGCAGCCCGCGCCACCGGCCGACCCACTTCGCCCACCATCAACACACACACTGCAAACAGGATTGTGAAGAAGATGATCTGCAACATGTTGCCTTCAGCGTAAGCAGCCACGGGGTTGCTGGGCACCAGATCGATAATCACCTGGGTCAGCGGCGGTGCTTCAGGCGCAACAAACTCACTCTGCTCGCCGGCCATCTCAAACCCCTGTCCCGGCCCAACGATAGTGGCAACCGTGATCGCCAGAGTGATCGCCAAAGCAGTGGTCAACAGAAACAGTAAAAATGCCTTGCCGCCCACCCGTCCCAATGTGTTGATATCGCCAATACCACACACACCGCAAATGAGTGAAAAGGTCACCAGCGGTACAACCAACATTTTCAATGCATTAATAAACAGCGCGCCAACCACATGAAACAGCCCGTTGACCAAGTAGTCCTGCACCCAGACAACATCCCGCGCAAAGCCATTAATCAGACTGCCGATCGCCAGACCTGCGGCCATCCAGATCAAAATCTTGCTGGTCATTGTCATCTTTTTTGGCATCAATCTCTCCGTGCGCGCTTCAATAGCAGCACAAAAATAGTGTAAATTTACCCATAACAGGCGTGAGTAGCTTGTTAAAATTGCGCGTAGTATAACCGCAACAAGAGGAAAGGGCTGCGGCAGTTTTCACATCGCCTGCACGATTTGAGGCTAGAAAGACAAAACTATTGGGAAGCAGCACGCAGCCGCTTAAAACAGCTGGTTAGCGCTCGATTGTCTCAACAGCAGGCAGTGAGATAACTGTCTCGCCACGACCACCCGGCTTCTCGACTCCACCGCTGCGCAGCTGCGGTGGTGATCCACCCACGACCACGGCAACACCGTAGACACGCACGCTGCTTCTATCGCCACTGCGCATAGTGACAAACGCATTCACATTGAATGTGCCATTACGTTGCGGCACCAGCTCGACCTGCACGGCTTGCCGCTGGCCCGCCACAACCTGCTCGTAGCGCAGAGACGACAACGGTGTCATCAGCTGCAGACCTTGATCAGCGCTGAACGTTAGCTCCATAACATCAGCAGCGCCCTGCGCCACAAACTCAAAAAGCACGCTCGACGTGACGCCAACGACGGGCACCGTCGCCAGCGTGTAGCTGATCGTTACCGGCGCACCGGGTTTGCCGATGACCCGCTCGACGCCCACTTCGCCCCCATCCGCACCACGAACTGTTGCAGTATCCGGCTGAAGCGGACGTTGAACCGAACGCTGCTCACCACCACATGCGGCAACACCCACAACCAGCAGTAGTGCAAAAACAGAGGCTGTCATCTTGCGAAAAGACCCGTTCATCATCGTCGTTGCTCTTTTAAAGTGCCTTTTACCACAATGCTACAGCTGCTCAAGGGAGACATCAAAACAACGCTTTCTGTTGCCTGCCTGCGCTGGAATGGGAGCCTCACTCAAATGTGCGCGCTCAATCAACTCCAACACATAGGTGCCCGGCTGAGACCGCATTGCGCATCACTTCGCCTGCCCCCTCGCTTCGATCAACAACCATCAGTGCCCTACCTCGCCGGTATAAAATCAACTTGACGTCACCACTGTCAGCCATCGCTCTGATAGTGCGGGAAGCAGGTTGCTCGACAGTAAAAGTGAAAAAGCGGCGGTTGGAAAGCTTGTTAAAAACACCAAATTTATCGATGCTGCAAACATTAACACTTGCACCATTAACGGTCAGCGGCGTATAAACCGGCAACACATCTGGACTGCCCGCCGAGTTTGTTTCAGCGGAGCCAAAAGCGTCATTGATAGCAGATATCTGCTGTGCGGCAACAAGCGCATCGATCGCCGTCGCAGCGTTGGGACGCCTGCGCTTCAGCGCGTCGATAAAGGGGAAAATAGTCACTAACGCCGCGCTGTCGACGATATCGTGACTCATCACACGATAGATCGGCGCGAATCCCAGCGACAACGTGTCGGCACCATCGTCGGCACTATCATAGAGGTCGTAGAGTATCGCCTGCACCGAGCCGTCGTTGTACCAACCCCGGTTCCTGTTTGGACCACGCTCGACATCATCAACACTCGAGAGCCCCTGTGCAGCACCCACAGAATCCCGGTAGATCGGTTCATCTGTGGCGATAGCGGCCATCGCACTGCTCCAGCCCTCAGAAAATGCCACGCGCATATCGAGACGTTCATTCAACCCGTGCGGACCACCAATGGAGTCAAAGCGTGAAAAATAGCGCTCCAGATAGTGGCCCATTTCGTGGATGACCACATGCTCGTCATACTCGTCTGTATCAACGTTTTCGGCACCGAGCAGATAGAGCTGCCCGGCACTGAACTTTGAGGTACCGATTTGACCCTGCGCTACCGAGCCGCTAACCGGGACGTTGTTTTCACTCCAGTTAATAGTCAATGGAGGAAATCGTACACGGCCGTCCACAGCGCTCACCTTGGCAACCGCTTTATAGATGGAGTCTAAAATCGCAAACGGGGCGGCAACCCGAGTGGCCGCGTACGACGAGCCATCCCAGCCTGACGACGCATGAAGCATACGCCGTGAATCATGTTCGCCACTGCTCGCAGCACCACCGTCCATCACATAACGAGCGCCGAAGCGGGTATTGTCTTCCACTGAAATATCCCATGCCTGTGCACTTGATTGCGCCACAGACCTGCGCAACATGCGTGCATGCACGCGGATAAACAGATTGGTGTTTGTCGGTACGAGCAGCGCATATTCGCCATTTGCGTCGGTGACTGTGGATGATATAACCGTTGCAGCTGCCACGGCATGCACAGCCTCAACCACCACGCCGCGGGCGGGGTCTGCCCGTGTCGCAGCGTAATCGAGTAGATTACTCAATGCGTTGAACGGCACGCGATCAAACGTGACCCGCCCCGACACCGTCACGGCCGACTGCGGCGGCAGCACGGTAATCACCACGCTATCCGTTGCGGAGGCCCCTTCGTCGTCAGTCACCCTCACCTGAAACAGAAGCTGGGTAACCGTCACGACACTAGGCGCAGTAAACCTAGCCAGCACACTACCGTTATCACGCAAAATGACATTGACATCAACGGCGGAGACATCCGTCCACAAATAGCGACTAATCGTTCCGTCGCTATCATCACTTCCTGATGCATTCAGAAGAACCTCATCCCCTGACACCACGGTTTGCGCATCACCGGCTACCGCACGGGGCAACACATTTGGAATGTTGGGGGCCGGCGGTGGATCCGCTTCCTCTGCGGGCTTGCTGATTCCGCCACTACCACCGCCGCCACACGCAGAGAGGCCCAAAACCAGCAGCAGTATTAAAGCAGTCGCTTTTCGATAACCAAACATCACACAAAAATCCGTTATGCACTCAGCGCACAGATTCTACATGGCTGCTGCCCATCGCCGCCACCCGGCGATTTACTCAGGATTAGCCAACCATTGATTCTCGGTCAAATGCCCATATTGTAGACTCACAGTCTGAGCTTGCGAGCGGCTGTTCCGCTACGAATTTGAGGACTTCCCCCCCCATGTCGACCATGAACTACATCAGCGTGATCGAGCGTTATCACGACTACCATGCCGCGATCAAAGAGCTGATGGCCTCTATCGTCACCGGCATTGCCGACGACAATCTCATGAGTGACAAAGAGGCACGCTGCCGTGCCATGAATACACTCAACGAGCAGTACCCTTTCGTCGACATGCTCTATATTCTCGACCCTGAAGGGATACAGATCAGCGATAACACCACCTGCTGCGATACACCACCCCACAAGCTCTCCGGGCTCGGCACCGACCGCAGCCAGCGCCCCTATTTTCTGCACGCGCGCGACAGCAACAGCGTTATTGTCACCGACCCCTACTTCAGCAGCATCAGCGGCGTTATCACTCTCACGGCAGCGCTCAAGTGGTGTGATGACCACGGCAATGTCATGGGCTACATCGCGCTCGATATCGACCTCACGAAAGTGATCGAATTTTTCATGGGGGACAGTGCAAGAAGACGCTTTCAACCCCTGTTCAAAGGCACTTACAGCGTCATCGTCATCGGCCTGTTCGCCGTTGTTGTGGCGCTACTGTTCATGGCCTTCAGCGAGCTGTGGGATCTGATACTCGCGGAGGCGGGCTCGGATGAGGCAAACTACAAACCGTTCAGCGTCGTCATCTACCTAACCCTATCACTGGCCATCTTCGACCTCGGCAAAACGACCCTGGAAGAGGAGGTGCTCATGCATAAGGATATATTCCGCCACAGCTCGACCCGGCGCACTATCACGCGCTTCATCGCCGCCATTTTGATCGCGGTCTCAATTGAGTCACTGCTGCTCATCTTTAAATCGGCACTGGGTGACGGCGCAATGATTATCGAGGCGGTGTGGATGATGCTATCAGCCGTCGGCCTGTTGGTCGGCCTGGGCATCTACGTCTACCTCGGCGCGCAGGCCGAATCACTGCTACGTGCAAACAGTACAAAAAACCCTCAAGAGTGATCATCGTCAAAGCGATGGGGATGTAATCCCCCTACAATCCATGTCGTCACAACAATTCGCACTGTCACAACCAGTCCAGCGGACTGTTGAAAGACCATAACAAACCACAACAAGAGTCAACACCATGCAAATCGACGCCGTCAAAACATTGATTCAGCAAGCCATCAGCGATGCACAGATCACCGTAGAGGGTGAAGGATGCAGTTTCTCCGTCCAGGTCGTGAGTGCCACTTTCGATGACATGTCGCTGGTGCAACGACAACGCGCCGTCATGGGCGCCGTCAAAGCACAGCTCGCATCCGGTGAGCTGCACGCTATCAGCGTCAGTGCCATGACACCGCAAGAGGCGCAGCAGCAGCGCTAACTAACGGCCACGCAAAAAACAAAAAACCATGCGGGCGCTGCGCACTGTATTGATACCTGCTGCACTCTGGCTACTCTCCTGGTCACTATCGGGTGCCGCTTTTGGCGATGAATATAACGGCAACCACCACTGCTACAACAACGATGCACCTGACGCATCGTTGGCTCGCGCGCTAAAAAAGCAGGGGCCCCTGTTGGCTGTGGGTGCATCGGTATCGTCGGGGCTGTTCGCCGATGAGTTCCCGGAGATCGTTGCCAAACAGCTCTGCCTTGAGGAGGGAGAAGACTACTTCTATCGCTTCAGTTACTTCAATCGCATCTATCAGCTCACATTTGACTACATACAGACGATATTCACGCAACAGCGACCAAGGGTCGTGTTGGCGCTGGATCACCTCTACCACCGTTTCAAAAAAGCGCCGTTTACAGCAGAGACAAAAAAAGAGCTGGAGGAGTGGATCGCCCGCCTGGTGCTGGATTGTAACCACCCCGCCATCGACTGCTCAGAAGGTGGGCCGTACCACTTTGTAGTCGAAGAGCACTACCACCCCCTCGTCATCCTCGGCGACCTCTACTACGAAAATATCATCGACTGCACAAAACCACACAACATCACACAATCGAAAATCAGCAACGGCATCCAGACCAAGGGCAGAAATTACCAGTGCCAGGAAGACAACAGCAAGATTAACCGCTTTCTGAAAGCACAGGAAAAAATCTACCCAAACCTCTCGGTTATCTCTGTCAAAGCACTCTATTCAGCGCTGAGAACAGCGCCTTTTCTCTACCACTACGACATCAACAATATCACCACCGACTTTCATCGGGATGACCTTCTGTTCGATGGCTTCCATCCGTGGACAGACCCAGGCGCCCACGTGCTCGCCAATATCGTCATCGAGCGCATTAACCGACGCATTGCCGCTGGAGAGACAGGCTTCACTACCGCCATCCCCTACGTCACGATCGACAAACGCTACATCGAAACGAATCAGCCGTGAATCCGCGCCAGAAAATGGTCAAAAAGTGCCGGGTGTTGCGACTTTAATTCTGCACGCAACTGAATGTTCATTGCTGCATCAGGCGCATGAACCGTGCTCTCTGCCAACTTCCAGGCCGTGGCAAAACTTGGCGGACAGCGCGCGTACCATGTCGCCACGAACGATTCGCTGATAGCTGAACTTAATGCCATCCCCGGATAGCTCAATACCAGCCAGGCAGGAAAGTCGTTAACTTCAAGCTCTGGCTCCAGCGAGAAAAATTCACACCACGCGCGACGCAGTTCGGGCGAGCCGTCATACTCAATCGCGGCGGCAGCATCGGCAAACCGCCAGCACAATGTAAACCACGCAGCCAGTGCATCGGCACGCCGCTCCAACCGCATACAACTCAACGCATAACGCTGTAGCAGTGTGGGCTGCAAACGCCACTCACGCTCGGCTTCGATCGACTCAACGGCGCGCTGCCACTCCTGTGCTTGCAAAGCGCAGTAGCTGGCATGATAGACCGCGCGTTGCGCATCAAAGGCAGCCGAGTCAAACGCATCGCTTAAACGCCGCCACCAGGGCACCAGCAGAGCACGACCGCCGTTGCCCAGCAGATCCACAGCCACGGGCGTCAAACGTTCACGCACAAAATCGAGCTGCGCGGTCTTGCCATCAACGTCATCAATCGCGCAGCCAAGGCGCTCTGCCGCCACCACCAACAGCTCGAAATCACCCAGTCGGTTGTAACCGGGATCAACGTCAAGCAGGCGCTCTAGCTGACAGCGCGCCTGCGCGGTATCGCGGTTGTTCAATGCACCAACAATATCGTTGGCCAACAGCGTGGCGGTAGCGTCCATAAACAGATCGAGCTGCGGCTGCGCGCGGCAGTAACGGCGGTGAAACAGCGCATCCAGCGCACTATCGGCGCTGAAGCGCAAACGACCACCCGGCGCGTCGCCCCACGCCTCATACACCAGCGTTTCGTTGTGCAGGCCCAGCGCGGCGGCATACTGCGCGGCTTGGCGCAGTATGCCGCTGATCTGTTTCAGATCACCGAACAGCGCCTCATCGAGAGTGCGCAACTGAGCGTTGCGCCACGCTTCGTAGTCACTGTAGAACAGACGCCCTTCAGCGAGCAGCAACTCCAGCGGCAGGTACTCGCCCTGCTCCATCAATAGCTGATCGATGCGCTGCTGCAGCTCTCTGTCCAGTGCGTTATCCAGTTTTTTGCTCATCGTTACAGGTCACCCAAATTCACGAAAGCGGTTGAAACAGCGCATCGAGATCCGCCTCATTGAACGCCAACGAGTCACCGCCATCGCCGTAGATGCTCTGCGCCAACTGCTGCTTGCGCGCCTGCATCGCCACGATCTTCTCCTCCACACTGCCTTCGACAATCAACTTGTAGGCGAACACCGGATTTTTCTGGCCGATACGGTGAGCGCGGGCAGTCGCCTGCTGCTCCACGGCCGGGTTCCACCACGGGTCGTAGTGGATAACCGTATCCGCTGCAGTCAGGTTCAAACCTACACCACCGGCCTTGAGGCTAATCAGAAACAGCGGCACATCGCCATTTTGAAAGCGCGCCACCGGCTGCTCGCGATTTTTGGTGCTGCCCGTCAGTGTGACATAAGGGATCGCCGCCGCCGTGACCGCCTCTTCAATCAGTGCCAGCATCGATGTGAATTGAGAGAAGAGCAGAATGCGTCGTCCCTCCTCCACCATCTCCGGCAACATGGCCATCAACAACTCCAGTTTGGCCGAGCTGTTAACGCTGCGCGCCGCGTCGGTTTTGACCAGCCTTGGGTCACAGCACACCTGACGCAACTTCAGCAGCGCATCGAGAATGGTGATGCGGCAGCGCTCCATGCCATTTTCGGCCACCTCCTGACGCACTTTGTTATAGGTCGCCAGACGCACAATTTCGTAGAGTTCGCGCTGTTTGCTCTCCAACACGACGCTATTGATGATCTCGGTCTTGGCGGGCAGCTCTTTTGCCACCGCCTCTTTGGTGCGCCGCAAAACAAAGGGGGCAATGCGCGCCGCCAGCTGTTCTGCCACCCGTTTACTGTGCTGCTTTTCGATGGGCGTACGGAAGTGACGTTTGAACTGCTTTTCGCTGCCAAGCAGACCAGGCAGCAGAAAATCGAACAGCGACCACAACTCACCGAGATGATTCTCCATCGGTGTGCCAGTCAGGCAGAGACGGTGGCGAGATAAGAGCTGACGCACTAGCTGACTGCTTTTGGCTGCCGGATTTTTAATCACTTGCGCTTCATCGAGAATCAGCAAGTGGTAGCGATGCAGACGCAATTTCTCAAAATCGCGCACCAATAGCGGATAGGTGGTCAGCACCAGATCGTGAGCCGGAATCTTGCTAAACAGTGCACGACGACGCGGACCATGCAACACCAGCACTTTCAGATCAGGGGTAAAGCGTTGTGCTTCGCGCCGCCAGTTAAACATCAAGCTCGTCGGCGCGATCACCAAACTCGGAGTTGTGGTTTTCTGTTTCTCCACCTCTGCCAGCAGATGGGCCAACGCCTGCACCGTTTTACCCAGCCCCATGTCGTCGGCAAGCACACCGGCCAGCCCGTGCTCACGGAGATACTGTAACCAGTTGAGACCGTGCTGCTGATAGTCGCGCAGCTCTGCGCGCAGATCCGCAGCAGGAGAGACGACAGGGATCTGCTGCATCCCCCTGAGAGCGTCGCGCAGATCATGCAGGCCGTCACCACCGCTCCAGTGCAGTGTGTCGTCAGTCGCTTGCAGCTCACCCAAACGCATCATCTGATAGCGATTCAACGGCAACATCTGATCGCTATCCAGCGGCTTGCTGTCGTAAAGTTCGTAGAGCACAGTCAGGATCGCACGCACGCGCGCCTCTGGCACCGGCAACAAGCTGCCATCCTCCAGTGGCACGTAGAGGAATGCCTCCTTCGCACCGCTGGATGGCGTCTGCTCCAGCCATTTTGCGGGCAACACGTTCAGCAGCTCGACAATAACCGGCAGCAGGTTGACACGCTGGCCATCGATATCCACATCAAGGCCGAAACGAAACCAGTCATCACTGTCAGCGCTTTCAAGCCGCCCATGCCAACGCTCCGCCACGGCCAGTCGCCAGTGAAAATCCGCCGCCACCTCAACACGCCACCCCTGCTCACGCAGCTGCGCCAATCCCTGCTGCTGAAAACGGAGCCAGTCGACGCGCCGCGCCGAGAGATAAAAAAGATCATCGTTTTGATCTTCGGTCCAGCTGTCGTCAGCCCTGAAACCGAGCGCTTGCAGCTGCGCCACGCAGCGCTGCTCGGCGGCGTCGTCACAACTGATACGCTCGATACAGAAACCGTTGAGATGAGAGCCGGGGCTGTAGCGCGTTTCACGGTAGGTGCCGTAATCGAAACATAACGACAGCAGCGCTATCGCCCGACCACCGCTGTTGACCGTGATCAGACGCGCGACGGGAACCGGCGGCTGCGCCGGTAAACGCTTGATCTCAAACTGCTGCAACGGCGGCAGTTCATCATCGGGAAAACGCTGTGCCAAAGCGGCCGTTTCGTGCTCGCTCTTCTGTGGCGCCACCGCAGGCATTGCCAGCAGAACGGCCAACGTCGACTCATCAATAGCGCTGCGCACACCGCCACACTCAGCGCGTTGCTGATCCACAAAAAACAGTGCGGGTTGCGCGTAGACCGATGTAGCAGGCGGCGACAGCGTGAGTTCAAAGCTCTGCCAACCGGCATCGTCAATAGCCCATTGAGGTGTTGCCGGGCGCGATTCACCCCAGCGCAGTGGTAGTTGCGATACGTTGCGCCAGTAGCAGCGACCGCTCAGCAACAGATCGCGAATCAGCACCGCCGGGCCGCCCTCCATGGCATAAGCAGCGACCGCATCATCGTAGGTCAGTTGATCCAGCGCGGCCAATAGCGCCATATCCTGCTTGGTCAAAAAACTGGGCGGGGTGCCACGCAGTGCCCACGACGGATGGTAGGTCTTCTCCTCGCCGTAGCCACCATCACTATTGCCACGAATGCAGACCGGCTTGACGAAGATCTGCCGACCAGCGGAAAGATCATCAAACAGCAGATAAC
>JAADGQ010000161.1:8439-14208 GCA_013152295.1 Gammaproteobacteria bacterium | reverse complement strand
TCGCCGCCGACATTATCGGCGAGACCATCACTGAGTTTAATAATGCCAATGCCCGCCTGGGTGTCGGCGACAGCACGGTGGTCTTTGCTAAAACGCAAACCGATCTTCAGGCCGCCGTGAACAAGATGCGCAAGCCGATGGAGGCCAGCTACCCGCAGCGGGTCGGCAACCTGATTTCGTTTCGTGCGCTGTTCGGTACGGCCGATGCGAATTTCGCCTGGAACGAGTGGGGCGTTTTTAATGCTGCATCGGCAGGTGACATGCTCAGCCGCAAAGTTGAGGCGCTGGGCACGAAGGCGAACACGCAGTCGTGGCAGCTTGATGTCGATCTGACGGTCAACAACCCGTAAGGGGCGCGCAAATCAGAGCGCCTGTGAGGCGCTCTGAGCTGTTTGGCAGTGTATCGCTATGCGCAAGGCGGTGATCGTGCATTTGGACATGTCCATAAACGTTTAAATCGTGGAGTAAACGAGTTGCTATGAGTTGGTTAAGCGAAATTACAGCGCGTTTTAAGCGGATCGGGCTTGATGCCTCTGAATATTGGCAGCCTGACGCTGTTGATGTGCCGATGCGTGAGGCACATGGCGTGACCGTCGATACCGATGATGATCAGTGGCGACCACTGACCGGTGACAGCAAACGCGATCTCTCCCCCCTCACTCAAGATCGCATGCAAGAGGTGGCGCTCTATCTGTGGGAGCAGAACCTGCTTGCCAACTGGATGATCGAGATCACCGTTGCATACCTGCTCGCTGAAGGGGTCAGGTATGAGATTGATGATGAGGATGATCAAGACGCGCTGAATCGGTTCTGGAATGATCCGATCAATGATTTCGATGTGAAGCTGCCGAAAAAAGTACGTGAGCTGCTGCTGTTTGGTGAGCAGGCGTGGCCAACGTTTGTGAATAACGTTAACGGCCATGTACGACTCGGCTATCTCGATCCGGCGACGATCAAAGAGATCATCACCGACCCTGATAATGGCGAGCAGCCGATTGGCATCATCACCAAAAAAGACAGCAAGGGGCGTTATCAACGGTTTCGTGTAGTGATTAATGGCGGTGAAGATGTTTTTACGCAGCGCACACAGGCGATCCGCGAGCAGTTTGCTGATGGCGAATGCCTCTATTTTACGATCAACGCGCTGAGCAACGGACGGCGTGGACGATCTGCTCTGTTAGCAGGCGCCGACTGGCTGGATGCCTATGACAAGTTGTTATTCGGCGAGCTGGATCGGCAGGACTTTTTGCGCGCGTTTATCTGGGATGTTGAGTTGAAGGGGGCGACGCAACCCGAGGTCGATGAGCGTGCAAAGACGATCACGACACCGGCACCGGGATCAACGCGGGTGCATAACGAGAGTGAAACGTGGAAGGCCGAAACCCCTGACCTGAAAGCGACGGACGCCAGCGAAACCGCGCGGCTGTTTCGTAATCACATTCTCGGTGGGTTTGGGTTGCCCGAGCATTGGTACGGTGGTGGCGGTGATGTGAATCGCTCGACGGGTGAGTCAATGGGCGAGCCCACATTCAAACTGCTATCGATGCGCCAATGTGAACTCAAGGCGATTTTAAAAAGTGTTGGTGTTTATGTGCTGCGCCAGCGGCGACTGGCTACCGGTGCCGAGCCGGAGATGGATGATCCGCTCTATGATTTGGAAGTCATCTTCCCTGAGATGACATCTAAAGACACATCACGCTATGCAACATCGTTGCAGCAGGTAACGGTAGCCGTGGGCATGTTGATCAGCCAGGGGCTGGTGACAGAGGCAACGGGGCTGCGCATTGTTGATGCGATTGCCGGACGCCTGGGTGTTGAGTTTGATGTTGAGGATGAGCTGGACAAGGCACGCACAGAGATCGCTGAAAAAAAGGCACGGCAAGCGGAAGCGGATACGTTTCAGGATGTGCCTGAAGATAACGCGGTTGGAGTGGCCGCGTGATGGCCGATTTTGACCAGGCATTTGAGATCATGATGCGCAATGAAGGTGGCTATACGTTGCACCAAGTTGCGGGTGATCGTGGTGGGCAGACCTATGCGGGTATTGCGCGGCACTTCAACCCCGGTTGGCGGGGGTGGGTTTTAATCGATCAGCAGGGTGTTGATAGCCCGATGCTCTCTCAAGCGGTACGCGATTTCTACGCCGTTGAGTTTTGGCAGCGCATCAGTGGCGATCAGGTTGAGTCGCAGCCGGTGGCTAACTCGATCTTCGATTTCGCGGTAAATGCAGGCGTGAAAACCGTATCGAAGCTGGTGCAGGTTGTGGTGGGGTCAACTCCCGACGGCGTTATTGGAGCAAAGACCATCGCGCGGATTAATACCACAGACAGCGAAAAATTCATCCTGAAATTTTCACTGGCGAAAGTCGCCCGCTATGCGCAGATCTGTAATCGAGATCGATCACAGCGCAAATTTTTATTGGGATGGATGAACAGAACCATCGCGGGGCTGTCATGAATCCGCTTGATATCGGCAGCATCATCAGTGGTGTTGGCAAAATCGCAGATGATCTTTTCACGTCTGATGAAGAGCGGCTGAAGATTGCGCTGCAAGAAAAGGCCATTGAGGCCGGTCTGATCAAAGGGCAGCTTGACGTTAACGCGGCTGAAGCCAAACACAAAAGCGTGTTCGTCGCCGGTTGGCGCCCGGCCATCGGTTGGGTGGGCGCACTGGCGATGTTGTATCAGTTTGTTGTTTACCCATTGCTGACCTGGCTGTGGGCGATTGCTCAAGCCAAAGGCTATCTGCCAGCCGATCTACCTGCCCCGCCGACATTGCCCGCAGATGCATTGTGGGTGGTGATTAGCGGCATGTTGGGCGTGGCGGGCATGCGCAGCTTTGACAAGTTCAAAGGCACACAGACGGACGCGATTAAGCAGTGATCGAGCAGACCGTGATTGCCATCACCGGTGTTATCGCCATCTGGCTGACACAAGACACGCGCAGCGAGTGGCGGCGCTATGCTTGCCTGTTTGGTTTGGCCGGTCAGCCGTTTTGGATTTACAGCCTGTGGGGTACTGAGCAGTGGGGAATGTTTGTTGTCTCTGTTTTTTATACCGCCGCATGGGCCAGAGGGTTTTGGGTGCACTGGTGGCGACGTGAGTGATGAGGCACCGGATTGAGTGACCACCGACAAAGAGAAAAACCGCAAGTTTCGCAAAGCGCGCAAAGAACGGCTTAAAGCGCGCACACGCATTCAGCGCGATACCCGCACGGAAATTTTGCGATTGCTGCGCACCGCACGCGATGAGATCACTCAGACACTCGCGGGCACCCCGTCCGACTTCCAGCAGTTTCAACTTCCTCAAATTAAAAAATCCATCGAGCGCACCATGACCACCTTCGGCGACGGTGCCGGGGCGGCTATGCGCGATGGCGCCAACCAGGCATGGCAGGGCGGCATTGACCTGATCGATAAACCTATCGAAGCCGGTGGCGTTGCTATCACCGCGCTGCTGCCTGAGATCGACCCGCGTCAGCTGCAGGCGATGCGCACCTTCATGACCGACAAAATGGGCGAAATCTCAACCGAGGTGATGAACAAAATCAACTCAGAGCTGGGGTTGATCGCCATCGGTGCGCAGTCGTCTGGCGACGCGATTGGCAAGATGGCTAAACTGATGGGCAGTGGCCGCAAGCGCGCGGTAACCGTGGTGCGCACCGAGCTGGGCCGGGCGTTTTCTGTGGCCAGCCATGCACGGCAGACACAAGCCAAAGAGATTGTGCCGGGGCTCAAAAAGCAGTGGCGGCGTTCGGGCAAAATCCACTCACGCCTGCATCACGATGCTGCCGATGGGCAAGTGAAAGAGATCGAAGAGCCGTTTGTGCTCAGCTCAAAAAAAGGGCCGGTTGAGTTGATGTTCCCGCGCGACCCGGCCGCGCCGGTTGGGGAGGTGGTGAACTGCGGGTGCGAATCGTTGCCATTTATGGAGAACTGGGAAGTTAAAAACCCACAGAAGAAGCCGTTTACGGACCTGGAGTTGCAGAGCAAAACAAAGCAGGAGATCGCGACATCAGTGCCGCTTAATGCTGTGCCGAAAAAAGCTGCGCGTGTTCTGTCTAAAAAACCAACCACATATAGAGCTTCGCGCGATAAAAATGAGTTAAAGATTGTCGGGCGCAAGACTGAAAAAGCCATTGCCTTTGATGAGGATGGCACGGTGCTGTTTGAAAAGGTGGGCGGCAAGAGCAGCATTACGTTTACCCGCAAGGAGCTGCTGCCACTGCGTGGTAAAGTGGTTACGCATAACCACCCGCGCGGCACGTCATTTTCGCCGGAAGATATCAAGCTGGCAGCAGATTTTGGGTTTGCCGAGATGCGCGCCGTGGGCAGCAATTATGCGGGTGTGTCACACCGCTACTCAATGCGCCCGCCAGACAGTGGTTGGTCTGAAGATTTTTGGAAAAAGACGGTTGAGCCCGCGGTGAAGCGACACCATGCGGCAGAGACAAATCGTGCCGCCAGTGCGATTCTTGCCGGTAAAATCAAGCGGGCCGATATGGCAGACGTTGATTTTGAACATTGGCACCGAGTGTGGCGGGCGGTGGCCAGAGAGACGGGAATCAAATACAGTAGACGGGTATGGAAGACGACGAAAAAATAACCATTGATGTGGGGCATGATCAGCCTGTGGTCAGCCCTGTCTGTATGTTTTGTCAACGGCTCGGCTCAGCCAGTGCGCGCACCTGCGCGGCGTTCCCTGACGGCATCCCTGCCGTGATCTGGCGTGGGGATAACGATCACACCAAACCGTTTCCGGGCGATGATGGGTTGCGATTCAAAGCGGTTGGGTAATCACGTATTTGTCGTAAAAGCTTTTGATATTGTGGATAAACTCAGGAGCGATGTCTTTGGCTTCATAAATCATTGATTGTTGGCTGCCCGTTATCTTGATTGAAATTGCTGATGCCTGAGCAATCTTCATAAATGCGTCTGGTTCAATGAGTGCGACGCCATACTCTGATCGATCCTGATAAGCGTATCCAGCAACTGAGTTATAACGAATAACATCATCGGCTTTACCCTGCTGCCCCGAAACGTCTAATGTAATCAGCGACCCACCCTCAAATTTGAATACAAGCGATTTGATCGTGCCCAGACCGTTAACTGACCCGCTGCTTGAGTCAGTTGAGAATCTGTTTTCAATATTAAACCCTAGTAAAATAACCCCAGTATCAGAAGCTGTTTTTTTCACAAAGGGATTAACGAAAACTCCCTTATCATCAATATGCATACCACCCGCTATCGATTTTGACGAAATGCGATTGTTTGTTGATGTGTAAAACTGACTTTTGTCTTCAGAGAAGCTGTCATCAGCACGCGTTACAGTAAATTTTCCTGCCCCACAACCAGCGATGAAGGTGGCGGCGATTAAGGCAATAAAAATAGAGGTTTTCCTCATGAGGTCTCCTGACGGTAGTTAAATTGATGTATTCAGACTGAGTACATTACTCTTTAAAGTGAATCGAAACAGCGTCATTGTGCGCGTTTTTTTCTTGGTGGTTTTTCGATCAGCAAAACACCGTTACAAAAGGATAAAACTTTTGTTATCCCGATTTTTTGCCACGCTCTAATTTTCTGCATCCTTTTCTCTCCCCCTTCCTCAATCACTAATCGCTATTAATACCGCGCGCCTTGCGCGGGGTTTACGCTCACCTCCGATTTGATCGTTTCTAGCATTGATCGCAACGGAGAGTCCTCATGAGTAAAGCAGCAGACACCCCAGCCGCCGAAGATAAAACACAAGCCGAAACCCCGCCACTCACTCG
>JAADGQ010000161.1:0-8434 GCA_013152295.1 Gammaproteobacteria bacterium | reverse complement strand
ATTGCGAAGTTGGTATCTCGTGAGGTGCAGGTCGTGAAGGATGGCAAGCTGCAATTCAATGCGGACGGCACGCCGAAGATGGTTAAAAAGCCCATTAAAGAGGATGAAATTCTCAACCACGCGGACTATGGCGACCACGTTGTGGTGGTGACCAAGGATGGCAAAAAATTTCACGGGAAGAAGTAATCGTGGCCCGCGCTGTGGATTTTCCTGCTGACGGCATTATTGGCCCTGCTGCGATGCGTGAAGCGGCGGCAGGAGAGCTGCAAGACCGTTTGAATTTGGTGCGCCGTGCATTGGCTGTATCGATCAACGGCCTGGTTGACAGCTGGATTGATGTGGTCGCCATGTATGTTGACCGCGCCGTAATCCGCCGCGATGGCCGTCTTTTCTCCTACCCCTACACCATTGATGACAGCAACCAGGTGATGATCGGCACTGCTGAAGAGGTCGTGCAGGAACACATGCCTGTTGCCCTGCGTGAAGCCCTGGATGCAGGCGCACAGATGGTCGAGGCGAAAAACGCCGAGGGCACCAAGTGGACGATCCGCATCATTCAGGCGGGCTGGTCTGGCAACCGTTTCTTCTACCCCGATGCGGTACTGCGCGAAGCGGCACCGCTGTTTGAGGGTGCGCGGGTCTTTGACAAGACCGACGAAGAGCACATCAAGGGCAAAGGCAAATCATTCAAAAACCTGATTGGCGGCGTGAGCGACGTGCGCTTTGTTGAAGGGGCTAAAAAAGACAGCGGCGAGCTGCTTGCCACGCTGGATTTGCTGACTTCGGCAGGCGACACCCCGGCGAAAATGCGCGAAGCATTTGACCGTGGCATGGCGGGCAATCTGTTTGGTTTTTCTATTGACGTAAAGGGCCGGGCAAAACGCGGGACGCGTGGTGGACGCAAGGGGCAGATCGCCACATCAATGACGAAAGTGGAGTCGGTTGATTTGATTATCGAGCCCGGTGCGGGTGGGCAGTTGGTGAACATGATCGAGGCCCAACGGCCCGACAGCAATGAGGATATTGAGATGAGTTTGCAGACACGCATGGTGGAAGCGATTAAGAAGGCCAATAACGGCGCACTGCCCAAGGGGCTGGATGTTGATGACGAAGAGGCGCTGGATGTGGCGTATCGCGAAGCGCTGAGCAATAGCACTGCTATAGCAGCGCAAGCGGGCACTGGCAGTGCAAGCCCAGCCACTGACGGCATGGTGTCACGCGATGAGATGGATCAGGCACTGCGGATGGTGGAGGCACGCAGTCAGGCGGGGTTGGCCATCAACAGCAGCGGCTTGCCGGAGATCGCCAAAGCCAGGCTGCACAAGCGGTTTGGAGCCGAGGCCACGTTCACTACCGAAGAGGTTAGTGGCGCGATTACCGATGAGCGTGAGTATCTCGCCAAGTTCACCGAATCAGGCCATGTGGTTGGTGCGGGCGAGGGGTCACGTTTTGAAAGTGGCGAAGACCGCGCCGACAAAGTGGCCAAAATGCTTGATGGGTTTTTTGACCCTGAAAATCGCGATGTGATTTCGTTTAAAGAGTGTTACGTCGAAGTGACCGGCGACGAGCGTGTGACCGGGCATCTGCGTGATTGTGACAAGACGCGGATGCGTGAAGCGCTGGGTGGTGAAGCGGTGTTTCGTGAAGCGATCTCGTCCGGCACTTGGGCCAATGCATTGGGTGATGCAATCACTCGGCGCATGGTCGCCGATTACCGGGTAGGCAGTATTTATGACGTGTGGCGACGGCTGGCATCCGTCGTACCGCTGAACGATTTTCGCACGCAAGAGCGCACGCGAATTGGCGGTTACGGCAATCTGCCGGGAGTTTTGCAAAACGGCACGTATAACGCCCTTACGTCGCCTACTGACGAAAAAGCAACCTACGCGGCAACCAAGCGAGGCGGCACTGAAACGGTCTCGCTGGAGACCATTAAAAACGATGATATGTCGCAAATTTTGACGCTACCTCAGCGGCTATCGCGCGCTGCACAGCGCACGCTGGGCACATTCGTTTTAGATTTTTTGGCAACCAACCCGACCATTTACGACTCCGTTGCGCTGTTTCATGCCACCCATAACAACCTGGGCACGGCGGCACTGGATGCAACTTCATTAGCGGCCGGACGGCTGGCCATGCTCAAACAGGCTGAAGCAGGCAGCAGCGCGCGGCTGGGCATCCCACCACGCAACCTGTGGGTGTCCGCAGACCTTGAAGAGGCCGCACACGATCTGTTTCGCCGGACCACGAACAACGATACCGACTTTGTTGAGTCGTTGCAGATGAACGTGATCCCGGTCTGGTACTGGACGGATGCGAACGATTGGGTCATCAGCGCAGATAGCGCAGACATTCCACTGATCGAGATCGGCTTTCTGGATGGTAACGAAGAGCCCGAGCTGTTTGTGCAAGACAACCCAACGCAGGGCAGCTTGTTCACCAACGATCAGATCAAATACAAAATTCGCCATATTTATGGCGGCAATGTGCTCGACTATCGCGGCTTTTATAAGGGCGTGGTCGTCTAACGGTTCCATCTGGCGGTGGACGGGGGTGGCTGCCTGAGAAGGCACCGCCCCCACTTTTTAAGCGCCGTCTTTATTCGCAGGCGAAAAAAGGAGAGAGAAAGGATGAGAAGTCGATTTTTATTGCAGGGGTTTTTGTCGGTTATTTTGGTGTTTTTATGTGCTACGGCGTCGGCTCATGTCAGCCAGGAGCCAGGTGATTTAGTGCCCGCTTTAACGCAGGTAAATTTCAGCCAAGGGGCAGGTCAATTAGCGCCTGCTGTAGTGCCGGTTAATTTGAACGAAGGCATGGCGAAATTAGCACCCACTGTAACTCGGGTTAGTTTGCGCCGAGGGCCAGGGAATTTAGCGACAACTATAGCGCTGATTTATTGGAGCCGCGCCCCTGACAAATTAGCGCGAACTATAACGCCGGTTAATTTAAGTCGCAGCCCAGGCAATTTAATGCCTGTTGTAACGTGGCTTAATGTGAGCCATAGCCCGGCTAAATTAGCGCGAACTGTAGCGCCGGTTAATTTGAGCCAGGGCGGCTCTCAGCAGCAGTGCGCTGCTTGCCACAACGGGCGTGGCGGACGATCAGCTCAGACGTTGGCGCTCGGCTGATACCCCGTGCTTTTCGACTACCAAACCATTGTTGATGATCTTGTCCGTGATGACGCGGGCAAGATCACTCCCCTGGGCCGGGATTGCGCCATCGCTACGGCGGTAACGCGCTACAGCGATGACAAGCCGGGCTCGGTGGTCGAAGACATTGCCGCGACGGGTGACGACATATTCCCAATGCCGACGGCATGGGAGGCGGAGTTTTCGCGGATCACATCGATTGAATACCCCATCGGCAACACTAACCCCGATTACGTTACTCATTGGAGTATTTATAGCGCGCCCGGTGGCGATGAACTGCGCATTGCCGGGCTGGAAAGTGGCACCACTGTACGGGTGGCACATACGGTGAGCCGAGTGGTTGATGAAACCACCGACACGATTCAAATTCGCCATAGGCAGATTGTTGCAGCCTACGCAGCAGCGTTGCTGTGTGAACAACTGGCAGCGGTATACAGCGGCGATAGCGACTCAACCATTCAGGCGGACAGCGTTGATCACAGCGATAAAGCGCGGCGTTTTCGTGAGTTGGCCCGTGGCTATATGAAACGCTATTTCGACGGCTTGGGTATTGACCCGAAAAAAAATAATGCAGCGGGTGCGGTGGTGAGTATGCGTCAAAGCACCGGCCGTGGCGGCAGCACATTGCGCCCCAATCGGTTTTTATAGATGACGCAGATCACGCGCATTGAGATGGATACGGCGGCAATGCAACGCGCTGCTCAAGCCATGCAAAAGCTGCCACATGAGATGGCGCGAGCGAACAAATCTGCTATTACCGAGGCGCTTTTGTTGCTGGAGCGCGAGATTAAAGACGACATGCCCGTGGGCGCGACCAACACACTCAAAGGCTCAATCACTCATGCGTTGCGCGGTACGCCAGTGGACCTGTCAGGCAAGGTGTTTACGCCTATCAATTACGCAATGTCAGTTGAGCTGGGCACCAAGCCGCACTTCCCGCCTATCGATCCACTAACCGATTGGGTTAAAGCGAAGTTTGACATTCAAGGTGCTGAAGCGCGCAGCGTGGCATTTTTGATTGCACGCAAGATCGCAAAAAAGGGCACGAAGGGTGCGCACACGTTTACCAACACACTCTCGGCACAGTCCAGCCAGGTGTTGCGCATATTGGAATCAGCCGTTGATCGGGTCTACGGCTCATGAGCACGGTTGCGCAGATTCGCGCTGCGATTAAAGGGGTTTTGCAATCGGTAACGGGTGTTGGCCCGGTGCATGACTATGAGCGTTATGCGCAGGATCACGCAGGCATGAAAGCGCTCTATTTTGATGCTGTATCACAGCGCATTAATGGCTGGTTTTTTTATCGCACATCGAGCCAGCGCCTTGATCTCGATATTGGCGAGGTGCGAGCGCTGCACACATGGCAGCTGACGGCATTAATGGGGCTGGATGACGCGGACCAGAGCGGCATTTTATTTGATGACAGCATCGAGGCGGCGGTAAATGCATTTCGCGCTGACCCAACACTGGGCGGCGTGGTGCTGGCGACAAAAGATCTGGAGCGTGCTGGCGGGCCGATTGGATTGCAGGTGACGACTATCGAGCCGGTGATGTTTGCCAATGTGTTGTGTCACCGCGCCGTGTGCCAGCTGACCACCGAAGTGACTGAGACGGTTTAAACGCATAAATAGAGGGTATTTTTGATGGCTGACATGATCAATCGTAATAAAGCATTTTTGTACAAGCTGGAGTCTGGCAAAGGGGTGGATGCCACGCCGGTGCCTGCCAATGATCTGATTGTGCCGTCATCTGATATCAATATCGAAATTGCCACCGAGCAGGATAGTGGCGAGGGTGAGATTAAAGGGACATGGGGGCCAGGGGCGTCCGTCACGATGAAGCAGGGTATGAGCCTGCCCGTTGAGACGCGCGTGAGAGGGTTGGGGAAAGGGGCATCAGCGCTATTGCTGCCGTCGATTCACCCAATGTTAATGGCCTCGGCGCACACCGTGGTATCGAGCGGTGATGGTGTTGCTACGGCGCGCAAGGCGGTCTATACCCCGACCAGTGCGCAGGCCAACCTGCAAAGCGCAAGTGGGTATTTTTATGAAGATGGCGCGCTCTACAAGTTGCTGGGCGCGGTTAATGATCTGAGTTTTGAAGCGACAATGTCGGTGCTGCTGGCAAAGGGCAACGTGCAGGCGGGTTATGCGGTACCAACAACCGCTGCGGTGCCCGCGATTACAGCCCCCACGCAAGAGATTTACCGCATGACATCGGCGCTGTGCACCGTGACCGATGGCCCCGGTGAAATTAATGTCGGTGCGTTTACCTTCGATCTGGGTGTCAGTATTGAAGAGGATTACGCCACCGGCGTGCACTTTTTCGAGCTGGTTGATCGCAACCCGACGATCACCATTGACCCCAAAGCGGTGGCCGGTGGCACAGAGTGGGCGGCGCTGAGCGCCGCGACATCAGCCGTTATTTCTGCCACGTTTTATAACTCGCTGGGCGAAACGCTGATTTTTGATTTTCCGAAGGCGGTATCCAGCGAAGTTAAATCGGGCACCCGCGCCGGTCGGATTACACGTGAAAAGACCTTTTCGCTCAAAGAGAGCAGCGGTGATGATCAGTACACCATCACCTGGAATTCAGTGTTGTAAAAGAGCCCACATCCATTTAACAAACGCCAGAGGAGCCTGTTATGGCCATTCGAGTCGCCGTCAATAACGTTACATCAGAATATGTTTTGCAGCGCGAGCGAGAGGAGCAAAAGCCAACGGTTTTTATGGTCCGTCGACTGCGCTGGGAAGAGAAGAGCCATGTGCGTGAGCTATCAACCCTGACCTTGGAGCAGGCATTAAAAATATCGTCTATACACAGCGCGGCGCAGGCTGAGGGGCGGGATTTAACGCAGGACGATGCACAGCAAATCGCCGCGATACAGCCACCAACAGAGGGCTATTTGCGTAATTTGACGCAGCAGTGTGCGCAGGCAGTGGTGTATGGCTGCGTGGATATTTGCGGGGCGCTGGATGAGGATGGCGAGCCTGTTGCGATTACCGCGAAACAGTTTGTTGAGATGGGTGACGCAGAAGACATTCGCGAAGTGGGCAGTGAAATTATCCGCATTAGCGAGTTGAGTATCGAGAAAAAAAAGCTTTAAGTCGTGCGGCTCGGGCGTGGGCGTTGGGTAGTAGCTGTGAGCTGTGCCCGCGATCAATGGTTATGCCTGATAAATGCCGAGAGGCAGAGCCGATGCTGTGGCGTGATGATATCGAGCCCGGCAGTGAGTGCCCGGTGTTGCTGATGATCGGTTTTGAGGATCTTTTCGTCACCTATCGATTTGCTGAACAGGGGGTGATGCCCAGTGGCGGCGGACTGGATGACCAACCCGCACACAAAATTGAAGCGATCAGTGTTATTCGCGGCCAGGTGAATCAGGTTGCAAAAGAGCAGGCGGCGAAAATAAGAGAGCAGAATGGCCATTAAATTTGGTAACAATAACGAGCTGAATGTCACGTTAAAAGTGCGTGATGATGGCTCTGTTGTTATTGAGCAATTTGGCGAAAAGACCGAAAAAACAGCACAAAAAGCCAGCACGGATTGGAAACGGATCGGCAAGGCAAGCGCCGCCGCTGCGCTGACTGTTGCCGCTGCGGCCGTGGCGATTGTTAAACGCCAGTCGGATATTGCCGACCAAGCAGTTAAGACAGCCGACAAATTAGGGCTGAGTGTTGAAGCCCTCACTGAGCTGCAGTTTGCGGCTGAGTTGACGGGGGTTGCGAGCCAGTCGCTGAATAATGGTTTGCAGCGCATGACGCGGGGCGTCTCTGAAGCTGCTAAGGGCATGGGGGAAGCCAAAAAGGAGATCAGAGAACTTGGCCTGGACGCGGCTGAGCTATCGAAGTTGACGGTTGATCAGCAGTTTAAGGCCATTGCCAAGGCGATGGAAGACGTTAAGAACCAGGGCGATAAAGTTCGCATCGGCTTTAAACTGTTTGGGCGCGAAGGCGTTGACCTGATCCGTACCGCCAAGCTTGGCGAAAAAGGGCTGGCCGATATGGCCACTGAAGCGCGCGCTTTGGGCCGAGTGATAGACGAAGACACCGCGCGTAATGCTGAGGTGCTTAACGACAATATCACGCGCCTGCAGTCTGTTGGGTCGGGCTTTGCCAATTCGCTGCTGTCGGAACTCTCGCCATCGTTGATCACCATCAGCGAGATGATGATTAATGCGGCCAAAGGCAGCGAGGCGTTTGATCTGGCTGCCAACGTGCTGAAGGGCACACTGTTGACAGTGGCAACGGCCGGGGTGGTGGTTGCTACAGCGTTCCGTAACGCGGGTCAGGTCATTGGTGCTACGGCAGCGGCCATTGTTGCGGCAGCTCAAGGCGATTTCAGTGAGGCGGCATCGATTATATCGCTGGCCGCGCAGGACATTAAAGGCAACTACGAAGACGCAGTCGAATCAATCGACAAGCTGTGGAACGCTGCAGCCAATCCCCCCAACATTAAATCGCCTACGCTCCCTGCCCCGACTGTTTCTGATTCACCCAGCGCACCAGACGGCAGCGGCACTAACCCGTTGCGCGAAAAACTGGCTGAAGAAGTTGCGACGATCCGCGAATCACTATTAACCCGCGAACAGCTGATCACCCAAAGTTATTTAGCGCAAGCGGCGACGATTCGTGAGGCGCAGGCGCAAGGTATCGGTGATGCAACCACCAATAACGCAGCATTGTTGCAGCTTGAGCAGCAGTATCTGGCCCAGGTGACCGAGGAGCAGACCAAGGCAGCTGAGAGCCAACGTGAAAAGTTGACTGCTGAAGTGACTGCCATTGGCGCATCGTTATCGACTCGCGAGCAGTTGATCACCCAGAGTTATTTGGCTCAGGTCGCGACGATTCGCGAAGCGCAAGCGCAAAACGTTGAGGGCACGATTGCAAACAACGAAACGCTATTGCAGCTGGAGCAACAGTATTTGGTTGCGGTAGCTGAAGAGCAGGTCAAGGCGGCAGAAAATGAGCGGGTGGCAAATGAGACCCGGCTGGAAGCGTTGCGGCTGACGAATCTCACTGAAGAGGAAGAGTTGCGGCTGAAGTATGCCAATGAGGCAATCATCATTGGGGAGAAGTTGCAGGCAGGGTTTCTTCAGCAAGAAGCTGCCAATGAGCAGTTTTTGGCGCTCGAACAGGCACACCAAAAAAGAATAGCGAAAGTTGCTGCAGATGGTTTGACCGCGCGCCAGAAATTTGAACAAAAGACTCTTCAGGGGCAAGTTAAACAGGTCGCTGGTTCGTTATTGCAGATGACCGCGAGTGTTGCTAACAGCAACAAAACGA
>JAADGQ010000092.1 GCA_013152295.1 Gammaproteobacteria bacterium | reverse complement strand
AAATGACTCGTAAAGATGTCGACTATTCGCAGATCTACGATGTGCGCGCGGTGCGCATACTGGTTTCCGAAGTGCCGGACTGTTACGCAGCGCTGGGCGTAGTGCACAGCCTCTGGTCATATGTTCGCGGTGAATTTGACGACTACATCGCTACGCCAAAAGGTAACAACTACCGCTCATTGCACACCGCGGTGATCGGTCCGCTGGGAAGAACCGTCGAGGTGCAGATCCGCACCTACGAAATGCACCACCACGCGGAGTTAGGCGTTGCGGCCCACTGGGCCTACAAAGAAGGTACAACGACAGACAGCGGATTCGAGCGCAAAATCGCATGGCTGCGCCAGGTTCTTGAGTGGAAAGACAACGTGGCGGATGCGGGTGAATTTGTTGATCACGTCAAGTCTGAAGTGTTCGACGACTGTGTTTACGTGTTCAGCCCGAAGGGCGAAGTGTTTGACCTGCCGATTGGCGCGACACCGCTCGACTTTGCCTACCGGATTCATACCGAAGTGGGCCATCGCTGTCGCGGGGCGAAGGTTAATGGGGCGATGGTGCCATTGACGTATGTTTTGCAAAATGGCGATCAGGTCGAAATATTGACCGTCAAAGAGGGTGCACCGAGTCGTGACTGGTTGAGTGCGCACCTCGGTTATATCAATAGCTCACGTGCCCGCGCGGGCATTCACAGCTGGTTTCGGCAGCAGAACTATGAGACCAGTGTCAGTGAGGGGCGCGCCAGTCTGGAGCGCGAACTGAAACGTCTGGCGCTGCACGACATCAACTACGCCGAGCTCAGCAAGCGCTTCGATTTTGCCGGGCAGGAGGCGCTGTTCGCCGCTATTGGGCGCGGCGAAATGAAGATCACCACTATCGTTAATGCGCTGCAGCACGATGCAGATCGTGTGGCTCCAACGTCTGAGGTGTCTGACACTGCTATTCGGCACGAAGGCCGTGACCCCTCTTCTGTGGCAGGTACCGACATCCGTATTCACGGCGTCGGTGATCTGCTCACCCAGGTTGCGCGCTGCTGTAAACCGGTGCCCAATGAACCGATTATTGGCTACATCACCCAAGGGCGCGGTGTGACCATTCATCGTGAGGATTGCCCCAACATCTTGCGCCACCACAGCGATTCACCGCAGCGTTTGATCAAGGTCGAGTGGGGCGAGCGCAACGATCAGATCTATCCGGTGGATGTGAAGATCGTCGCCATTGACCGTTCCGGTCTGCTGCACGATATCTCCGCAATTTTGTCCCACGAAAAGATCAATTTGCTTGCGGTGAATACCTACTCCGACATCAAGGATCGCTCGGCCACCATGACGTTGACGATGGAGATACCCAACGTGGGGAAGTTAAGTCGAGTGTTGTCTAAAATCAATATGTTACCTAATATTATTGAAGTTAACAGACAGGTTAAGTAGCGCGTTTTAACAGATATATCCAGTGGAGAGTGAGCGTATGCAAGAGTGTCTTTTCTGCAAAATGGTTGCAGGGCAAATTACCCCGGACAGCGTCTACGAAGATGATCAGGTGCTCGCTTTTCGCGACATCAATCCACAAGCACCGGTCCATCTGCTGATCATCCCCAAGCAGCACATCGCCACCATTAACGATGTCGATGAGCAGCACGTCGCGCTCATGGGGCGGCTGTTTTGGGTGGCCAAAAAAGTTGCTGCGCAGGAGGGTCTTGCCGATCCGGGCTACCGTGTGGTGATGAACTGCAACGAAGATGGCGGGCAGGCGGTCTACCACATTCACCTCCACCTGCTCGGTGGACGTGCTCTGGGTTGGCCGCCAGGCTAGCGGCTCTTTTGTCTTTGCTTGTAACGCAGTGAATGAGAGAGCGCTGATCGAGGCGCTGCGCTCGGGTGCGACGCTGCTGACCGTCAACCGTCGCCTCGCAGCCTATCTGCGCGACCGTTTCGACCGACAGCGCATGGCGGCGGGTGAGCGGCTGTGGCCCAGCGCCGATATTCTGCCCCTCAATGCATGGTTGGAGCGCTGCTGGCATGAGCAGACCGCTGCTTCAGTGGATGCTCCGCGCCTGCTGCTCAGCCTAACTCAGGAGCAGGTGCTGTGGGAGCAGGTGATCGCCGCTGACGATGACCATGCAACCGCGTTGCTGCAAATTCCAGCCACGGCGGCCCGTGTGCGCGAGGCGTGGCTACTGAGCCGTGAGTGGTGCTTGAATCTGTGCGCCGAATCGGCATTAAGTGAAGCGCTAAGCGGGACACTAAGCGAAGAGGTCAAGGCCTTTCTGCGTTGGTCAGCGCATTACTCGAAACGCTGCAGGGAGGCGCGCTGGCTCGATCACAGCGAACTGCCCGATGCAGTCGCTGCGCTGTTTGAGCAGGGCGCGCTAAAGCCGCCGCCAGCGATCTATCTGGTTGGCATGGGGTCGTTATCGCCGCAGTTGAAACAGCTATTTGATGGGCTGACCGCTGTGCAGTGCCCGGTGGATGTTTTCCAGCTTCCACCCCGACAGGGGCGAGCCGTACGCAGCGCATTTGCCGATAGCACAGCAGAGATTGACGCTGCCGCGCGCTGGGCACGTTATCTTCTTGAGCATTTTGAGTGCTATGACGATGGCCACGCTGCGACGAGTAATCTGCCGCCTGTAGCGCCACGCATCGGCATTGTGGTGCCTGATCTGGGTAATCTGCGCAGTCAGATCGAGCGCATTTTTCGCCGTGTACTGGCTACCCGGACGAGTGCTGATCTGCCAAGCGGGCACGCCACGCTGTTCAACATCTCTCTGGGTCAGTCTCTTTCCCAACAGCCGATGATTCACACTGCGCTAACGTTGCTGGAGCTGCTAAGCACACCACGTATCGCGCTCGACACATTGGGCCACCTGCTGCGTTCGCCATTCATCGGCGAGGCGGATGGTGAAATGAGCGCACGGGCACTGTTCGATGGCTGGCTGCGCGAGCGTGGCCAGCTGCACTATTCACTGGCAGAGATCGCCTATTTTGTCTCGGGCAGAGGCGCATGGCGTGGCGAGACAGGGCGTTTCGCCGCGCGTCTTGATGCTCTGTTGCGCAATGTAGTGACGTACCCCAAAACAGCGCCATTGGTGGAATGGATTGCGTGCTTTAGTCAGACGTTGAGCACGCTGGGTTGGCCGGGTGAGCGCAGCCTGAACTCACCCGAATTTCAGTGCTTCACAGCGTGGAAGGCACTGCTCGTCCAATATGCGCAGACAGCCAGTGTGCTGAGCAGTGAGCGCGTAAGCGCTGCGGCGGCGCTCTCCGGGCTGCGCCGTCTGGCAACAAAAACGCTGTTTCAAGCGCAAACCGTGGGAGATGTTCCGGTGCAGGTATTGGGCGTGCTCGAAGCCGCCGGTCAGCAGTTTGATCACCTCTGGTTGATGGGTGTGCACGACGAAATCTGGCCCACAGCGCCTCGCGCCAACCCCTTTTTGCCTCTGACCCTGCAACGCCAGCAGGGTATGCCTCACTCCAGTGCTGCGCACGAACTGGCCTTTGCCGAGCAGCTGACACAGCAGTTATTGGGCGATGCGGACCGCGTTGTCGTCGGCTACCCGCTCAGTGAAGGGGATCGTGAGCTGCGCCCTAGTCCGCTGATCAGTGCGTTGTCTGAAGTTGATGGCAGACAGCTTGAGTGCAGTGACGTGATGGACTACACCGAGCTGATTCAGGCTGCGGCGCGCACCGAGCGTTATGACGACCAGCAGGCGCCGCCGCTGCGTTCCGGTGAGGCGGTGCGTGGTGGCACTGCACTGTTCAAACACCAGGCGGCCTGCCCGTTTCGGGCGTTTGCAAAAGTGCGCCTCGCCGCCACTGCGCTGGCCGATCCTCAACCGGGGCTCAATGCGATGGAGCGGGGCACTTTGCTGCACAGTGCTCTGGAGCAGTTTTGGAACGATGTGAGCAGCTCTGAGCAGCTGCACGCGCTTGATGAAACAGCGCTCGATGAGCGTGTACAACGTGTGGTGAGTGTCGCTATTGAGAAGATGGTTCGGCACACCCCCAAACGTTTCAGCCCACGCTTTTTAGCGCTGGAGCAGCAGCGCATGAGCGACCTGCTTCAGCGCTGGTTGCTGTTAGAGAAGGCGCGCCCGGCATTTAACGTCATTGCCACCGAGCAGCGTAAAACAGTGTGTGTGGCAGGTATGGAGCTGCGCACACAGATCGATCGCATCGATGAGCTGAGCAGTGGTGCGCAGGTGGTGATCGACTACAAAAGCGGCGAGTCAAAAGTTGCACACTGGTTTGGCGAGCGCCCCGAAGAGCCACAGCTGCCGTGTTACGGCGCATTTGCGCAGGAGGGCGATAGCGGTGGCACGAGCATGGCCGGACTGTTGTTCGCGCAGTTAAAGGCAAACGACTTAAAATTCAAAGGGCTAACGGAAGAAGATGAAGCTATTTCCGGGGTGAATGCCTTCTCTGCTGCGAAACTGACGCAGCCTTTCTCATCGTGGGATGCACTCACCGCCAACTGGCGACGCGTACTGACCGAGCTGGCTGAAGCGTTTCGCGACGGCTGTGCCGAGGTCGATCCCAAGGTTCCTGTGGAGACGTGCAAGTATTGCGATTTCAAACCGTTATGCCGCATTCATGAGCACTCTGTCATGATCGACAGTAGTGACAGTAAAGATAGCAGCGATGAGTGAGCAGCAGCTCACAACCGAGTCTGTCGCCGATGCTGGGCAGCGTCAGCAAGCACTGCGTCCGGACTGTTCGTTCATCGTGCAGGCGCCTGCCGGTTCCGGCAAAACAGCGCTGCTCGTACAGCGCATCTTGGTGTTATTGGCGCGCGTCGAAGCGCCGGAAGAGGTGGTGGCGATCACCTTCACGCGCAAGGCGGCCGCAGAGATGCGCGAGCGCATTGTCGATGCGCTGCGCGATGCCGCCGCCATTAACGCGCCACTCTCGGCGCACGAGCAGCAGACCCGGCGTCTGGCTCAGGCGGTGCTGCAGCGTGATCAGCAGCTGGACTGGCAGATCTGCCGCAACCCGTCGCGCTTGCGCATACAGACCATTGATTCGCTCTGCGCTGCGCTGACACGGCAGATGCCCTGGTTGTCGCGATTTGGCGACCAACCGGCAGTCGAGGAGGATGCCACCGAACGCTATCGCCAGGCTGCGCGCGCTACGCTGGATGGGCTTGAGGGGGAGGCGTGGTCGCCAGCCATGGCACACCTGCTGGCACATCTGGACAACGATCTGCCCAAGGTCGAAGCACTGCTGATGGATATGTTGCAGCGCCGTGATCAGTGGCTGCGCCATGTGCTCGGCAGCGAACGCAGCGAGGTGCAACGCGAACGACTAGAAGCCGTTCTGAGAAGCGTGGTGGTTGAAGCACTGCAACGCGTTCATTCGGCGTTTCCATTTACGCAACAAGAGCCACTGTTGCGTTTGGCTTCGCTGGCTGCGGGAAACCTCAAAGGTCTCGGCGTAGACAGCCAAATATTGGCTTGCCTGGATTTGCAACAGCTACCGGGCGCAGCGCTGGAGGAGTTGCCTCAGTGGTTGGGGTTGGCTGAATTACTGTTGACGCAGGGCGGCGAGTGGAGAAGAAAACTTAATAAAAAACAGGGGATTTTGGCCTCTTCTTCAGGAAAAACCACAGAAGAGAAAGCGCAGCTTAAGGCAGTGAAGGAGGAGATGTCCGCGCTGCTCGATGCACTGCGCGAGGAGGAGGGTCTTCGCCAAGCACTGAGTGCTCTCAACGCTCTTCCGGCGATGGCCTACACCGATCAGCAGTGGCAGTTGATCGAAGCGCTGCTTGAGTTGTTGCCCATGGCGGTGGCACAGCTGCGTCTGGCATTTCAGGCGCAGGGCAGTGTCGATTTCAGTGAAATTGCCCACGCCGCGCTGCACGCGCTGGGCGACGCCGACGCACCCTCCGATCTGGCGCTGGCACTTGATTACCGCATTCAACATCTGCTGGTGGATGAGTTTCAAGATACCTCGTTCGGTCAGTATCAACTGCTTGAACGGTTGACGGCTGGTTGGCAAGCAGACGATGGTCGCACGCTGTTTCTGGTGGGTGATCCGATGCAGTCGATCTACCGCTTTCGTGAAGCCGACGTGGGGCTGTTTCTTTGGGCGCAGGAGCACGGCATCGGCGAGGTGGCGCTGACATCGTTGCGTCTGTCCGTCAACTTTCGCTCCGCTGGTGGCATCATCGACTGGGTGAATCGCTCCTTTGAGAAGGTTTTTCCTGTATCCGAAGATATCGCCAGTGGCGCTGTCTCCTACAGCGACTCAACAGCATTTCACGTTAGCGCAGAGGACGCGGCTGTTAGCGTGCATCCGTACGTGGATTGCGACGCAGCAGAGGAGGGCACCACAGTCGCCGCGCTGATTAAAGCGGCTCTGGCGAGCGATGCACAGGGGAGCGTTGCTGTGTTGGTGCGTTCGCGCCCACACCTGATCGCGATCATTCCGGCGCTGCGCGAAGCTGGGATTAACTATCGCGCTGTGGATATCGAGCGTTTGGGTGAGCGCCCGTTGGTGCAGGATTTAATGGTGTTGACACGAGCACTGCTGCACCCTGCCGACCGTATTGCCTGGCTGGCACTGCTGCGCGCGCCGTGGTGTGGATTGACGTTGGCTGATCTGCTCGCCGTTGCCGGACCTGCTGACACGACAATCTGGGCGCGCATGGCCGACGATGCTGTTCGAGAGGCATTGAGCGATGAGGGGCGCGCGCGGCTGTTGCGCTTCTATTCAGTACTGGACAGTGCGTTGCAGCAACGCCGTCGCTTGCCGTTGCGCTGTTGGGTCGAAGGTGTGTGGTTGGAGCTGGGTGGCCCTGCTTGTGTTGGTGCGAGCGATTTGGCTGATGCCAACGTCTACTTCAATCTGTTGGAGACGCTGGACCAAGGTGCTGATCTCAGCGATTTTGCTCAGCTACAGCAGCAGGTGGAGCAGCTGTTTGCGCACACGGTTGCCGATGCCGACTGTCGTGTGCAGCTGATGACGATCCACAAATCAAAGGGGCTGGAGTTCGACTCTGTCATCGTTCCGGCACTTGGCCAACGCCCTGCGGCACCATCGTCACGCCTGCTGATGTGGGCAGAGCGTCTCGCTGATCACGACTCTGGGCAGCAGCAGGGTGAGCTGCTGCTGGCGCCGATTCGCGCGACGGCTGATGCTGGCGACGACTCTATCGCTCAATACCTGAAAAGGGTGGAGAAAAAGAGAGAGCACTATGAAGCGCAGCGCCTGCTCTACGTGGCGGCAACGCGTGCCAAAAAGCATCTGCATCTGCTGGGTCGGATGAAAAGCACTAAGACGGGTGAATTGTCGTCCCCTTCGGCGGGCAGCCTTCTTGCCCAATTGTGGCCCGTCGTGCAGGCGCAATTTGAGGCCACACTAAAGCAGGTAGGTCAAGAGCAGACAGACCAGGTTGAGACGCCACCCGACAGCAGCGACAACCCGCAACATGAGCGTCCGCCCCAAGCGTGGATGACACGCCTGCCCGTGTCGTGGCAGCTGCCTGCAGCGTCGCCAGCGGTTCATTTTGCGCTGAGCCACACGGCTCATCTTGCCAACGATAGTGTTGAATTTAGCTGGGCTGGCGAACAAGCGCGCCATGTCGGCAGCGTGGTCCACTACGCACTCAAGATCATCGCCGAACAAGGTGTGCAGCATTGGGATGCACAGCGCATCAATGCGCACGATGCCTGCTGGCGAGCGCTGTTGCAGCACTACGGCGTTCCGCAGCAATACCTCGACCAAGCTGTTGTTCGCACCGGGCAGGCACTGCGACAGGCGTTGGCGGATCAGCGTGGGCGCTGGCTGCTCAGCTCAGCGCATGCTGATGCGCGTTGTGAATATGCACTCAGCGGTGTGCTAGGCACGGGTTCGGCGCAGCGCGTGACGCGGGTGGTTATTGATCGTACCTTTATCGATGAGCACGGCGTGCGCTGGATTGTTGACTATAAAACCGGCAGCCATGAGGGCGCGGCACTGGAGGAGTTTCTCGACGAAGAGTGGCAGCGCTACCACGGTCAGCTGGAGCACTATGCTGCGTTGATGCAGCAGTTTGAGCCGCAGCGCGAAATTATGCTCGGGCTCTATTTTCCGCTGCTTGAGGCAGACGGCTGGCGACAGTGGCGCTATGCGCCTTGATGCATGGTGCCGAGGAGAGGACTTGAACCTCCACGGGGTTACCCCCACTAGCACCTGAAGCTAGCGCGTCTACCAATTCCGCCACCTCGGCCGTGCCTGTTGTTGGATGCTTGACCCGCAAACAAGCCCGGCATTCTAGCAATGAAAGGGGTGTTAGGCAAGCTGTGGCTTTGGCTGATCATAGCGGTGTTTTTGAGCGATGTTATTAATCGTTGCGTAAATGTTCGCGGTCAAATTCGAAGACAAAAAAACAAAAAAACATCGCTGTAGGCCCGTTCAAGCGTTGGCGGAACGGGCGGAGCTTTTCTGCGTATCAACGCCTGATCCGCCAAGGCTTGATCAAGCCTACGGATACTTGCATGAATAGCAGTTCCACTGATGAAGGCCCTGTTGCCTATGCACGGCCAATAAATTTCCCGTTTACGGTGTTTATTTTAATCGCCTGACCATTTTCAATGTACTCCGGAACCTGTACTTCGATTCCGCTCGACAGACGCGCGGGTTTCGTGCGCGCGCTGGCTGTGGCCCCTTTGACTCCCGGCGTTGTCTCGGTGATGGTGA
>JAADGQ010000080.1 GCA_013152295.1 Gammaproteobacteria bacterium | reverse complement strand
TAAAGACGGCTACCACGGCGACACCAGCAAGCTGTTCTTCATCGGCAAGCCCTCTATTATTGCCAAAAATATCACCCGCATCAGCCACGAAGCGCTGGGGATCGCCATCAAGATGGTCAAACCGGGCGTACAACTGGGTGATATCGGCTACGCCATTCAGCGCCACGTGGAGAGCAACAACTACTCGGTTGTGCGCGAATACTGTGGCCACGGCATCGGCAAAGTGTTCCACGAAGAGCCGCAGGTTTTGCACTACGGCACACCCGGCACTGGCTTGACGCTGCAAGCCGGCATGACATTCACCATCGAGCCGATGGTCAACGCAGGCAAGCGCCACGCAAAACTGCTGCCCGACGGCTGGACTGTCGTCACCAAAGATCGCAGCCTCTCAGCGCAGTGGGAGCACACCATTCTGGTCACCGAGAGCGGCCACGAAGTACTCACCCAGCTGCCCGGCGACGACCTGTAAGCGCCACAGCGCCAACCCCAGCACCACCCACAATAGGCAGCAACACAGAGACATGCTCGACATCCCGGCACTCAGCAACGCCTTCCAGCAAGACAACACCATCAAGCTGTTTCGCACAGCACTGCACGATGCGCACGAGACTCTGGCGCAGCGCTTCCACAGCGGCACGCCGGTCGACGAACTCGTACACCATCGAGCTCAACTCATCGACCAACTGCTGGCCTGCATATGGGATCACTTTATCGGCAACGACGAGCAACTCACTCTTGTCGCGGTGGGTGGGTATGGCCGCGGCGAGCTCCACCCGCGCTCTGATATCGACATTCTCATCCTCTGCAAAAAAAACCTTCCCGACGCACACAAAGAGCCCATCGAACATTTCATTACCTTTCTCTGGGATATTGGCCTGGAGGTGGGGCAGAGCGTGCGCTCGGTCGATGAGTGCGTCGCTCAGGCTGGAAAAGAGATCACCATCGCCACCAACCTCATGGAGGCCCGCCTCATCAGCGGTGCTGAGTCACTCTACCAGGCCATGCGTGATGCAACAGGGCCCGGCAAATTATGGCCCAGCCGTGATTTTTTCACCGCCAAGTGGGCGGAGCAGATCGCCCGCCACGAGAAGTTCAACGATGCCATCTCTAACCTTGAGCCCAACATAAAAGAGGGCCCCGGCGGGCTACGCGATATTCAGATGATCGGCTGGGTGGCCAAGCGCCACTTCGGCACCGACACCCTGTTCGGCCTCATCGAGCGTGGCTTTCTCACAGAAAATGAGTATCAGACACTCACCGAGGACCAAAATTTTCTGTGGAAAATACGCTTCTGCCTGCACCTGATCAGTGCACGCAAGGAGGAGCGGCTGCTGTTTGAGCACCAGCGTGAGCTGGCCTCCCAGCTCGGCTACCAAGATAGTGAACACCACCTGGCGGTGGAGCGCTTCATGAAAGACTACTACCGCACTGTCACCGCGCTCACCCGCCTCAACGAGATGCTTCTGCAGCTCTTCCGCGAAGCCATTCTGTGCGCCGATGAGCGCGCCACCATCACACCACTGAACAAACGCTTTCAAGTGCGCAACGACTACATCGAAACCACCCACGACGATGTCTTCAGCCACTACCCGTTTGCCCTGCTGGAGATCTTTTTGCTGCTGGAGCAGCATCAGGAGATCCGTGGTGTCACTGCCGCCACCATCCGCCGCATTCGCAACCACCTCCATCTGATCAACGATGCATTCCGCAACGACCTCAGTTGTCGTGGCCTGTTCATGGAGATTCTGCGCCAGCCGCAGGGCATCACCCACCAGCTGCGGCGCATGAATCGCTTTGGTGTGCTCGCCGCCTATCTGCCCGCATTCGGCAAAATCGTTGGTCTGATGCAGTTTGATCTGTTTCACGTCTACACCGTCGATGAGCACACACTGATGGTGATCCGCAATGTGCGGCGCTTCAGCATCCAGCGCCACGCCCACGAATTCCCGCTGTGTAACAAAATCCACAGCACGCTACCCAAGCCGGAGACCCTCTACATCGCCGCGCTGTTTCACGACATCGCCAAAGGTCGCGGTGGCGACCACGCCGCTCTGGGTGCCGCAGACACCGTCAGCTTCTGCGCAGACCACAGCATGAGCCAGTACGACACGGGTCTGGTCGCATGGCTGGTCAAAAATCACCTGCTCATGTCGAGCACCGCCCAGCGCAAAGATATCAGCGATCCGGACGTGATCAACCTGTTTGCCGAAACGGTTGGCGACGCACTGCATCTCGACTACCTGTTCCTGCTCACCATCGCCGACATACAAGGCACCAGCCCGACACTGCTCACCGACTGGAAAAGATCGCTGCTGTGCGATCTCTACCACGCCACACGGCGCGCCTTGAAAAACCAGATGAGTGAAACCCGGCATGTCGCTAGCATTAAAACAGCGGCGCGCGCACTGCTTGCAGAACAGGGCTTCTGCGCAACACTGATTGCATCGCTGTGGGAGAGTTGGGGCGATGACTATTTTCTGCGGCACTCGCCGAAAGAGATCGCCTGGCACACCCAATCCATCGCACGCAGCAATGATGACGAGCAGCCGTTAATAGAAGTTCGGCAAGACACCGAGCGCGGTGGCGTTGAGGTGTTCGTCTATGCCAAAGAGTACCCCGGCCTATTTACCCAGACCGTCGCCACGTTTGACCAGATCGGGCTCTCCATCGCCGACGCGCGCATCATCACCGCCACCAACGGCCATACGCTCAACAGCTACATGGTTCATGAAGAGAGTAGCAATGCCGCAGATGCCGAGCGCTGTGCAGAGATCGTTGCACAGCTAAAGCAACAGCTATCGCCATCGTCACCACTGCCACTCCCGGTCAAGCGCCGCCAGCAGCGTCGCGTCAGATGCTTTTCGACCCCCACCAAAGTCACCTTCGGCCTCGATGAGCGCAACCAGCGCACCATCGTTGAGCTGACAGCCAGCGACCGCCCAGGGCTATTGACCTGCGTTGGCAAAGCACTGCTGCACTGCGACACGCATCTACAAAACGCCAAAATCACCACCTTCGGCTCCCACGTGGAGGATGTCTTTTTCATCACCGACGCGTCGAATCAACCACTGCGCAGCGAAGAGCAGTTCGACTGTGTGCGCAGCACCATTAAACAGTACCTCGACGAAAACCAGCAATGCTGAACCGGCTCACTGCACGCTACCGTCCCCACGCCCTGCCACTGCTGCTGGCACTCAGCGCCATCCTCATCGCGGCGGGCGGACAAGAGCTGGCGCTGGAACTACGCTTCCAGCGGGCATCAATACTCGACGGCGAGTGGTGGCGACTGCTCAGTGCCAACCTCGTGCACCTCGGCTGGCCGCATCTGGCCATGAACCTTGCCGGGCTCGTCATGATCTGGCTGCTGTTTCACCGCTTTCTATCCAACATCGCGTGGCTGGTCACGTTGATTGTCTCTTCGCTCGGCGTCAGCCTCGGCCTGCTCTGGTTCTCCCCCGAAACCCAGTGGTACGTTGGCCTCTCCGGCACACTGCACGGCATGTTTTTCGCCGGGGCGATTGCCGCAGTCATTCACGGCTACCGGCTGGAGCTGATTCTGCTGCTGCTGCTCTGCGCCAAGCTGGTCTGGGAGCAACTCTACGGCGCGCTGCCCGGCTCAGCCGATATGGCGGGCGGCAATGTGGTGGTTGACTCACACCTCTACGGCGCCATCAGCGGCATCCTGCCCGGCCTGCTCGCCCTGAAAAAGCAGCCCCCACAACAACCCGCCACCACCGAGAAGAAGCCATGAACAACGACAATCAACCCGACTGGGATCGCATCGCGGAAAAATTTGACTGCTGGACACCGCTGCTCGCCCCGGCGGGCGAAGCGCTATTGAGCGCACTGAACAGCCAGTGCGGTGACAAGATCATCGATATCGCCTCGGGGACCGGCGAACCGGCGCTGACGCTGGCGAAAAAAATGGGTGGCGCGGTCACCATCACCGGCACCGATGCCGCAGCAGGCATGGTCAAAGCAGCCAACAGCAAGGCACAGAGCGCAAGCGTTAACAACATCGAATTCCGCTGCATGGCAGCAGAGCAGCTCGACTTTGCCGATGCGACCTTCGATCGCGCCCTGTGTCGCTTCGGGGTGATGCTGTTCGATGACGCGGCGCAAGGTCTCAATGAGATCGCGCGCGTGCTCAAACCCGGCGGACGCTTTAGCTGCGCGGTCTGGCACACGCCGGAGACGATTCCCACACTGCTCTGGTCGTACCAGGTTTTCAAAGAGCGGCTGCCCGAAGCGCAGCTCCCCCCCCTCTACAGGGCGACTTCACTCGGTGAGCCGGAGAGACTGCGACAGCTGCTGGGCAACGCAGGGTTCGATGACATTCACATCGATATCCATCGACTGGACTACACCTTCCCCTCCTTCGCCGCATATTGGGCAACCCTTGACGACTCCGAGCTGATCAAACAGCAGCTCGATGCGCTGCCCGCCGACACGCACGAGACGATCCGCCATGAAATAGAGCAGCTCGCCGAACCCTGTCTCGACAACGGTGGGCAGCTGGTCATCCCCCACCAGTACCTTATCGCCAGCGCACAACGGCGCTGAGAAAGCTGTGGATAGCATCGAACTCAGCCTGTTCGCCTGCCGCATCAGCGCCGTGTGCGACGAGATGGGCGCGGTGCTGCGTCGCTCGGCGCTATCGCCCAACATCAAAGACCGCCTCGATCTCTCCTGTGCTGTTTTCGATGCCAGCGGCGAACTCTGCGCACAGGCCGCGCATATCCCCGTCCACCTCGGCAGCATGGCCTACGCGATGCGCGGCATTGTCGACCAGCTCGAATGGCAAACCGACGACATGGTGGTGGTTAACGACCCCTTTCTGGGCGGCACTCACCTGCCCGATGTCACACTGATCGCACCGCTGTTCGTGAATGAAACGCTGTGCGGCTTTGTCGCCAACCGTGCCCACCACGCCGACATCGGTGCCACCACCCCCGGCTCGATGCCGATCTCCAGCCGCCTCGACGAAGAGGGCATCATTATCCCGCCCACTCACATCATGCGCGCTGGCCAGCTCGATACAACGCGCCTGCAACAGATCACCGCCGCCACGCGCAACCCACAACAGAGCCACGGCGACTACGCGGCGCAGATCAGCGCCAACCGCTGTGGTGTACAACGTGTGCTGGAAATTATTCAAACCATGGGCAGCAGTGCCTACCGGCAGGCACTCATCGCGCTCAACGCTTACGCTGAACGGCTCGCCGCCAGCGCACTGCGTGACATCCCCAACGGAGAATATAGCTATGAGGATGTGATGGATGACGATGGCCAGGGCAACCGCGCGATCCCCATCAAAACCAGAATCAACGTCACTAACGGTCGCATCGGTGTCGATTTCAGCGGCACCGCACCACAGGCAGCGGGCAATATCAACTGCCCGCTATCGGTGGCCGCAGCAGCGGTCTACTACGTTTTTCGCTGCCTGATGCCCGCGCAGACACCGGCCTGCGCGGGCGCTTTCCGTGCGATCACACTATCGGCACCGCGTGGCTGCCTGCTCAACGCCCGGCGCCCTGCTGCGGTGGCAGCAGGCAATGTGGAGACCAGCACGCGCATCGTCGATGTGGTGATGGGGGCGCTGGCCCAGGCGATACCGCAACAGATACCTGCCGCCAGCCACGGCAGCATGAACAACGTCGCCATGGGTGGGCGCACGGCGGCGGGAAATTGGGACTACTACGAAACCATCGGTGGCGGCATGGGAGCAGGCTATCAACACCACGGCATCAGCGCCGTGCAGACGCACATGACCAACACCCTCAACACACCGATTGAGAGTCTGGAGATGCACTACCCCTTGCGTGTCAACCATTACGCCATTCGCAGCGACTCCGGCGGCCACGGCCAGCACTGTGGCGGCGATGGCATCGTGCGCGAATATCAGTTTCTCGCCGAGACCACCGTCACCCTGCTCACCGAGCGCCGCCACCATGCGCCCTCAGGTAGCGCCAACGGCGCACCGGGTGCTTGCGGCGAAAACCGCCTCAACGGTCAGCCGTTACCTGCAAAGTGCACATTCAGCGCAAACCCCGGCGACAGACTCACCATAAAAAGTGCCGGAGGCGGAGGCTGGGGAACCCCAACAAATTCAACGAAGTAGTCTGGGTTGAGTTGGTGAAACCCGGGGAGAAAAAAGTAGGCGTAAGACCACCATAATCCAGCCAACCCCTGGGTTTCGCACGCTCAACCCAAACTACTTTCGGGCTCATCGAGTTGCGCTGTCATCAGCTCGGCGGCCTGCTCTTGAGCATTTTTCAGTTCGATCACCAGTCGCGCCATATCATCGAGCCCACCTTTTTTTGCCCGCCTCTCTATTTCAGCCGCGACGACGTTGAGACGTGTTGCACCGAACTGTGCGCTGGCTCCTTTGATGGAGTGCGCCGCTCTCTCTAGCGTTTCGAGATCGTCCTGCTCGATGGCGGACTGCACAAGATTAAGGTTTTTAAGCGCGCTCTGCGTGTGCTGCTCAACAACCGGGGCAAACTTGTCACCAAAAAGCTGTTTGAGTTTATTAAACGCCAGCAGATCCAGCGCCTCACCCTCTGGCTCTGCACTGCTCGCATCCACCTCCAACATTACCTCTACTGTAGGCGCCGCACCCTGCTGCTGTTTATGCGGCAACCATTTGCTCAACACATTTTCCAGCGACCCCTGGCGCACCGGCTTGCTGATAAAGTCATCCATACCGGCTTTGAGGCACTGCACTTCGTCAGACTTCATCGCGTTGGCTGTGAAAGCGACAATAGGGGTACGTTCAACGGCACTGCGCGTCTGCAATTTGCGAATCTGCGCGGTTGCTTCAAAACCATCCATCTCCGGCATCTGGCAATCCATAAAAATCAGATCAAAACTGCGCGCTTTGACCAGTGCCAATGCCTCCAGTCCATTGCCCGCTGGCGTCACTGTGCAGCCATAACCTTCGAGCAGCTCTGTGGCGACCATCACGTTGACGGGATTATCTTCGGTAAGCAGTATCTGCGCGTTCGTAAAGAGCGGCTTGTGGCGCATACCCTCTTCAGCCTCGCGCAGCGTGTGGCGTGTCACCAAAGAGGCGTCTTGACCCTGTTGTTTTGCGTTGTGGATCAACGCAAGCAGTTGCGGCACTTCAGACGGGTGGAGTGGTTTGGTGAGATAACCATCAAACCCCAGCGCTTTCGCGCGCAAGCTATCACCTTTGCGCGGCAACGAAGTGACATAGATCATCGCCCCATGCACCATTAATTTGCGCTGTGAGATCTCTGCTGCCAGCGCTTCACCATCCATCTCCGGCATATGAGCATCGATGATGAGCATGTCGAACGGATCGCTGTCAGCAACCGATTGTTGCAGCATCTCAATAGCCAAAAGAGCAGAGGCGGCAGCACTAACGCGCATCCGCAATGCGGACAGCTGCTCCAGCAAAATCGTGCGCGCAACCACGCTGTCATCAACGATCAATACGTTGAAGTCGTCGAACGGCGCATCGTTATCGGCACGACCCGACGCAGGCAACGCGGCCTCGTCGACACTCAGATTCAGGGTAAAACTGAAAGTTGATCCCGTGCCCTGCTGACTGTGGACCTGAATATCGCCCTCCATCATGTGGCACAGTTGTTTGCAGATAGAGAGCCCCAATCCCGTGCCACCATACCTGCGTGTGGTTGAGCCATCCTCTTGGTCAAACTTGTTAAAGATTCGCCCCAGCTTATCTTTGGCAATACCGATACCGGTATCTTGCACCGTCAACAAAATCGGCATCATGCCATCGACGCCACCATAGGACTCCACCGTCAACAAGATATGGCCCTGCTCGGTGAATTTGATGGCATTACTGAGCAGATTCAAAAGGATTTGGCGCACGCGCCCAGGGTCGCCAATCACAAAACGCTGCGTGCCCGGCTTGTAGCGCAGCAGCATCTCAACACCTTTTTCCCGACACTTCAGCGCCATCAGCTCGGCGACATCTTCAACCAGCAACTGTAAGTCAAAAGGGACCGCTTCGAGCTCCAGCTTGCCCGCTTCAATCTTTGAAAAATCGAGAATGTCGTTAATGATGATCAACAGGGCATCAGCCGAGCTTTGGGTCGCATCGACATAGCTGCGCTGTTTGGCGGTTAACGGGGTGTCGAGCAGCAGGCCGGTCATGCCGATGATGCCGTTCATCGGCGTCCTGATTTCGTGGCTCATGTTGGCGAGGAATTCCGACTTCTGCCGTGTCGCCGCTTCGGCGATCTCTTTTGCTTCAAGCAATTCTGCTTCAGCGCACATTCGTTCGCTGATATCAGTGCGGATAGCAATATAGCTTTGCGGCTTGCCGTCATCGCCCATGAACGGCACGATCGTGGTGTCTACCCAATAGAGATGCCCATCTTTTGCCCTGTTGCAGATCTCTCCGCGCCACACCTCACCCTTGGCAATGGTGCGATACATGGCGCGAAAAAAAGCCGTATCGTGATGACCCGAATTGAGCAGGCGGTGGTTCTGCCCGAGTAACTCATCACGGCGGTAACCACTGATTTCAGAAAACTTTTTATTGGCAAAGGT
>JAADGQ010000146.1 GCA_013152295.1 Gammaproteobacteria bacterium | reverse complement strand
GCTGGAGATTATCCTCAATAATCCCTCATTTCGACCGGCGATTGAGGATGTAGACTTTCTCGATGGTGATGATGCGCGTGGTGTGCGCCTGCAGCTGGATTATCTCAAACCGGATCGGTTACTCCGTGAGCACGGGGTAAAAAATACGATCGTTGTGTTTGGCAGCACGCGCATTATCGAGCCCGCCGCCGCAAAACAGAGAGTTGAGCTGCTGCGTGATGCTCTGTCAGCGCGTGCAGAAGAGGCGCATGCAGAAGAGCGTGAGTTGCAGCGCCAACTCGCTGTTGCCGAACGGATCGTTGCCAAAAGCCACTATTACGAGACGGCGCGGGCGTTCTCCAGGCTGGTCGCCGAAGCGGGTGGCGGCCCGCAAGATTCGCGACTGGTTGTGGTGACGGGAGGTGGTCCCGGCATAATGGAGGCGGCTAATCGTGGTGCACATGAGGCCGGTGCCAAAACGGTCGGTCTGAATATTGCTCTGCCTCATGAGCAGTTCCCCAATTCCTACGTTACCCCCGAACTCTGTTTTCAGTTTCACTACTTTGCTTTGCGCAAAATGCATTTCGTAATGCGGGCCAGGGCTCTGGTGGCTTTTCCGGGTGGCTTTGGCACGCTTGATGAGCTGTTCGAAACGCTCACGTTGATCCAGACCCAAAAGATCAGCCCGCTTCCCGTGGTGTTGGTTGGCGAGAGCTATTGGCGCAAGGTGTTTGATGTCGATTTTCTTGTGGAGGAAGGGGTCATTAACATCGAAGATCGTGACCTGTTTTGGTATGCCGAGAGCGCTGAGGCGATTTGGAACGGTCTGCTGCGCTGGTATGAGCGAAATGGTGAAACGCTGATAGAGGAGGTCTGATGAAACTCTCATTTCATGGTGCAGATCAGAACGTCACTGGCTCATGCCATCTGCTCGAATGTGCGGGCAAAAAAATTCTGATTGATTGCGGCCTCTACCAGGGGCGGCGTGAGATCGTCGAGGAGAACTCTGCGCCATTCGGGTTTGATCCAGCAGAGATCGATTACCTGCTGTTGACCCATGCCCATCTGGATCACTGTGGGCGCATTCCGTTGCTGGCCAGGCGTGGCTTTCGCGGTGAAATCATCGCCACATCTGCGACGATTGAATTGGCGCGGCTGGTGATGCTCGATTCGGCGGGTCTGCAAGAGGAGGAGGCCCGCTACCAGTTGCGTCGGGCGCGGCGCCGTAGCGGAGGCCAAAGTGAACAGATAGAGCCACTCTATACCACGTTAGATGCGCTAAACAGCTTGGGATATGTTGGGCGAAAAGTTAATTTTAATCAGGTAATTATCCTGGCTCCAGGTATTTGTGTCACCTTTTTAAGTGCCGGACACATCCTCGGCTCAGCCTCTATTTTTTTCGATTTGGAGGAGGATGGCCAACAACATCGTCTGCTGTTTTCAGGAGACCTCGGTTACAGTGGGCGCGCGATATTGCGTGATCCGGAACCACCACCGCAGGTTGATACGGTCGTTATGGAGACCACCTATGGCGATCGGCTACACAAACAGATACAGCCTTCGATTGATGAACTATACGCAGTTATCAATGAGACGGTTGGCCGGGGCGGTAATGTCATCATCCCCACCTTTGCATTAGAGCGCGCTCAGGAGATTCTCTACTACCTGCGCCAGGGCGTTGAGAGCGCACGCATTGAGCACTACATCAATGTATTCCTGGATTCACCCATGGCGATCTCCGCCACGCGGATATTCGAACGCCACCCTGAGTGTTACAACCCGGAGATGCTGAAGATATCGCACGATGGTGGTGATCCATTCAACCTGCCAGGGTTGCGCTTTACGCGAGAGACGGCGGAATCGATGGCCATCAACCAGATCAATGGCGGTGCGGTGATTATGGCCGGCTCGGGTATGTGTACCGGTGGGCGGGTGCGTCACCACCTCAAACACAATCTGTGGCGGCGCAAGAGCAGTATCGTCTTTGTTGGCTATGCCGCTTACGGCACACTGGCCAGGCGCATTATTGACGGTGCGCAGACGGTGTATATCTACGGCGAAGAGATCCCCGTGCGTGCCAGCATTCATACCATCGGTGGTTTCTCCGCTCACGCTGATCAGGCGGAGCTGCTGGCTTGGCACAAACAGACAGGGCAGCCGCAAAAAACCTTTCTTGTGCATGGTGAAGAGGAGAGTATGCGGAGTTTTGCCAGTAAATTAAAAGATACGCAGGTCGAGATGCCGAGCCTGCATCAGGTCTATGTTTTGTAAAAGATCGTAACTCACTGATGAAGCAAGCTCACACTGAAAGTGGTGAATCTGTTTTAGCGGCGCTGAATAGTTCGCAACACGGTTTGGGTCAAAGCGAAGCGTGCGCCCGTCTAGCGCATTACGGCTCCAACAGCCTGCCAACGGCTAAATCACTCTCTCTATCCAGACTTTTTCTACGTCAGTTTTCCAGTCCGCTGATCTATGTGCTTTTAGCTGCTGCGTTGGTATCCCTGGTGATTCAGGCGTGGTCCGATGCTATTTTTATTTTTGCGGTGCTGATGATTAACGCGCTAATCGGCACGATTCAAGAGCACTCCGCCCAACGGGCAGCAACAGCGTTACAGCAGATGGTGAGTACATCCTGCCGAGTGCTGCGGGGGGGCGATGCCCGCGAAATCAATGCCGAAGAGCTGGTGCCGGGAGATATCGTCCTATTGGAGTCTGGAGATAAGGTGCCGGCCGATCTACGTCTGCTACTGAGTAATGACTTGGAGTGTGATGAGTCGTCCCTCACGGGTGAATCGAACGCGGTACTTAAAGCAGCTGACTCACTGTTTGATGACGACGCTTTTTTGGGGGACCGGCGTAACATGGCTTTTGCTGGCACCTTGGTTGCGCGCGGTCGGGGGCGCGGTGTTGTTGTTGCCACCGGGCAGAACAGTGAGCTGGGGCGTATCGCGGACGATGTGCTCACACAACGCTTCGTCAAAGCACCGCTGGCCCTACGCATGGAGCGCTTTACCCATTGGGTGGCTGTTGTTGTTGGGGTAGCGGCACTTTTGATGGCTGCTATCGCATTGATGCAGGGTGTGCCGTTTAGTGAGGTGATGTTATTGGCGGTCGCACTTGCCGTATCGGTGATTCCCGAAGGTCTGCCCGTTGCCCTGACTGTCGCACTGGCCATCGGTATGCGACGCATGGCCAGACGCAATGTCATTATTCGCCGTCTTGTTGCGGTCGAAGCGCTGGGCTCTTGTACCTTCATTGCGACAGACAAGACCGGCACGCTCACCGTCAACCGTCTCACTGTGCGCCAGATCGGCCTGCCTTCAGGCGAGCATTGGCAAGTCAGCGGTGAAGCGATCAATCCGCAGGGTGTTGTGCTCACCCCAAGGGGGCCTCCCTCTGCCAACGAAGCAGCGTGGTTGGAGAGAGTCTGTCAGGCAGCTATCCTCCCTAACGAGGCTTTTCTCGGCCAACGCAAGCTCGGTGGCAATGACAATAGAGAGGAAGAGGAGTGGGTCGCCCATGGTGATGCCGTGGATATTGCACTGTTAGTCATGGCCCACAAAGCGGGATTTGTTCAAGCCGAATATGCCAGTGCCTACCCTGAACATGCGGTGATTCCCTTCGAGTCCGAGCGCCTCTTCGCTGCCACGCTGAATCAAGTTGGCGCGCAGCAACTCGCGTTTGTTAAAGGCGCCGTGGAGCGCCTGTTGCCAATGTGTCGCACCATGGCGGGGCTCGACGAGCCTCTCCCTCTTGACCGCCTGGCGCTGGAAAAACAGGCGCACGATTTAGCCCGTCAGGGTTACCGGGTGCTCGCTCTGGCTAGCGGGAGCATCACACTGAATGAGTCCGGGAGCTTCTCAGAAGAGCACCTTAGAGGGCTTACGCTGCTGGGATTAATTGCCATGATCGATCCGCTACGCAGCGAGGCTAAAGCCGCCATCGCCAGTTGTCGCACTGCGGGTATCGAGGTTGCCATGGTGACAGGAGACCATCCGGCCACTGCCCTGGCCATTGCCAGGGAGTTGAACCTGGTTGAAACAGACCAACAGCTCGTTACCGGCCCTGAACTAAAAAAAGCCGCAGAGAGCGGAGGTCTGGATCAGCTCGTCCGTGAAGCGCGGGTATTTGCACGCATTGAACCCCATCAAAAACTCGACATTGTTCACGCCCTGCAACGCAACGGTCACTTTGTCGCCGTCAGTGGTGATGGTGCCAACGATGCCCCGGCGCTGAGTGCCGCGCATGTCGGTATCGCCATGGGTAAAAGTGGCACCGATGTCGCACGCGAAAGCGCCGCGTTGATTATCACCGATGATAAGTTTGACTCCATCGTCGCAGGCGTTGAAGAGGGCCGCGTTGCTTATGCCAACGTACGAAAAGTTATTTTTCTGCTTATCTCGACCGGCGCCGCCGAGCTGGTACTCTTCACGCTCGCACTGATCACAGGTCAACCACTGCCGTTGTTGGCTGTGCAACTACTGTGGCTCAACCTCGTCACCAACGGTATTCAGGATATTGCGCTGGCCTTCGAGCCGGGTGAAGGCGATGAGTTAAAACGACCACCGCGCTCCCCTAAGGAGCCTATCTTTAATCGTGTCATGGTTGAGCGTGTCTTGCTTAGCGCGCTGACCGTGGGTGGTGTTGCCTTTTTGCTGTTTCAAACGTTGCTGACACAGGGCTACAGCATTGATGAAGCACGCAACGGAACACTGCTGTTGATGGTGCTGTTTGAAAACATTCATGTCTTTAACTGCCGCTCTGAAACGCGCTCCGCTCTGCGCCATAATCCACTACGCAATCCGTTGCTGTTGTTTGGTACTTGTGCGGCACAACTGATTCATATCGGTGCGATGTATACGCCCTGGATTAGCGATGTGTTGCGTATTGAACCCGTTTCACTTAACCACTGGCTTGGGTTATTAAGTTTGGCATTGACAGTTTTAGTGGTGATGGAGCTGTATAAGGCGCTAAAATTTTGGTTGGAGCGGAGACAGCGGTGTGGATGAGAGATCCTCAGTGAATTGCACACGATTTTTTACGGAGTCGATATGAGCCACCCCACAACGAATACAGTTGTTCCCAGCATCTGCCCTTTTTGTGGGGTGGGCTGCGGAATGGGAATACAGGTGTGTGATGGCAAGGTGGTTGGTGTCGAACCCCAACTTAATCACCCCGTCAGCCAAGGTAAGCTGTGCACCAAGGGGTGGAGCACGCCCTATGCTGTAGACCCGATTGATCGTATCACCACCCCGCTGATCAGAGAGGGAGACTCATTTCGCCCCGCCTCTTGGGACGAGGCCTGCAACACCATCGTCGAGGCGATCAATGCCGCTCAGCAGGAGCAAGGGCCAGACGCCGTCGGCGTGATCGCTTGTGCGCGTGCAACCAACGAAGATTGCTACGCGGCACAAAAATTTGCCCGTGCGGCGCTGCACACGAATAACATCGATCACTGTGCCCGTATCTGCCACAGCCCGTCGGTTGCCGGGCTGCGCCAGACTCTGGGCTCCGGTGCCATGACCAACTCCATTAGTGATATTGCGCTGGCTGATCTGCTGGTGATTTTTGGCTGTGACCCCACCAGCAACCACACCATCATTGGCGGGCAGATCATTGCGGCCAAACTGGCCGGTGCAAAACTGCTGGTGGTGGATCCGCGCAGTACCCGTCTTGCCCAGATGGCCGATCTCCACCTGCAACTCAGGCTTGGCACCAACATTGCGCTGATCAACGGTCTGCTCAATATTATCTTCGACAATGGTTGGGAGGCACGGGAGTTTCTTGATAGCCGTTGTGAAAACGAAGCAGCGTTGCGCCGTAAAGTGGAAGATTATCCACCCGAACGGGTCGCCGAGATAACAGGTGTTCCCGTCGATAAGCTGATCGCTGCAGCAAAGATGTATAGCCAGGCGCAGCGCGCTATGCTCACCTACGGCATGGGCATCACCCAATATATCAGTGGCACCAACAATGTCATTGCCATCTCCAATCTGGCGCTGGTGGCTGGTCAGATAGGGCGCCCCGGCACCGGCATCAACCCGCTGCGCGGTCAGAACAATGTGCAGGGTGCCTGCGACATGGGGGCGCTGCCCAACGTATTTCCCGGTTATCAGGATGTGACGGACAGCGCGCTGCGGCAGCACTTCGAGCGTGCCTGGAAGTGCGCGCTCCCCGCACAAAAGGGGCTCACCTCCCTTGGTATGACGCAGGCCACTCTGGATGATAGTTTCCGCTGCATGATTATTATGGGTGAGGATCCGGTGGTGACCGATCCCGACCAGAATCATGTACAGCGCGCACTGCAAGCACTCGATATGCTGGTGGTCATCGAGCTGGTGATGACCGAGACAGCGAAGCTTGCCGATGTGGTGTTGCCTGCAGCAGCCTTCAGTGAAAAGTCGGGCACTTTCACCAACTGTGAACGAAGGGTTAAGCACATTACGGCGGCGATCTCCCCGCCCGGTGAAGCCCGGTCTGACTGGATGATTCTGGGGGAACTGGCCACCCGGCTCGGTTACAACGGCATGCAGTGGCAAAGCGCCGAGGCAGTTTTCGACGAGATGGCATCACTCAACCCGCTCTATGCAAGCATGTCGTATGCGAAACTGATTGAGAAGAGTGGGCTACAGTGGCCCTGCGACGCGGCTCATCCCGATGGCACGCCGCTACTGCACAGTGAGCGATTCAGTCGGGGCAAAGGGCGTCTGATTGCTGTGGATCATAGCGAAATTGATGAGCTACCCGATGAGGCATATCCGCTATTTCTCACCACCACCCGCCTCCACTTTCACTACGGTTGTGGCTCCATGACGCGTAAATCGCCACTGCTGGAGCGTGAGACACCTGTTGGCGTGCTTTTTATCCATCCGCACGATGCCGACAGGCTCAATATCCGCGCTCAGGATCCGGTACGCATCAGCTCCCGCCGTGGCACAGTGGAGACCCGTGCCATGTTGAGTGATGAGCTTCCTCCCGGCACCGTCGCAATGCCCTATCACTTCAAGGAGGCTCCCTCAAATCAGCTCACCAACAACGCACAGGACCCCGTTACAAAAATGCCCGAGCTCAAGGCGTGTGCGGTACGTGTGGAGAAGATTGAAGTGCAGGAGGCCATGCCCGGATGAGAAGCTATCAGCTCGAAAATCTAAGCCAGTTGCGCAGCCATCTGGGCAGGCGAGGAGCGCTCTTTGAGCCACGCCAGGCGGAGGATGGTGGGGAACTGCACTGGCTCCCGATGGTCGACAGCGCGTGGCCGCACGAGGTCGAGGAAACCCCCTTGCTTCCCCTCACCTCACCCAAGTCGTTTTTCTTCAAAGAGCGGGAGCAGCTCTTCTATTTTGATGGCAAGCAATTTGTAGAGACATTGCCTGATATTGAGCCACAAACGCTATTTGGTGTGCGCAGCTGCGATCTCTGCGCTATCGCCTATCTCGACCAGTTTTTTGCGGCGGATCCCTACTACCAGAAGCGGCGCCAGGCTACGCTACTGGTCGGCATTGACTGCTTGCACCCTTGCGATGGCGGCTTCTGTCGCAGCGTCGATGCGGGTCCATTTGTCCGCGAAGCGAGCGCTGATCTGATCTGTCACAGGCAGGCAGATGGTCACTGGTTATTGATTGCTAGCACTGAGGCGGGTGAGGAGGCCGTGCAAGGGCTTGAATTAAAAGCGGCCAACGAAGCTTCGCTCAGACAGCGTGATTTGCGTCAAAAAGAGGTGAGTGAAAAATTCCCCGACACCTCGTATTTGCATGCTGCGATCAAACGCATCAACAACAGTGACGGCGGTGTTGCACACACTACGTGGGATGCCCTCGGGTTGCAGTGCCTCACCTGCTCCGGCTGTACCAATAGCTGCCCCACCTGCTCTTGTTTCGCCATCTTTGAGCAGACGACCGACGAAGGAGTAGCCCGTCAACGCTGCTGGGACTCCTGCTACTTTGAAGCGTTTCAGCGTGAAGCGAGTGGTCACAACCCCTCAGGCGAGGCGGGCCAGCGGGTCAAGCGTTACTGGGAACATAAGTTTTCCGAGAGCTACGCCGCCACCTTCGGCCGCTACGGCTGTGTCGGCTGTGGTCGTTGTGAGAAGGTCTGCCCCGGTGTGATCGGCGTCCATTCAGTCACTAAACGGCTGGCAACAGCGTCATGAAAGGTCTGCTGACACCTCATGCGATACGCATTGTCGACCTCTATGATGATGGCGAGGCGTGTCGCCACTTTACCTTCAAACCTGTCGATCCGAATCTGCAACACACCGCCCGGCCCGGCCAGTTTTTCAATTTAACGGTGCCCGGCCACAGCGAAGCTGCCTTTACCTACCTGTCGCTGCCCGATGCAGAGGGGTGTTTCGATGCGCTGATCCGCACGGTAGGAAAACTGACGGCAGCGCTGTTTGAGTGCAAAAAGGGTGATCTGCTCGGTTTCCGCGGCCCGTTTGGTAACGGTGGCTGGCCGATGGCGCAGCTGCATGGAAAACGCGTACTTTTTCTTGCCGTGGGCTGCGGCTTGCCACCTCTGGCGAGTGCCATCGATACCCTGCTTGCAGATAGCAAAAGCAGCATTGCGCTGCTCTATGGTGCCCGCACCGCCCATGCTCAAGTCCTTAAACGAGAGCGGGCCGCGTGGGGAAAAGTGATGCCGATCATTGATAGTGTCGACAGTGGCAGCGG
>JAADGQ010000064.1:3630-55472 GCA_013152295.1 Gammaproteobacteria bacterium | reverse complement strand
GAGGCGCCGCTCCTACATCAGATGCATCTATCAAGTGTGACACAGTAGAATTAGGTGCCGTTTTTTTTCACAACCAAAAATAGCCGTGCCTAGTCTTGGGCAGCGGGCCAGAGCCCTTCTATTTTTGAGAGGGGGATATATACTTTCAAATAGACATCCGTGCGTCCGCCGTCATAAACCTCTGCCTGCACAGCATAGTTTCGATCGTCTGAAACTAGCAAATAATAGTCACAGGCTGCGCCATCATCAGCGTAGCGTTGGCCAGAGTCTCCGCGCAAGTCAGTGTTATCGACGTAGATCTGGTTGCCTGCTTCCTGGCGGTAGACCGCTGCGGTCCAACCGCTGTAAGTTTCCGGTTCATCAATCCGGTTTAATGTGTTGTGCACGCCGCTGTCGGGCTCAAAGAGGTTGGCAAACCGCTCAATATCGAAGATTTGTGCTACATCCTCGGGTAGCAGTGTGCGTGCCAGTTCAACTCTTTCAATGCCACGGTCCTGCACGACTGAAAGATAGAGAGTGCTGTCAGCACCCTTTAGTGTAAATACCGTTTGGTTTTCGGTATCGCCGTCGAAGTCGTATGTGCGTATGCTGTCGACTTTAAATGACTGCCGCCCGATTCCGCTTTGTGCGGTAAAACCGAATGCGACGATGTCTCCTATCTGCAGATCTTTGGGGTGATTCAGAGAGCGGGGGGCACTCTCTTGGGTCGTTTTATCTTTAAAGAAGCTGCTGAAGAAGCTCATCGCCGCACTCCGCCTTACACAAACCGATTAAATTGATACAAATTTACACACTAATGACTACCAAGCCACGGGTCTGTTAACCGCCACGTTTGGCTCTGAGCTTGGCCAGAATGTCGTTGCTGGATGCAGAGCCTGTGACGATCCCTGCCGCTTTCATTTTGGCTTTGAGATCACCGCCTTCGCCCTCATTTTGCAGCTCCATTGCTGCGGACATCTGATCCGAACGTTTCTGCTGCTTGGCTTTGATTCTGCTCAGAGAGTCAGTCGCCGAGCGTAACGATGAGTTGGTGCCAGAAAATTTGGCAGCGGCGGCTGCGCTCGCTTTCTGCACGCTCTCGGTGGTTTTTACGACAGAAAGCTCACGGTCCATCGAGGCGATATTACGCTCTGTGCCCTTGATGGTCTTTTTAAGATTGCTCACATTGCCCGTATAGCTGGCTAGCAATTCCTCTTGTACTTCCAGCTCATTGCTCAGCTCGGCAATCTTCTCTGCAATCTCAAGTGCCAGACCTTCATTGCCATTATCAAGCGCGCTGACGGCGTACCCTTCATGCTCTTCAATTTCACGGCGCAAGGTTTTAACTTTGCGCTCAATGCCCATCTTTTCGGCCATGACAGAGGTTAGATTCTCTTTAGCCTGATTGAGGTGCTTTTTGGCGTCGCGCATCTCTTGCTCCAATATACGAATGGCCTGGGAATCGACAATCGCTTCGCCCGCTTCGGTGCTCGCGCCTTTAACGGCGGTCCATAACTGCTTTAAAATACTCATAATATGACTCCTGGTATGTCGATAGTTCGTTGCTGTTAGTTCAAAAACTCGGCTACAGCTTCGATCGCTTCAAGCGTGTTATCGCTGAGCACTTCAATTTCGTAGCTGACATCACCAATATTCGAACTGCTCGCCAACGCACCAAAAATGATGTATTGGTCGCCCACCTTCGAAAATGAAGAGAGCGGCATTGGCACGTTCATCGTCAACAGCGCATCCAGCAGCGATTCACGTTGCCCCTGCTTAACTTCAGACTCTTTCCACAAATGGGTAACGCAGAGAATTTGGCTGTCATCCAATGTCACGTAAATAGGGAACTCTTCACGATCCTCCACGACAACCTGGAGAACATCCACTTCGCCGCTTATCAGTTCGGCGGTGAACACAGAACCCTCTTCTGTTTGTGTGCCATTAATGGCTGCTGCCAATTCATTCAGTGTCTGCTGCTTGCTCATGTGCGCTCCTTATTGAGAGTGTCGAGTGACATATTATGGGGTATCTCTGGTGCTGTCAAGACATATTATGGGGTTGCTTGGTTTTGCTCGTCTATTTGCTTTGGTTGGGTTCAGGGTCGTTGTGGCACCTGATAGATGCCTTGCTCCTTTTGCCAGTCATTTTGATGGTATCGGTACAGTACATTGGAGCCGACCCGGTTAATTTCAACCTGATCGATGTCATCAAAGTAGTGTTTGCCAAACTCAAATGCCGCCAGCATTACCCCTTGGGCAGTCCAGCCATCGTCAATCGGCAGCTCAGACAGCTCCTGTAGCCGCTGGCGTGCCGGTTTGCCGTTTTTTACGGCGATGGTCCAGCCCCACTCACCGAAACTCGGCACATTGTGGTGATACTGCTCTACATGGAGGTAACCCGCATGTTTGACGGTTTTGCCGATGCTGAGAAATGCATTCTTGGCATGATACGGTGAGGTGGACTGGATGGTGATTGCGCCATCACCGGCCAACAGATGCATCAATTTGGCGTAGAAACGCGCCGAGTAGAGGTTGTTCAGATCGGGATGGCTGGGGTCAGGCAGGTCAACGATGATGGTATCGAAACTGCGTTGATTGCGCAGTAGTGCATCAACAGACAGATAGGCATCGCCGAAGCGTGTTTCGACACGAGGGTCCGAAAAAGCGTGCTGATTGAGGGCTAGCAGCGCTCCATTCACAACGCGCCCGTTGCGTTCCAGCGGCCGTGAAAAAAAATCGACCACTTGTTGGTCGAGGTCGAGTAGCAACACCTGCTTGGGATTCCAGCGCAGCACATCACGCAGCGCCAGCCCATCACCGCCCCCGATGATGAGAACGTTGTCGTGTCGCGCTGAAGCCGCCATCGCCGGGTAGACCAGCATCGAGTGGTAGATGCGCTCGTCATTGCTGGCGAACTGGGTGCGGCCATTAATATAGAAGGTCAGCACCGCCGGTTTTGCGGGGTCCATGATGCGTTCGGTGATGGTGATGTGCTGATATTTGGTGTTCATGCGGTAGACCACCTTGTCCTGATAGAGCATATCCTCCATCGTCGCATCCCAATCGGCGCCGTAGGTACCGATCATGATGATCACCAAAATCACCGCACCATGGCTTGCTAGCAGCGTTTTGCCAAAACGAATCCGCTGCCGGTACAAAAAGTAGAACAGCAGACCCGCCGCCACGTTGAACGAAGCGACCAGCACCGCCGCCAAAAAAGGGTCCATCGCCAACATAAACAGCACCCACAGCGCTGCGCCAACGCCGGCACCGATATAATCCATGCCATAAATAGCGCCCGTATTGTGTTTCAGATGCTCGCCATAGAGCGATTCGCGCACCCGCGCAATCAACGGAATTTCTGCCCCGATCAAAAAGCCCAAAATAAAGCCGATCACATACGGTGAGATATTGGCCAGCGCATTAACGTGGCTAATCCACCCCCCTTGCGGCACCAAATCGGGTGGCAAGCCGTAGACGTTGGCGATAACCTGGGGCAGCAAATTGGTGAACGAAATCGTCGCTGCAACAATCAGTACCGCACTGGAACCGAGTAGTGCGATCGCTACCTCCAACCAGGCAAAACCGCTGAACGGACAGCGAATCCAGCGCGCCGCCAATGCACCGACCCCCATTGCCACAATCATGATGCCGATCATCGCGAAAATAGCGGTCTCTACCGCACCCAGCACCCGCCCGGCGTAGTGCGACAGCAGGTACTCATAGACCAAGCCGCAACCCGCCAGAACAGCCATGATTGAAAAGAGGGCGATGTCATGCCAAAGCAGCGGGCGCCTCCAAAATGTTGCTGGATCGGTAGTGGCCGAGCGGGCGGAGGTGGCTTTCATCGCGGTAACAGAAGGGTCAAGAAAAGGGTCAAAACGCAGTGGCTCATGGTTGTTAACGGATGCGATATTGTACACAAGGCGATTCTTGAATGTTTACCGCATCAAACAGCACTCATTGAGTTACTACCCTATGAAGGGGTGGTGGTCCGCTACTCGGTGATGGAGACGCAGCCGGGTTAAGTGAGAATGGCTATTGCAACGCTAATTTCCCAAGATAGATAATCGCTGCCTCGAATCGATCATCCCACGGCTGGGCACAGCTGATGCGGATGAAATTTCTGTATTTTCCACTGGCAGAAAAAATCGGGCCAGGGGCGATGCAGATGTTTTTTGCGAGCGCCTGGTGGAAGATCTGTAATGAATCGCTCTTTTCCGGCAGCTCCACCCAAACGACAAAACCACCTTTTGGCCGAGTGACTTTAGTGCCTTCAGGGAAGTATTTGCTGATTGCTTGAGTGATCAGCGTGACTTGGCGCGCGTATTGATTGCGTACCTGGCGCAGGTAACGATCGTAAGCGCCACGCTGCAAAAAGTCGGCAATGGCGAGCTGCGCTAGTGTCGGGGTGGCGAGGCTGGTGATGTATTTTTGATAGGCGATTTGTTCTTGATATTTCCCCGGTACGATCCAACCAACGCGCAAACCGGGAGATAACGTTTTCGAAAAAGAGCTGCAATAGAGTACATTGCTGTTTCTATCATAACTTTTCGCGGCTAGGGGGCGGTTGTGATCGAAAGCGAGATCGCCGTAAACATCGTCTTCGATCAATGGAACGTTGTGTTTGCCGAGTAATTTTACCAACGCCTGTTTGTTGTTCTGCGGCATGCAGTAACCCATCGGATTATTAAAATTTCCAACCAGAATACACGCCTTGACCGGCCACTGTTCGATAGCCAGTTTCAACGCATCCACGCTGATGCCCTCTTGCGGGTGAGTGGGGATCTCCAGCGCTTTCAGGCCGAGAGATTCCACCACCTGCAGTTGGCCGTAAAAGGTTGGTGATTCTAGCGCAATGATGTCACCCGGCTGGGCGACGACCCGCAAACATAACGTCAACGCCTCTTGGCAGCCACTGGTGATGACGACTTCGGATGGCGCAATCTGACAACCTGCATCAAGCATGCGTCGCGCAATCTGTTGGCGCAGCTCGATGCTACCGGGCGGGAACTCATAACTGGCACTGCGCTGCTGTTGGTGGCGGGCGACGCGCATCAATGCTTGATTGATGGCGCGCGTGGGCAAAAAACTGTGATCTGGAATCGCTGCCCCCAGCTGCATAATTCCGGGCTGTTGCGTGGCTTGGCTCAGCTGCATTGCCAGCTGGTGCCCGGTGATCGCAGTGGGCGTCGGTTTGGGGTGCGTCATGGTGGGCTGTTCGGGCGGTTGCCACAAACGGGTACGCACGTAATATCCGGAGCGGGGGCGGGCCTCGATCAGACGCTGATCCTCCAACAGCTGGTGGGCTTGCATAATCGTCGAGATACTGACGGCGAACTGTTTGCTCAAGCGGCGTACGCCCGGTATCCGTTCTCCCGGCAGATAGACGCCTTGCTCAATCTGACCCGCAAGCCTTTCAGCTACTTCTTCATAGCGTTTTTTCATTTTTATTTTCTGTTGCTTGATGCATAAGTAGGAGCGGTGCCCCGCCACGATGGCTCTTTTTAGGTAAGAAAATCGCGGCGGGGCGCCGCTCCTACATCGATAACCAAAAACAGTTTCTGGTGAAAACTACAGCACAGTTTAGTGGTTTCTGGGTCTGTACCGCTGCAGATTTGTTGTGTTTGAATCTGTACTGGTTTGAGTATGGCGGGTAGAGTATAAAAGATCAAAAACGCTCAACAGCCAAACGGAGATCACCACCTTGAAAAACGCTGGCCCGGCCATCTACCAAGTGGATGCTTTTACTAATGAACCGTTTACAGGCAATTCGGCGGCGGTCTGCCTGCTTGAGGACGAGCGCTCAGATGCGTGGATGCAAGCCTTGGCCGCAGAGATGAATCTGTCGGAAACCGCTTATGTGCGGCCGCGTGACGCGTCGAATGAATTTGATCTACGCTGGTTTACGCCAACCATTGAGGTTGATCTATGTGGCCACGCCACGCTGGCGGCCGCTCATACGTTGTGGCAAGAGAAGCACGCGCGCGTCGATCAAGCGATCTGCTTTTATACCCATAGCGGTATTTTGACTGCTGTGTTGCGAGACGATCTGCGAGATGAGCTGCGCGATGGCTTGATCGAACTCGATTTTCCGGCTGATCCGGTGGTCGAAGTCACACCGCCTCAAGGTATGGAAGCGGCGTTGGGGTTACGCGCTGTCTACGTAGGCAAGGGGCGTGATGACTATCTCATCGTGGTTGAAAGCGAGCAGGAGGTTCGTGAGTTGACGCCTGACTTTCAACAATTGGCAAAAATTCCCGGCCGTGGTTTTTGCGTCACCGCACCAGGAGCAGAGGAGGGCGTTGATTTTGTCTCGCGATTTTTCGCCCCGCGTGCAGGCATCAATGAAGATCCAGTGACCGGTTCTGCGCATTGCACGCTAGCGCATTATTGGCAAACTCGTCTGGGCAAACAGCAGTTCAGCGCTAGGCAGATCTCAGCACGCGGCGGAACCGTGGGTGTCGCGGTTAACGGGGATCGCATTGTGCTCTCCGGTCAAGCGGTCACGGTATGGAAAGGGTGCCTTTGTGGTTAAGGAGTGAGTAACGAACTTAAAGGCAGCCTGTGGGGACTGCTCGGTGTTGCCGCATTTGCCTTTACCTTGCCGGCCACCCGTTTTGCCGTGCCGTTTCTCGACCCGCTGTTTGTTGGTTTGGGGCGCGCCGTGCTCGCGGCCTGTTTCGCGGGTTTACTCCTGCTGCTGTTGCGACAGCCTCGACCGACACGTGCCCAATTGATAAAACTGGTTGTCGTTGCGCTCGGTGTCGTTGTCGGGTTTCCGCTGCTCTCAACCTGGGCCATGGTGTCACTCTCTGCAGTCCATGGTGGTGTGGTGTTGGGTATATTGCCGCTGATGACAGCGGCAGTCGCGGTATGCTTATCCGACGAACGTCCCACAATAGGCTTTTGGCTGGCGAGCGTGGCGGGCAGTTTACTGGTGATCGCGTTTTCACTGCTGCAGGGCGTGGGCTCTTTTTCAAGTGGTGATCTGGTTCTGTTCGGCGCAATGCTGCTCGCGGCAATGGGTTATGCGGTGGGCGGGTTGCTCGCAAAGGAGTTGGGAGGGTGGCAGGTCATCTGCTGGGCGCTGGTCATTGCATTGCCGTTTACGCTTCTGCCCGCACTGCTACATTTTCCGCTAAGTTGGGAGCAGATCCCCGGTTCGGCATGGCTGGCTTTTCTCTATCTGGCCATCATCAGTCAGCTTTTCGCATTCTTTTTCTGGAACAAAGGATTGGCACTGGGTGGCGTGGCGCGGGTGAGTCAAACGCAACTGTTACAACCCTTTATCACTATCATTGCAGCAGTTTTCTTGCTTGGCGAGAGGGTCGATATAATCACTATTGCGTTTGCAGTGACGGTTGCGAGTGTCGTGATCGTCGGTAATCGAATGAAAATGGAGAGTACGATCAACGGTAGGCAAGGAGGGCGTCGGGGGAACTAATGCACGCATGCGTTCAGAGGTTACATTCCGATACAAATATCACACATAGTAACAACAGTTTAGCTGCGCACGATCGCTATAATAAACACATCACTATTTTACTGATAGTTTTGCGTTCAACGTGAGGTGAAAAGCGTGCCTGTAAACGTTTCTGCCGCAGATGCAGGTGTTCGAATATTATTGGTTGAAGACGATGTTCGACTCGCTGCGCTTATCCAAGAGTACCTACAACAACAAGCGATGGATGTATCCATCGAATATCGTGGCGATTTGGCTTGCCAGCGAATCACCACGGAGTGTCCCGATTTGGTGGTGTTGGATTTGATGCTGCCGGGGCTCGATGGGCTGGAGGTGTGCAAGGCCGTGCGCCCTCAATACGGCGGTCCGATTTTGATGTTAACGGCCCGAGATGAGGATGTTGACCAAGTGGTTGGCTTGGAGATCGGCGCCGATGACTACGTCACCAAACCGGTCCAACCGCGGGTATTGTTGGCCCGCATTCGTGCGTTGTTACGGCGTTTTTCTCAAGGCAATCAGGGCACAACCGATGAGCGTATCGAGAGAAGCGAGCTTTGTTTTGGTCGCTTCCGAATCAGCGCTGCGGCGCGTGATGCTTGGTTGAATGATGAACTCCTTGAACTCACCACCAATGAGTTTGAGTTACTGTGGTTATTCGCTACACACGTCGGTGAAGTTCTGACCCGTGACACCATTTTGGATCAACTGCGTGGCATTGGCTATGACGGCCTGGACCGCTCTGTCGATATTCGTGTTTCACGTTTGCGAAAGAAATTAGGCGATAACACCAACCGCCCCTTCCGCATAAAAACGATTCGTGGCAAAGGCTATCTGTTTGTCAAAGAAGCTTGGGGGTAAAGTGAACGATGGGACGCCTATTTTTCAAACTCTATTCCATTCTCGTCTTAGCCGTTGCAATCTACTTTGTCGGCATCGCCAATCTCGATGGTATCTTGCAGGGCACACTTGAACGCTATTTTGGTAATTTAGCCCAAGGTACCTTTTATCTTCTTGAAGATCGCCTCAAAAAAATACCACCAGCACAATGGCCCGCACTGGTGGATGAAGTCAATCAAGGTGAAGGGTTTGCTGTACGCCTGCTTGCTGTTGAATCACTGACGCTTTCCCCGGCCAAGATAGATCGCTTGAATCGAGGAGAGATGGTTATCGCGGAGGTATATGGTGCCAGCCACAGTTATAAACGCATTGAAAATAGTCCATGGGTGCTAGAGTTTCCATTCGAGCAGTCGGAATATAGTCACAACCAACACCTCTCTAACAGTACATTCAATCTCATTAAAATGGAGTTACGCGAGCAGCCGCAAAGTAGCTGGCCAAGTATAACAACCGATCTCAGTCATCGCTTTAGTTTCCCTGTTGTTCTGTTGACTCAGAATCAGGTGATGCTGTCCAGCGCTTTAAAAGAAGCACTCAGCGATGGCGAAATCGTTTGGAAAGAGGTTGACGATGAGATCGATTTTCTCTATCAGCGCATTGGTGATACGCCCTATGTCATAAAAATTGGGCCTTTCAATGAGCCGATCACACTCAACTATCTACAGACCATTTTGATACTGGTATTAGCGTTTTTAGTCGCGTTAGCCGTATTATTTTGGGTCTATCCGCTATGGCGTGACCTCTCGCGACTGAGTGTGAGCGCTGAAGCATTTGGTCAGGGTGATTTTAGCATGCGCTCAAAGTTGTCTAAACGCTCAGTGCTGCATCATTTAGCTGAAACTTTCAATGGCATGGCCAGTCGTATCCAACGCTTGATCTCATCGCACAAAGAGCTAACTAATGCTGTCTCCCACGAATTAAGAACACCCATTGCCCGACTTCGTTTTGGCATGGAGATGTTGCAATCTTCCAGCAATGAATCCGATAAAATACGCTACATAAAGAGCATGAATGCTGATATCGATGAACTCGATCAGCTGGTTGCTGAGCTATTAACCTACGCGCGCTTCGACCGCGATAGACCGATGCTGAAATTCCAGCGCCAAGAGATCGAGCCGTGGTTAACTAAAGTGATCAGACAAACACAGACGAGCAAGAATGACCTCACTATCGATTTTAATATTGAAACAAAAGATCTCATCGACGCACGTTTCGAGCCACGCCTGTTGGCGCGAGCACTCGGTAATTTGCTGCAAAATTCTCAGCGTTACGCACAGACAAAAATCCAGGTAACTTTTACCCACGACAAAGGTTATTACCAAATGAGTGTTGACGATGATGGGCCGGGTATTCCAAAAAGTGAGCGTGAACATATCTTCGCAGCCTTCAAACGCCTTGATCTCAGTCGTGACCGGGATACCGGCGGCTACGGATTAGGCTTGGCCATTGTACAGCGCATCAGTCAGTGGCATGGTGGCGATGTTACGATTGAAGATTCAACTTTAGGCGGCGCGCGTTTTGTAATACGGTGGCCAGTCGTATATTTTGAAAAATAAATACTGAAATATAGCTAGGAAAAATAGAAAATGAAAACCATTAAAATAATCTCACTTCTTGTGTTTATATTGGGCAGCTTATCTTGTAGCTCTGAGTCATTAAAACGAACCGGTTATGAGACATTGAAAAACATTGATAGGCTGCAATGTGAGAAGGAGCTGTCATCAGAGTGCACGAAACAGGAGAGCTATGAGGATTATCAAAGAAAGCGTAAAGAGATTGAAGATTTTTGATAATTATATCCATAGTTGCTGTAATACAAGATATATTCCATCGCTTCACCACCGTTACACAAGGATACATTTCTAAACACTCTTCCCACAGACCTCATTCATTAACGACCTTAAAATAGACGCTATGAAAAGTCATAGTCAGCTCTTGAGGGCAATGTGAATGAACATCACAATCAGTAAAAATCATTCTATTTCACGCTATGTTAGCCGCTTATTTCTGGCATTATTAGCAACAGTGTTTAGCGTAGAAGCTGCGCTGGCTGCCGATATCACCATCACGGTCAAAGCAAAAGGCAGCGGCACGCCAATTGAGGGCGCAACCGTTGTTATTGATGATGGCGATACCTATGGCGAAACAGGTGAAAGTGGCCATGTCGAATTTGCCGACCTAGCATCAGCCAATACGATAAAAATATTGGCAACGGGATTTGAGACATTAAAAAAACCTTTTGTGCTAAATCAAACGCAGATTACCTTCTATCTAGAGCCGTTTACCATCGAAGGCGAAGGCCTAAAAGTTTCTGCCGAGCGATTGGTTGAGAAGGCATCAAAGCTAATGCTATCCACCACAGAGCTGATTAAAGCGGCGGGGAGTGGCGGTGATCCGCTTAAAGCAATTACGGCTTTGCCCGGCGTCATCCCCACCAGCGAAGGTTCCGCAGAAGTTTACATGCGCGGCAGCAACGGTAATGAGAATATCACCTGGATGAATAACACCCCGGTGGGTTATCTCTATCACTTTGGCGGGTTTCAGTCGACCATTCATCCCGCACTCATCGAAGACATTAATGTTTTTCTTGGCGGTTTTCCTGTGCAGTATGGTGATGCGCTCGGTGGTGTCATTGATGCTAAATTGCGAACACCAAAGAATGATCGCATGCACTATCAATTTGATCTCTCAACAATCGCTAGCTCATTTCTCGTAGAAGGTCCAGTAAACGAAGCCGGTGGCGACAGTTTTTTTGTTGCCGGACGACGCAGCTATCTTGATTTAATCTTCTCGCCGAAAGATGCAACCGATGCGTTTGCCGATGATGGTGAGGATGACCCTGACCAGATTACTCTAGTGCCCCGTTTCTACGATTTTCAGGCACTCTATCATCATCAACTCAATGATGGATATTTGGATAGCTACCTGTTCGCCGCCGGTGACGAGGTGGCCATGGAGCTGCGTGGATCCGCTAAGTCTGACCCTCAAATCGCCGGTAAAGCGCGTGACAAAATCGCATACCAGACCGCTGGGCTGACTTGGCAGCAGCGCTGGAATAACAAGTGGGATAGCATTGTTACATTGGCCTATATTCGTGAAAAAAGTGCAAACCGCCTGGGTCGAGATGAACAGGGAGAACCATTTTTTTCACGTGTAGAAGAGAAAACATTTTTTTTACAGGAGGAGTTACGCTGGCAGCCTCAAGCTGACTCAAAATATAGCTTTGGTTTTGAAAGTGGTTACGCAAAGATCCCAGTTAATCTCTATACGCCGCGAAGTTTTGACGAAAACGATCTTGATTTTGACTTCACTACACAAAAAAAATATCGTCTCAAAAAAGTACTGACTGCCAGAGAACTTTCACCCTATTTTAAATACCGCAAACAGTGGACCAATCGGCTCAGCACTCAGCTTGGCCTGCGCCACACCAATATCGAGTTAACCGGCGGCTTTCATGCGCACAAGCTTTCACCGCGCTCGACACTGGAATATAAATTGACCCCCGATACACTGTTAACGGCAACTTGGGGTCAGTATATTCAGATGCCAGAAGGTGAAGAGATCGTTGAGTCGTTCGGTAATCCCTCTCTACTGATGACCGAGGCGGAACACCGCGTGCTTGGCATTGAACATCAGATCAACGCGCTTTATAGCATTAAAACCGAGGTTTATCACAAGCCGATGAAAAATCTGGTCATCGCCCTTGATGAGCGTGAGCCGCCCAATAACTACGCCAACCGAGCCACTGGCGAGGCGTATGGGTTCGATCTATTTGTCAAACGCAAACCCAGTCAAGGCAAGATCGGTTGGCTGTCACTCTCGTGGGCCAAGTCACGCCGCACTAATCAAATCACGCGTATCACCCGTAATTTTTCAGGCGATCAACCCTTAACCGTCACCGCCGTTTGGGGGCAACCTTTTAGTGGTAGCTGGAAGCGTTGGGACTGGAGCATCAAAGCTCAGGCACGCTCAGGCAAACCTTACACCGCTATCACAGGCCGTCGCTGGGATGTGGTCAATAAACGCTGGATAGCCGAATATGGAAAACACAACGCTAAACGTCTGCCCACCTACTATAAAATTGATCTGCGCATCGGCCGCGAAGTGTTATTTAACGAATCCAAACTAAAGTTCTACCTCGACCTGCAAAACATCACCTTTGCCAAAAATATCGTTGAGTTCGATTACGGTAGTGAATTTGAAAAGATCGATAATCCCACCGAAATCACCGGCATCTCATTTTTTCCGTTTTTTGGTGTAGAGATGGAGCTATAAAATGATGACGATTCAACAAGAGTTTTTATCATTGATGGAGCGTGGTGGCCCGATCATGTGGATCATCTTTTTCGTTGCCTGCAGTGCAATGACACTGGTTGTATGGGAGGCAATACGGGGGCATGTATTGATCAAAAGTGCGCGCCGCGACTACGCTAGATTGAGATCCAGCAATGATAATCTTCTTATAACTTCTGGCAACATGAGTCCTGTCGCCCAACTACTTGCCACAATTCACTGGCCTAACGTTCAATCAAAAGAAGATATTGCCAGAGAGATTAATATCCATCTCCCAGAAATCATACCCAAGATGGAAGGCTCACTTGCCACCATAGCCATTCTTGGCTCGCTGCTGCCGATGCTCGGCCTACTCGGTACCGTCACCGGCATGATCAACGTCTTTGAGGTCATCGCACTGCACGGCAGCGGCCAACCTGATGAAATGGCAGAGGGCATTTCACAGGCGCTGCTCACCACCGCCAGCGGTTTGATTATCGCTATTCCCGTCATTTTTCTGCACCACCTCTTGTCACGCCGGATCAATGTGTTGGTAGCGATGACGCACCAAGCGATCCAGCTGATTTTACATCGCGATGTCAGTACACTGAAAAAGGCAGCTCTGGAAAGGGTTCCTTACAATGTCAACTGATAACCTCTGCCCCATGCCCGCAGTTCATACGGGCAAACCCGAAATCAGTATGGCACCACTGGTGGATATTGTTTTTCTGCTGCTCATCTTTTTTATGGTAACCACCGTATTTCCAGAAAATGATGGTCTGCTCATCGAAAAACCCAGCTCAGAAAATGCCGCCGCGCTCAATAACGAGCAGCTCATTATCAAACTTGACCGCCACGGAATTGCCTATATGGAAGAGCAACCCGTAACGAGCGACGACATTAAGCGGCTGCTTAAAGACGAATTAGCGGTCAAGCCACAACTGGCCATAACAATTCACGCCGACCATCGTGCGACCACTGCATCGCTGATTGATGTTCTTGATGCCGCAAAATCCGCCGGGGCCAAGCAACTGGGCATCGCCACGGATGAAAAGCGTGGTTAGCCGAGTACTGCCCCCTTTTGGCTTCGCTATGCTAAGCGGAATTTTACTATCTTTAAGCTTATTGCTTTTAGTCAGTGTCTTGGCGGACTACCGTGCGCGCATTACACCACTTCGTCCGTTACTCGTGGTTGACCTAACGACATGGTCGATGCCCCCCAAGCAGAAGAAACAAGCGTTACCACCTAACCCCAAAAAAAAACCCCGCCTCAAAAAAACAGTGCTTCCAAAAACAGAGCCCGCCTCGCAAGCAAAAAAGGTGGTGAAAGAGTTACCGGGAAAAGAGCTATTAGCGATAGATGAGCCCATTGAAGAGGCCGTGGAAACCACTGAAAGAGTCGCCGAGCAATCTCCCGTCGAATCAACACCACCGATGCTCATCGAGCCGACGAAAGAGACGCTACCCAACCCAGTGCCCCTGTTTCGGCTCACCCAGGCTCCTCGCTTTTTACACCGCGAGATCCCGGTCTACCCCGAAATCATGCGCGCACAAGGCGTTAGCGGTGTTGTCAAACTGGAAGCGTTAATCGACAAAGAGGGGCGGGTCAGAAAAGCCAGTATCCTGAAGTCCGCTGGAAAGCACTTTGACGAAGCGGCTAAACAGGCCATACTGGCCTCAAGCTTCTATCCCGCCAAAGTGGAGAATAAAGCGGTCGCGGTATTGTTACATCTGCCAGTTAGGTTTGACTTGCTTTAGCATAGAATGTAACAGCTCAAACATGGTCGATACTCTTTTTAGATCATTGACATTTTAGTGCCTTGCATCAAGGCTAGTCGGGAGGTCTCGGTTTGGTAGCAAGACAAATGCAACAAGACAATAATGGAGGATTGATTTCGTGGATGATACACCCCTGACGCCGCAGCAGCTCATTGAAACCATACAGCAGTCACCGCAACAGAAAATCAAGGTTGCTATCACCGATATCGATGGCGTACTGCGCGGCAAATATATTCACAAAGATAAATTCCTCAGCGCTGCCGAATCTGGGTTCGGTTTCTGCAACGTCGTATTCGGTTGGGATTGCGCCGACACCTGCTACGACAACGGTGCTTACACCGGTTGGCACACTGGTTACCCCGATGCAGAGGCTGTCATCGATTTATCTACCTACCGTCAAGTGCCATGGGATCATGACGTGGCGTTTTTTCTCGCCGATTTCAGCGCAGGTGAACAGCCGTTAGCGGTCTGCCCACGCACGCTGCTCAAACAGATCATCGGTCGTGCGCAAGCAGCGGGTTATCATGCCGAGTTTGGTCTGGAATTTGAGTTTTTTCACTTCAGTGAGAGTGCGCAAAGCCTGTACAACAAGCAGTTCACCAACCTTGAACCCCTGACCCCTGGCATGTTCGGCTACTCGCTGCTGCGTGCCGGACAAAATCGCGACTACTTCAATGCGTTGATGGATGAGCTGGGTGCTTTCAATGTACCGATCGAGGGGTTGCACACCGAGACTGGCCCCGGCGTTATCGAAGCGGCAATACTGCACAGCTCAGCGCTGGAGGCTGCAGATCGTGCGGTGCTGTTCAAAAGTAGCACGAAAGAGATTGCGTCACGTTTCGGCATGACTGCGACATTCATGGCGAAAATCGATGAGCAACTGCCCGGCTGCAGTGGCCATCTCCACCAAAGTTTGTGGGATGCAGCGGGGCAAAAAAACCTGTTCCACGACGACAGCGATGCTGATCAGATGTCCGCCACGTTCAAACACTATTTGGCGGGCCAGCTGCACTGCATGAGCGAGATTCTGCCTCTCTATGCACCCACCGTAAACAGCTATAAACGACTGGTCGAAGGGATGTGGGCACCGACTCTTGCTACCTGGGGCGTGGACAACCGCACCGCTGCGCTGCGCGCCATTACGGGCGGTGCAAAATCGAGCCGTCTGGAGACGCGCGTCGGTGGTGCCGATATCAATCCCTACCTCGCGGTTGCTGCTGCGTTGGCGAGTGGCTTGTGGGGCATTGAGCAAAAACTTGAATTGAAGGAGGATGCTGTCAGCGGCAACGCTTACCAGGCGCAGGGGCGAACACGGTTACCGCGCAACCTGCTCGAAGCGACAGAAAAGATGGCTGCATCCGACATCGCAAAGACGCTGTTTGGCGTTGACCATTTTGTGCGCACCCGCCTGTGGGAGTGGCAGCAATATGAGCGCTCAGTGAGCAGTTGGGAGCGACAGCGATATTTGGAGATTATTTAGTTCTATTTTATCCGTAGGAGCGGCGCCTCGCCGCGATGGATTTCGCTGTCAAACCGAATCGCGGCGAGGCACCGCTCCTACATCAGATGCATTTATCAAATGTGACAAAGTAGAACTCCAATAGACTGTCAGCACATCGGCTGACAATTGGCGAGCATGTTTACGACTTAAATTGTCCGACCAGCTGTTGTAAATTGTTCGCCAGTCCTGCGAGTTCGGTGCTGCTTGATGCGGTCTGTTGCGCGCCGTTAGCGGTTTGGTCGGCTACCTCACTGATGGTGACAATGTTTTGGTTGATCTCTTCCGCCACGGCGCCCTGCTGTTCAGAGGCACTGGCGATATTGGCATTCATGTCAGCAATGGTTGCTATCGCTGATGTGATGGCATGCAAAGAGTCCCCTGCTTTAACGGCTTGATCGACACTGCTGTGTGCCTTGTCACGGCTCCCTTCCATGGCCTTGACCGCTTGTTGTGCACCGCCTTGCAGGCGTTCGATCATCGCTTGAATCTCTTCGGTTGACTCCTGTGTACGACTTGCCAGTGAGCGCACTTCATCGGCGACAACTGCAAAGCCTCGGCCCTGCTCTCCGGCACGGGCGGCTTCGATGGCGGCATTTAGCGCGAGCAGATTGGTCTGTTCAGCAATGCCTTTAATCACATCCAAAACAGTACCGATGCTATCGCTCTCTTTCTCCAGGTTTTGGATGACTTCGGTGGCTTTTTCAATTTCGCTAGAGAGTTCACTGATGGCTTTGATCGTGTCGGATACCACGACTGAACCCTGTTTGGCCTCTCTGTCGGCCTCATTGGCAGACACTTCGGCACCGTTGGCGTGTTTGGCGACCTCTTGAACGGTGGCGGCCATTTCATTGATAGCTGTTGCAACCTGTTCAGTCTGTTGGCGTTGATTGTTCATGCCATCGTTTGTCTGCTCAGTAACGGTTGACATCTCTTCAGCCGCACTGGCAATTTGGGTGGTCGAACCGGCTACGTCAACAATGATGTGGTCGAACTTCTCAAGCATGGCATTGAGTGACGACGCAATTTTGCCGATTTCATCCTTGGAGCTGATGTCGCTGCGTAGGGTTAGGTCTGACTGTTGCTCAATAGCCTCAATCGTTGCACACAACTTTGTGATGGGGGGGACGATGGCACGTGCTCCAAGCCAGGCCGCTCCGCAACCGAGTAGGATAGCGAGCAGCAGCATAGCGATGGTCGTACTGCGTATATTCGAGATGCCATCCACTACTATTTGTCCGGATTGGGTCAGCTGTTTGCCGCTCGCTCCTAACTTAACCGCAGCAGCGCTGACCTCCTCTCCAGCATTTTTAGCGTCATCGGCGAGTTTGCGCTGCATGGTTACAAGACGCTCATCGATTGCCGTTACTCTGTTTCTTGCGCTAGAGATAAGACTGTTGCCGAGCACACGATTTTCATCGACATAGGCATCGACTGCATCCATCATGGTTGTGTAGATCGATTCGATTTCGGGGCCAACCCAAGTGGTGAATGCTTTATCAACAGCACTTAACTTGTTGAGTTGAGCAAGCGCATCATCCCTGAATTTCTCGGCGTTCTCTTCTGCTTCGGTCTGCCAGCTCACCGCCAGATCAAACAGCCAATAGCGCATCTCTGAAAAAGTTTTGGAGAAGTTATGTGCCAAATCTAAACTGGAAAGCGCTTCTCTTTGATGCTTAATCAGCGTTGCCTGCTTCTCTACTAGCTGAGATTGCCCTGCCACTATCTGATCTTGAGACCCGATGAGTGCTGCTTGTTGCCCTACTTCACTGAACAGGTAGAGCATTGAGGCTGCGACCACCAACAGGATGACGCCGCTCATTGCTGCAAGCTTGCTAGTAATATTCAGGTCATTTAATACGTTCATGGTTGCACCCTCCGTGGATTGGCAACTTATTTATAAATTGTGAAACTGATGGCGCCGCCCAACTCACCCAGTTTGCCGCCCTCTTTTTTACCGCCGGTAATATCTTTTTCACCTTTAGGCCCACCGTGACAATTCAGGCAGCTCTGCTTGTAATATTCGGGCAGGATGTAACGGTAAGCATCTTTTCCCTTGTGTTTGGCGACTTCAGAAAAAGGCTTGCCATTTTCATAGCTGGCGTTCATAAACTTGCCGTTGATAATGCTATTTTCCCATTTGTCGGGGCGGTTGGCGCGATTACGCACATACTTTTTGGGCGCGGTTAGCTTGATGCGCATATTACCGTTCATTTTTTTAGTGAACGTATCGGCAACCTGCTTGGCGAAGATGGCCGGCAAGAAGCCCTTAAAGCCTTTTCCCTTTTCGTTAATCAATGGTTGTGCCTGATTCATGGTGCTGTGGATCGCTGCCAGCATAGTTTTAGCAGCGTCAGTACTGTCATCAAGCTTATGACCGGTGGCTTTGTGGAAATTCTCTTTGGCCTTAGCCGTGACGAAATCTCCAGACAGCCCTTTATCACCCTTTGATGCATCATTGATGTTGGCCTGGTTTGCGGAGATAACGGCGCGTGCTGCACGAAATAGCGTGGTCATCTCTTCGGCCACGGCTTCATCGCTTGATGCTACAACAGTATTGATGCCGCCGAATAACAAGCCCGCTGCTAAAATAGAGGCCAGCAGTCGGTTTACTGTTTTGTTTGAGTGGGTGAGTTCTTTTTCCACGGCGAGGTTCCTCCTGAACGGGGAATAAATGAAATGGTTAACAAATAGATGCATGTGGCTGGTTCTCTTGCTGCTTTTTCTTCCTATTTATTGCTTCCAGTGCGAATAAATGCCTCATGCAGGAAATTCAGACTGCACTCCTGTTTGTCTGGGAACGCGCTGTGTTGAACAGTTCTTCCGTGTTAGCGGCCTATCGGTTTTTTACATTAAGTGGGGCGTCTGAAAAAATGCGTAGACTTTATGCTTTAAAGCGGATTGTATTGGTCGGGAAAGGAGAAGGGGAAGCTTGAGAGGGATTGTGCACTAAGTGGCTAGATCGGGTTTTGGCATGCCGATGTGGTAGCCCTGAACATAGTCGACGCCATACTCTTTTAGCATCTGCAAAACCTGTTCGTTTTCGACAAACTCTGCTACGGTCTGTTTGCCCAAGGTTTTAGCGATTTCGATCATAGAGCGCACCAATGTTTGATCGACAGGGTCGTTAATCAAGTTGGTGATAAACGCGCCATCAATTTTCAGGTAGTCCACGGGAAGTTGTTTGAGGTAACTGAACGAGTTGAATCCGGTGCCGAAGTCATCCAGAGCGAAACGACAACCCAGCGCCCTGAGTTCGATAATCATTTTTCGTGTCTGTGCAAAGTTTTTGATCGCGGCAGTTTCAGTAATTTCAAAGGTAATGCGTTCGGGACGCACGCCAGTGCTGTCGATTTTCTCTTTTACGATAGGCAGTAGTGACGGACCTTGAAAAGCGTGGCTCGACAGGTTGACGTTAAGTGACAGGTGTTGTTGTTCAGTGGGTAGGTTGCTCAGTGCTTCGATGGCATGTGTGATAACCCATTGGTTGATGTCGTGAATCAACCCCATGCGTTCGGCGACAGGAATAAAATCTGTTGGAGAAACTTGCTGCCCATCACTGCCGATCATACGAATCAACGTTTCGTAGTGAGTGACCTCATTTTTTTGTACGTCAAGCACTGGCTGAAAAACCAGGGAGAAACGCTCTTCGGCCAGTGCCTGGCGAATGAGAGGTGCCCAGTGAGCATTGTTACGAAGTGTTGATATCTCTGTATCTTCTTCGTTGTAGAAATGCACCATATTGCGGCCATGATTTTTTGCCTCAAGACAGGCTTGATCTGCGCGTGCCAGAATCTCACTGGCAGAGACATTTTTCTCCTCGGGTAGTATCAATGCAACACCGATGCTGGCACCGATATGGTAGCTTCTGTTTTCGATGTTAAATTGAAAGTTGTTCATTAATTTGCGCAGCGACTTGGCCATTTTCAGAGTCTTTTTACAACTGGTCTCTTCCAGCAGTACGCAATATTCATCCGATCCGACGCGTGCCAATGTGTCGGTGCTGCTAACAAGACGACGGATTTTGTTAGCAATTTTAATCAGCAGTTTGTCGCCAACACTGTGGCCTTCGGTATCGTTGACCACTTTAAATTGGTCAATGTCGATGTATAACAAGGCATTGGTAACACTATGATTGCGGCTGTTTTCTACGGCTTCTTCCAGCGCTTTATCCAAACGACGCCGGTTGCAGAGGCCGGTTAGATCATCATGTTCGACTAGATATTGCAGGCGAGCTTCCATGATTTTGCGCTCGGCAAGTTCATTTTCAAGCTCTTGTTCGCGGCGCATGCGCAGATCGCGCTCTCTTTTGAAAGAGAGCATGGATATGACGCGCGGTATCAAATCGTTATCATTAAGGGGTTTAAATACAACGTCTGTTGCATCCAGCTCCAGGCTTGAATAGAGCGTGTCGGTCGGTGCGGCTAATATCACGATGGGAATATGGCACCACTCCTGTTGCGCTCTTAGCATGCGGCAAAATTCATAACCACCCATTCCTGGCATTCTGATATCGACCAAAACAAGGTCGATATCACTGACCCCATGTTTCAAGCTCTCCCTCAATAGAGTGCGTGCATGCTCACGATCACCGACAGCAGTAAAACGAGTGAAGCCATTTTCACACAGTATTTTTGCGGTTAAATCGCGACACGCCTTAGAGTGGTCAGCAATTAAAATGTGCATGTTATGCAGCAGGTTGATGTTGCGTGTGAAGTAACGGGTCTCATCTGTCGTTACGCCATACGGTGAATCTCCTTGTTGGTATGACGATTTTTTTTCACTATTATTGATCATCTGATTTTATTGCGTCTTTTTACCGAGAGCTGACTTAATAGCCATTACAGAATTAGTGGCTGTAGTCTATTTGAATTGCTGGTTATTTAGCAATGTCTGTTTTATGGAGGGTGGAGGAGGGGAGCTGTTACAGTTACTGCACGTGTTGTCTGTTGCCTGACTTTTCTTTTTAAGCCTGTTTTCACAATGACTCGTTGCCTGTCAAAGTTGTTGGGCGCTGCGCCGATACCAGTACAGGTATAGGTCGTCATTCGCAGGAATATATTTAGGATGATGTTGGATGAACATTGCAAAATATCAGCTCTGGTACGTGCGGCGTGGCAGCAAGGTTGAAGGGCCGTACGTTGAAGGATTGATCCGGCGACGTATTTTGCTGGGACGCATTCGCATGGATGATGAGCTCAGCGATGATCAGCATCTATGGCGTCTGGTTAGTGAGTTACCGGAGCTGGCTCCTGCAACAGTAGCCGCAGCCGATGACGACCCCTACGGCCAAGAGCGGTTGGCTGCAGCGATGCGTTGGGCGGATGAGCGGTCAGGTGAGAATCGGCGCAGTGGTGCTGCAATGATGCGCTCTGAAAAAAATGAGCAACGCGCTGAAGCCGGGCGACGAAAGCCGGAGCCTGTTGAACTCGAAACTTATCGAGCACTGCTTAAAAGTCGCCAACGAGCGCCTGTTGGTTATCAGCAACTGCGCTCAATTAAACTGGTCATCGCATTCGTTGTTGTGGTGATTGTGGGTATTGTATCGGCCCTCTATTTTTATCAACCGCACGAAGATGATGATTGGTCGCGTTGCAATATGGCTGTGGCGCCAGGGATCAACTGGAGCTATTGCCAAGCAGAGGGGGCTCAACTTAAACGGGCTAATTTGAAAGGTGCACTTTTGGTGAGTATCAATTTGCGTGGCGCTGATCTCTATCAGGCAAATTTGGCCGGCGCCGATCTCTCTTATGCCAACCTCGCTTTGGCGAATCTTCAGCAGGCAAACCTGCAGCAGGTACAGCTCAAGGGGGCGGTTCTCTCAGGTAGCGATTTAAGTGCTGCTGATCTGCGTGGCGCTGATCTCAGCTATGCCAATTTGAATGGTGCCGATCTGACTAACAGTTTATTGAAAGGGGCCAGGCTTGATCATGCTGTGTGGTTTGATGGTCAACTCTGTAAGGAGGGCTCGGTCGATGGATGCAAGGTTTCTGCTGTCCCCTAGCCATACTTTTCACAACGACTGTCTAGCGGTGCCTGAGTAGTTTGCTAACCTCACGCCCAAATGACTCTGTTGTATAGCGTTCAACTTTCAGGGTCGTAGACCAGTAGTTCTCAGGTAGCCCTGCTTTCTGTTTCAGATGGCGGAGAAAATCCTCTGTCTTGGGTAGTGACTCCCACACCGAGGGGAGAAAAGTGCTGCGCTGCTCGCCCTCGCTAAGAATGAGCCCATCTACATTGGGCCGTATCTGCTTAATCAGTTCATCTTCATTAGTGAAACAGAGTGCCTCGGCAGGTGTTAATACGGCGATGTGAATATCGAGCTGTTGAAATTCTACGGGTCTGAGGGCGGCAAAGCGTGGATCTTCAAAGGCCGAGCTATAGGCGTGGTGGGCTATGTCATCAACCAGCGGCCGTGTGGCGACGAGGCCACCGATGCACCCACGCAACTTTTTGTTGATAGATAGCGTGACAAATGTTGCGCGCTGTTCCTGCAGCGGGGGCGGATATTGTGCGGTATTGACGTTCAACGGTGTGCCGCACTGCAGACCATGCTCTATGGATTTTGCCGCCAATTGCAATAATGTATTGCGTTGCGCCGCTGAATAGGTTTCGTTGTCGCTCTTCATGGCCAAGTCTCCGGGTTAAATTTCACAGCGCTGCTTTGCGTTTGCACGGTTTTACGCAACAGTCTCGTGCAATAGATAGGCGCCGTAGCCCACCACTTTATTATGTGGCCCTGCCGTATCGCCCGAGTTTCGCAAATCAACCGTAGTCACCCGCAGGTGGTGGTGGCGGGCGGCCAGTAACAGACCGTTGAGTGGATGGTGGCCGCAGGCATCGTGGCCTGTAATATTTTGGTAGTGTAATGTTTCAATTTTGCGGGTTGTCGCTTGGTCTGTTGTGCGTGCGTGCTCATAGTCTTGGTAGTGACTCAGGTCCGAGCTGACGACAATCAATGTTTTGTCACTGCCCCATAGCTGCTCAATGACCTCTGCCACCTCCTCGGCGGAAGCAGAACCCACTACTAACGGTATCAGCAAAAAATCGTTAAGCACCGTTTGCAAAAACGGCAGCTGGACCTCAAGGCTGTGCTCTTGCGCATGGGCCTCATCCAGTTGATGAACCTGTTTGAGCTGGAGCAGCTGATTCACTGCGTCGCAGTCGATGGCAATAGCGCCTAGTGGTGTCAGGAAGTGAGAGGCACTGCTGGTTGCGATGCCGTGAAAAGAGACGTGGTGAGACGGGCCGAGCAGCACCACACGCTGAAAATTTTCTCTGCCCTGAGCGATCGCTTTATAGGCACTAGCCGCGATCGGAGCGGAGTAGATGTAGCCCGCGTGGGGGACGATGATCGCCTTGGGTGGCGGGGCGCTGCTTTCGGCATTATTAATATAGGTGGCAAGGTCTGCGTTGAGCGCAGCCGGATTGGCGGGATAAAATGTACCCGCAACAGCGGGTGTGCGTGCGTCAGGCATGGCTTCTCTCCCATTCGCAAGTGCTGGCTGTTGCGCCGCGCGTTCTGTTCTGCGCCCGTCAAGAGAGCGTGGCACCGTGCCGCTAGATCGTTAGAACTTTGAACTAACGTATCGACTCAGAACAGCATAACGCTTGTCCGTGAAGTGGTCGACTTTTTGGCTTCAGGATTAGCTTTAGCATGCATTTTGGTTCGGATTCTGATGTGAATCCTGGTAATGGACAGATAAACGAGGCTGCCAAGCAGTGGGTGATGGGTCAAAATCAGGGCGCTTAATCAGGTTGGCATTTTCGTCATGAGGCGTGAACGCAGAGGTCGAGCGTGGCGACGGCTTAAACAGATCATCGATACAGTGTTACTGGCCATGTTGCTGTCCACAGCAGCGCTGTGGACGGTCGTTGTGGCTGACGAGGCTGACGAAAAGTGGAGCGAAAATCGCGCGATCAGCGATACGCGCATGTTGATCGATATGTCCGGTAGCATGCGCTACAACGACCCGGACAACTTGCGTGTGCCGGCGGTACACATGCTGATCGATCTGGTTCCAGATGGTGCCAGAGCTGGGGTATGGACCTTTGCTCGTGAAGTTAACATGCTTGTTCCTGGTAGAGAGGTGGATGATGCATGGCGTGAACTGGCCAGTCGCGAAGTGCGTTCGATTCACTCGCTCGGCCTGTTCACCGACATTGAACAGGTCATGCGCCGCTCGACCTGGGACTGGACGCGCCCCGACCCGGCCTACAAGCGGACCATGATTCTGTTGACCGATGGTGTGATTGATATCTCCCGTGATCCTGAAAAAAACCGTCTCTCCAGAGAGCGGGTGCTCAAAGAGATTTTGCCGCGTCTTAAAAAAGCGGACGTGGCGATCAACACCATAGCGCTCTCCAATGAGGCTGACCAGAGTTTGTTGCGGCAGCTCTCGGGTGCCAGCGGTGGTTGGTATAGCAAAGTGGATGATGTTCGGCAGTTGGAACGGGTTTTTCTGCGCATGTACGAAGAGGCCGTCAGGCCCGATACATTGCCGTTGAGAAACAACCATTTCAACGTTGATCGCAGTGTTAACGAAATGACCGTGCTCTCATTTCACGCCAACAGCACTTCACCATCGACGATTCTGGCACCAAATGGCGAAATTGTTCACTGGCGTGACCATCCGCAAAACGTACGCTGGCACAGAGAGGAAGGTTACGATTTAGTCACCATCAAGCAGCCACGATCTGGAAACTGGGAGGTCGTTGGCGAGGTGGACCCTGATAATCGTGTTACCGTTGTTACCGACATCAGCCTGGAGACATCACCTGTACCCAAGGCGTTGCTCGTGGGTGATCACGTCGATTTTCATGTGCGCCTGACTCAAGAGGGCCGTGTGATTGATAGCCGTGAATTTCTCGCCATCCTCGATATCAAACTGATTGCCGGCAAAAACGAGAAGAAGTGGCAGCAGTGGGATTTTAAAGATGATGGCCGTGGCGCCGATCGCGTTGCGGGTGACGGCACCTTCAGTTTGCGCGTCTCCAAATGGCCGCGCACAGGAGTACAGGATCTGACGCTGGTTGTAGACGGTATTACTTTTCGCCGGGAAAAGCGTTACCTGGCTCACGTCTATGACAGTCCGGTTAGCATCGCATTCAAAGCAAAACCGGGAACCAAAAAAGAGCAGTATCTACTCTCTGTCACCCCTCACCCTGCGCTGGTCGATCTGGAAAAGAGTCCTGTTGTTTCCGCTTTTATCTCAAACAGAGACAGTCTGCGCAAAAAGTACAAGGTTGCCAAGAGTGGTGACGGCGTGTGGTCTATGGTGGTGGCAGCGGCCCCCGAGCAGGGGCGGCGCTCGCTGCAGGTCTATGTCAAAGGGATACGCCCCGATGGCAGGCGCATCAGCTATCGCTCCAAACGAATCGGTTTCGGCAAAGCCATTGTCAGGGTGAAAAGTGGAGAAAAAACGGCTGGCGCCGATCAAGCAACTGATACAGGGGTGGAAAATGGATCAGCCGCTGATGCCAGTGGCTCACCCAACTGGATTATGGTGATTCTTCAGGTGTTGATCGTGAACGGACTCCTTATCGGGATGGCGTGGTTTGGCTATAGAAAATATGTTAGATCCCGGCGGCAAGCATTTGCGAAGTTGGACGGTGCATTAAGCGACGATAGTGATGGTTGAAACCAATCCGCTAACAATCATATTTCTTACCGAGGCAGTGGCCGTTGTCGCTGTGCTGCTTGTTGCTGCCCTGTTTATTTACTGGCGCAGGCGTCGCCGCGACGAAGTGGCGGTCGATGAGTTTGTCGACAAGGTGGTCAGCAACGAAGAGCAGCGCAACACAACACTGAATGATTTTTTTAATAACGAATGTCAGTGCAGTGCAGAGGAGGCCGAAACCGTCGTCAAGGCACTCCTCAAAAAAGAGCGGCTGTTTTATAAACATATGGTCGATGTCTATTACAACCGGGATGGCGATGCCTTCGTTAATCTGGATGAACGCCTGAACGATGTAACGAATATCTATCGTGATATTTTGAGCAAGAGCGCGAGCGCGATTCACGCCCAAAGCGAAGTTCAGGCCAAACTTCAGGAGGAGGAGAGTACTGCGCAGCTCCTGTCTCTATCGACTGAAAACAAGGCGCTGCACGAAGCAATGCGCAAGCTGACCGATGAGATGGAGGAGAATCAAAAAGTGCTGGATGATGTCTTGACTGAATACGCCTCGGCGTTCAGCGGGGGGCGCGAAGGTGCGAAGAGTAGCGGTCTGCTGGATAAGTTAGTCAAGGCAAAAAAGGGGTGATCTGCTCTGTTCACTTGTAGTGGTTCAACTCAAATTTTGTAGGCTGGGTTGAGCTGTGCGAAACCCGGGGTCGTTGTCCAAATGCCCCTCTCCCTGGGTTTCGTTCCTCAACCCAGGCTACTCAACTTCCATATCGATTTCGACGACAACAAACATCGCCGTAGGCCTGATCAAGCCTCAGCGGATCAGGCGTTGATAGGCAGAAAAGCCCTGCCCGTTCCGCCACGGCTTGAACGGGCCTACGGGTGGCCTGTATGAATAGCGGCATAAATATTCATCTGACTGTCAAACATTGCGATGACGTGTGAAAAGCTCTCGTCCAGCGGTGCAGCAATCTCAATCGCTTGACCACTCACAGGATGAATAAATGCCAGTTTGTGCGCGTGAAGCAGCAGGCGATGAGAGTCGTAAATGTCTCGAAACAGCTGGTTATGTTTGCTATCACCGTGCGTTGTATCACCAACTATCGGGTGGAAGATATGTTTCATGTGGCGGCGGATTTGGTGTTTGCGCCCTGTTTTTGGGGATAGTTTGATTAACGAATAGCGGGCAGTGGGGTAGCGGCCGACGGGGTAGGGTAGTTCCAGGGTTGCAAGGCATTGGTATTCGGTTATAGCGGGTTGGGCTGCTTTTGTTGGGTCTGCTTGGTGGTCGGCTATCTTGTCCAGCTGCTCTTTGAGTGGGTAGTCGATGATGTCGTGTTCTTGAGTGTATCCACGCACGACGCTGAGATAGTGCTTTTGTGTCTCTCGGGCGCTGAACAGTTCGCTCACTTGGCGAGCGATTGCAGGGCTCAGTGCAAACAGCAATACGCCGGAGGTGGGTTTGTCGAGGCGATGGACGGGGTAGACGCGCTGGCCGATCTGGTCGCGCACCAGCTGTAGTGCAAAGCGTGTTTCGTGGCGATCAATCATCGAGCGGTGCACGAGCAGACCGCTGGGTTTGTTGACCGCAACCAGGTGCGCGTCGTGATAGAGAATTTCCAACATGGATGAATCTGCCCCAGCATCAGTACTTAATTCAAGCTTTCAGATCGATGCCACCCTGCGTGGTTGTATCGCTATTTTGCTGGTTGTGCAGTGAGCGTCGCTCGTGGCTGTCGCGGGTATCAAGAATGACCGGGATGTTTTTTTTACGTCGATCATCCTTGCGGCGCTCCGGGTTCACAGGAGTATCCGTTGCAGATTGTTGCTCTCTTTTTTCAGCGTGCGCGTCATCGCTGGACTCTTTTTTTGACGGGGCGGTTTTATCGATGGCGGTTACAGGGTCCGCTTGTTTGACTGCACGCTCGGCACTGTTGGCATCTTTCAGGAGTTGCGTGTTGAGCCCTTCGCCTGGTGGCAGGATATTCATGTTGATGGCCCCCATTTATCTCATATTGCTGCTTTTGCTGTTTGCCTGCACTACTTTCCTGTGAACTGAATGATCTGGCGGCGATTCTTTTTGCTGGGCCGTCCCTTTGCGAGTGCGCCGGTTGGCGCTTGTTGGCGCAGCTGTTCGGCCAGGCGTTGGCGGTTTTCAATGCTTGCTGCGCTCTCTTCGTACAACAATACGGCCTCTTTGGCGGGGCGTCGCTGGTGATTCAATGCGCATACAACAATGGCATGCTCGTAGGGGCCGCGACGGATTGAGAGGCGGTCTCCCTCTTTGATGTGTTTGGCGGGTTTGGTTTTGCTACCGTTCAGATGCACCTTGCCGCCGTTAATTGCATCGGCAGCCAGCGCACGTGTTTTGAAAAAACGTGCAGCCCACAACCATTTGTCGATGCGCACCGCCATGTTTTTTTGTGCATCATTTTGCCGATCTGTTTTCATGGCTCCTTATGCTTTTTGAATACAGGCTTGAAGGGCGTCCGTGCCCGGTCTGTCCGATTTGGTGTCAAGGATTAACGATTAAAATTTCAACACGGCGGTTGGCTGCGCGGCCGCCCCGCGTTTTGTTGCTGGCGACAGGGCGTGCTTCGCCGTAGCCCAGGGCAGTTAAGCGACTGGGTGCAAAGCCACCGATCTCAATGAGAAATTTAACCACTTTCTCGGCCCGCTCTTGTGAGAGCCATTTGTTGGTATTGTCCTGTCCTGTTGAGTCTGTGTGACCCGAGACCTCAATGGCGCTATTGGGAAACGTATTAATGGCGCGGACGATTTTATTGAGCATGGCGAAGTTGTCTGCCTCGATTTCGCTCCCGCCTGAGGGGAATCGAAAGCCGTGCGCCGAGACCAACACATTTTGCCGTTGACGGTAGACGTTGGCTTCGTTTTGGGTGAAAAGGGACTGCACGGACTCAAAGCGTTGTTGCTCCTCCTTCTCTTTTCTCTTTTGGGCCTCACGCTTTTTGGCCGTCAGTTCAAACTCCTGTTTGAGTCGATCAACCTCCTCTTGGTTCAGTGCTGTTTGAGCGTGGAGCTTGGCCTCGGTTTGGGCCGATAATGAGTTTATCTCTGCACGCTCTTTGAGCAGTTTGGTGTAAGTGCTGCGCATGGTGGTTACGGTGTTGCTGGCGGGTTGGTTGAACGGAAGTTCACTGCCCAGTGGTTGGTAGATATCGCTGAGTTGTTGCTGATGCCAGAGTAAAACATCCTCCATCGTGTAGTCGCGACGATCAAAATCTTTACTGACTTCGGTCAAGTTGCGGCTACGCTCGGCATGCCATTTGGCACGTTTGGCGTGACGATTGGCTTTGTCGGTTTGAGTGCGGTCTGCATCCAGAATGGAGAGTGACAGGGCCAACTCCTCCTCGGCCAGCTTCAGCGTTTTAGGTGCCTGTGTCTCTGCATCTTCCTCTTTTGCACTGTTGATCGATGCGCGTGCTGCATCAATGGTGGTCTCTTTGAGTGCGGCCAGCTCCAGATCTGCGTAGGCGCTGATGAGTTCAGGACGCATACGTTTAGCTTTTTCCAGCTGGTTTTTTTCAATAAGATTTGCCAATTCGCTCAGCTCTTTTTCGAGTGCCGCCGTGTTTTTTTCAAACAGTTGCCGTGCACTTGCACGAATTGCGCGTTCGCGCATCGCCAAAATTTCGGCGAGCAGATCGCGGCTGGTTGCGGCATCGTGCTCTGCTTTGTCTAGCGCGGCCAGTCCGGCACTGGTGGCTGCGTCGGCTTTATCAAACTTATTGTCGCTGGCACTTTTTGAGGCATCGTCAAGGCTTTGCAGGGCACTCTTGTAGCTCTCTGGCGCTAAATAGTTGACGCCTTGTGAGCGTGCCTCTTTTATGCGGCGCTCCAGTTGGGCAATTTTATCCTGTTGAGCAACCGTCTCTTCATCGCTGAGTTTGGGTGGGGTGGCGCAGCCCGCGATGGCCACGCTAAGGGTTAATATGGCACACCAGCGACGATAACCATTCTTCATTTATTTATCTCCTTATTTGGGTGTCTAGTTAGTTTTTGTATTGAGCGAATTGGATAGTTGGTTCCGCTGTTGTCGGGAGAGAAACAGCGCGGGGTCGACACGCGCATCGTTGAGGCTGACGCTCCAGTGCAGGTGTGGGCCGGTGGCGCGGCCGGTGTTGCCAATGGTGCCGATCGATTCGCCCGGCGCGAGTTCCTGGCCAACTTTTACGCCAATGCTGTCCATATGGCAATACATGGTGATCAAGCCGTGGCCGTGGTCGATGAAAACGCTATTGCCGTTGAAGAAAAAATGACCTGTTTCGACGACACGCCCGGCGGCGGGAGCGCGAATGGGTGTGCCTTTGGCTGCGGCAATATCGAGCCCGCTATGGGGTTTGCGTGCTTGCTCATTGAAAAAACGGCGCAGACCAAACGGGCTACTGAGGCGGCCGCTCACAGGCAGCTCAAAATTCAAACTGTGGCTCTGCTCTGTGTCGAGTGGCTTACTCCACGCTCTGAATGCGGCGCGAATCTGTTTTCGTTCACGTGTGATGCGTGTCATATCCAGTTTGTTGGGATTGACTTTGCGCTTGTCTTTAATGGTGATGTGCTGCTCTTCATAGCTTTTTGCACGCACGCTGAAGCTGATGGGGTAGCGTACTTCACCTTGGCTGACTTGCAGTTTGTGGCTGCCGGTTTTTGCCGATAGCGGAATACCGACTACGGCGTACCAGCCCTTTTTGCCTGCACGCACCATCACCTGTCGTTGGCGGTAGCGTACCTGCGGTGTCGGAGCACCACTCAGTTTCAGGGCGATAACGGCAACACCACCCGGTACGGGCGTCGATGTTGGTAGCTCTGCAGCATAGAGTGTTGGTGTCAGAGCCATTGCGCCGAGCGCAATGAGCCACAGCAGTGGCTTGCATGAGTGCCAATAGTGGTTATTTGATTGTTCTGTTTTCACTGTCGTGGTCATCGTTGGTTGAGCTTACGGTGCAGGTAATGCGCCCTTGAGCGAGGTGGGCCTCAATCTGGTCGCCTATCTGCATCTCTTTGGCTGCACGCACCAGGGTTTTATTGGGCAGGCGACGCACGATGGCATAACCGCGCCCGAGGGTTGCCAGCGGGCTTACGTCATCGAGGGTGCGACTCAGTGCGCTGAGCTGCTGTCGGCAGGCGTCCAGCTTGCGCGTCATGGCGCTCGTTAACCGTTGGTTGAGAAAACGCCATTGAGCCAGTCGTTGCTGCAAAGGCTGGGCTGGGCTGACGCGCTGCAGATGAGCGCTTGCTTGCTCTAACTGTTGGTGTCTTTGCTTGAATAAAGAGTGCTGTGCTCGTCGTAGGCGCTGCTCCAGCTCATCGAGGCGCTGGGCGCGAATATTGAGCACCTGGGTTGGGTGTTGTTGCAGCATGCGTTGGTTTAGCCACTCAAGCCGTTGCTGCTGTTCACCAACGCGTTGTTGCGCCAACGTAGCGAGGCGCTCTTCGTAGTACTGAAATGAGCCGAGCCACTCGCTGCTGTCGGGGCTGGCGATCTCTGCGGCAGCCGACGGAGTGGCCGCGCGGCGATCCGCGACGAAATCGGCGATGGTCACGTCACTCTCGTGGCCGATGCCGCTGATGATGGGGATGGTGCTGGCGTAAATGGCGCGCGCCACCGGCTCTTCGTTAAATGCCCATAGATCCTCCAGCGAGCCACCGCCACGGGCAACGATGAGCACGTCGCACTCGTGGTGGCTGTTGGCTCGTTTCAGTGCTGCGGCAATCTCTGCGGCGGCGCTCTGTCCTTGCACGCTGGTGGGATAAACGACAACGGGGATCGCCGGGAAACGCCGTGCTAACACAGTAAGAATGTCGTGGATGGCGGCGCCGCTCGGCGAGGTGATAACGCCGATTTTACGCGGCAGGGTCGGCAGCGCCTGTTTCTCGGCTTCGTCGAACAGCCCCTCATCGGCGAGGCGCTGTTTGAGCTGCTCGTAGGCACGGCGCAGCGCGCCATCGCCTGCGGCCTCCATGTGGTCTGCAATCAGCTGAAAGTCACCACGCCCTTCGTAGAGGCTGATGCGCCCGCGCACCAGTACTTGTGAGCCGTTTTCAGGCGTAAACGTGAGCCCTCTGTTGCGCATGCGAAACATGGCGCAGCGCAGTTGGGCCGCGGGGTCTTTCAGCGAAAAGTAGATGTGCCCGGAGGCGGGGCGCGACAGGTTCGATATCTCACCCTCCACCCAGATCAATGGAAAATTGATCTCCAGCAGGCTGCGTGCCTCTCTGTTGAGACGCGAGACGCTGTAGATATTGCGCTGTGGTGCCACCTCGGTTTTCATGAATCCACCAATCCCAGATTGTGCTCTTTGATGCTGCTGATCTGATTGCGGATCAGCGCGGCCTCTTCAAATTCGAGGTTTTGAGCATGTTCAAGCATCTGTTGTTCGAGTTTTTTGATCTTTTTGAGCAGCTTCTGCGGTGATAACGCGGCATATTCGATCAACTCTTCGGCGACCTTGGCGAACCGCTCTGGCGTAGCCGTGGCGCTGCTGCGCGCGCCCTCCATAATATCGATGACCGCTTTTTTAACGCTTTTAGGAGTAATGCCGTGCTCTTTATTGTGGGCGATCTGTATGTTGCGGCGGCGCTCGGTCTCATCCATGGCGCGCCGCATGGAGCCGGTGATTTTATCCGCGTAGAGAATCGCTTTGCCGTTGATGTTGCGGGCGGCGCGGCCGATGGTCTGTATCAGCGAGCGCTCGGAGCGCAGAAAGCCCTCTTTGTCTGCATCGAGAATAGCCACCAGTGACACCTCAGGCATATCCAGCCCTTCGCGCAGCAGGTTGATGCCCACCAGCACATCGAACTCGCCCAGACGCAGGTCACGGATAATCTCCACCCGCTCCACCGTATCCACATCCGAGTGCAGATAGCGCACACGCACGCCGTGGTCGGCGAGGTAGTCGGTCAGGTCTTCCGCCATGCGCTTGGTGAGGGTGGTGACCAGCACCCGCTCGTTGTGTTGTAGCCGTTTGTTGATCTCCGAGAGCAGGTCATCGACCTGGGTGGCGACGGGCCGTACTTCAAGCTCTGGGTCGACCAGCCCGGTGGGGCGAATCACCTGCTCAACTGGATCGCCGCCATGTTCTGCCTCATAGGCACCAGGAGTTGCGGAGATAAAGATCGCTTGCGGTGCGAGCTGTTCAAACTCCTCAAAACGCAACGGGCGGTTGTCCAGCGCCGATGGCAGGCGGAAGCCATAATTCACCAGTGTCTCTTTGCGCGACCGGTCGCCTTTGTACATGGCGCCGAGCTGGGGGATGGTGACGTGGCTCTCGTCGATTGCCAGCAGGGCGTTGTCGGGCAGATAGTCGAACAGGGTTGGCGGCGGCGCGCCGGGGTCGCGGCCCGACAGGTAGCGGGAGTAGTTTTCAATGCCGGAGCAGTAGCCGAGTTCGACGATCATTTCGATATCATAGCGGGTGCGCTCGGCAAGGCGCTGTGCCTCTACTAATTTGCCCATTTCGTAGAGCTGGTCGAGACGCACTTTAAGCTCGACTTTAATATGCTCCAGGGCGTCGAGCATCGTCTCGCGTGGTGTGACGTAGTGAGATTTGGGGTAGATGGTCAGGCGAGGCAGGCGGCGCTGTACCTCGCCTGTCAATGGATCGAAGTAGCTCAGTGTTTCGATTTCGTCATCGAAGAGTTCGACTCGAATGGCGTTGCGCTCGGAGTCGGCGGGGAAAATATCGACTACCTCGCCGCGCACCCGGTAGGTGCCGCGCTGCAGGTCAACGTCGTTTCTTTTGTACTGCATGTTGGCGAGACTATGCAGGATATCGCGCTGGTCGATGCGCTCGCCGCGACTCAGGTGCAGCACCATTTTCAGGTAGGATTTTGGATCACCGAGGCCGTAGATCGACGACACGCTGGCCACAATAATGGTGTCAGGCCGCTCTAAAATTGCCTTGGTGGCGGAGAGGCGCATCTGCTCGATGTGGTCATTAATCGAGGCGTCTTTCTCGATAAAGGTGCCGGAGGCGGGCACATAGGCTTCGGGCTGGTAGTAGTCGTAGTAAGAGACGAAATACTCCACTGCATTGTTGGGGAAAAATTCTCGCATCTCACCATACAGTTGTGCCGCTAGGGTTTTGTTGGGGGCGAGAATAATGGTTGGGCGTTGCATCGCTTCGATTACGCTAGCCAGGGTGAACGTTTTTCCCGAGCCAGTGACACCGAGCAGCGTCTGGTAGGCGAGGCCGCTCTCCAACCCCTCTATCAGTGCTTTGATCGCCCCAGGCTGGTCCCCGGCGGGTTTGAATTTTGTGTTGATGGAGAATCGCTTTGACATCGGCAGTTATGTTTGGGGTGACGGTTTGAAGAAACGGGTAAGTATATGGCATAGTTGGCCGCAGTTTGTGAGCTACCACCGCATCATTCACGCCTTCATGAGAATTTCAGTCAGGACTGCCATGCAGTTATCCAAATGTATCGAAAGTGTTCAGTCACATTGTTTTTATCCTGGCCTCTTTAATATCGATAAAAAATCAATAACTTAGAAGAATAAGCGGAAGAATGAATATCGAATCAATGCCTGCTTTTTCCCTCTCTGTCGAAGCGCTGCAAAAAATTATTGCGGCGTTAGACACGGACTATCAGCGCTACAAAAATATGGGATTAAGCCTTGATATGACAAGGGGTAAGCCATGCGCTGAGCAGCTTGATCTCTCGGCGCCACTGCTGTCACTGCCTGGTGACGCGTACTGCTCGATGGGCAATATAGACTGTAGAAACTATGGTGGAATAGATGGTATTGCCGAGGCGAAGGCGTTGTTTGCCGAGTACCTCTCTGTTCCCGTGGAAAACATCCTCGTGGGCGGCAACGCCAGCTTGTCGCTGATGCACACTGAGTTAACCATTGCGATGCTCCGTGGTGTACAGGGCGTGCGCCAGCCCTGGAGCCGCTTGCCAAACGTTAAAATGCTCTGTCCGTCTCCCGGTTACGATCGGCACTTTGCAATGTGCGAAGCATTTGGCATCGAAATGCTGCCGGTTCCGCTGTTAGACAGTGGCCCTGATATGGATATGGTTGAGCAGATGGTGCGTGAAGATGCGTTGATCAAAGGCATCTTCTGTGTTCCAAAGTACAGCAATCCCACGGGAATCACCTACGCCAAAGAGAGCGTTTTGCGTCTGGCTGAAATGGAGACAGCGGCGGATGATTTCCGGCTGTTTTGGGATAACGCATATGCTGTGCATGACCTGGTCGATGATCCTGTGCCGCTTGAAAATATTTTTGATGCCTGTGAAAAGGCCGGGAATCCTGACCGACCGCTGATTTTCGGCTCGACCTCAAAAATAACGTTTCCAGGGGCAGGGCTTGCTGTTTTTGCCTCCAGCACTAAAAACCTGAATAGCACGATCGAATTTATCAGTAAAAAAAGTATTGGGCCGGATAAATTAAATCAACTCAGGCATGTGCTGTTCCTGCAAGATCGGCATGGAATCTCTCGCCACATGAAGCGGCACAGGGCAATATTGGAGCCAAAATTCAACGCGGTGTACGCGACGCTTGGCAACTGTTTAGGCAACGCTGGATTAGCCAAGTGGACCACGCCTGATGGCGGCTACTTTGTGAATCTGGATACCACCGCAGGGGGGGCAGCCGAGGTTATAAAAATGGCGGCGGATTTAGGTGTTGCCTTTACGCCAGCGGGAGCAACTTATCCTTATAGCCACGACCCGCGCAACAGCAACATCCGCATCGCGCCATCGTACCCCGCTGTGGATGAGATCGAAAAGGCGATAGAGGTCTTATCGTTGTGCATCAAGTTATACGCTTATAACAGTATATTAAGTCGCAAGCGAGCAACCGAATAACGCGGGCCTCCTTTCTGGGTGCCATTGGTTGAAATTTGTACGACACATTGAACGAAGGAACGACATTGACAGACGTTGATAAGTGCGCTGCCGCAGTGGAAGCTGTGCCAACCACTAATAACACTCCAACGGTGCGCGGAAAGTTTTGGCGCCGTTTTTTTTGGACGTGCCTGCTTCTGTCCACCGCCTTTTTTTCGTTATTGCCGCTTGCGCTGGAGCTCGCCGCAGAGAAGTGGCTGCGCGATAATGGTGTGGCGGACGCTGATGTGCGTAACGTCGATCTCAATCTGTTCAGTGGCGAATTTTCGCTCTATGGATTAAGCGCGGGCCGTCAGTCGGGGCAGGTGTTGCACCTGGGTCAACTGCACCTTGCGTGGGAGTGGAAATCACTGTGGGATCGGCGCGTGGTGATCGAAAAGATCTCGCTTCATGATGTGTCGCTGGATCTTCAGGCGCTGCAAGATGGCGGCTGGCGCGTGGGTGGTCTTGTCATTTCTGGTGCAACTCCTGATGCAAATAGCACTCAAGACGGTGGCGCTGCTGAGCAGACGCCGACACCGGGGCAGACTCTTCTGTGGAGCTTCGGTTTAACGGCCCTCAATATCAGTGGCATCGATCTGCGCTACCGGGATCAACAGCTGGAGAGCCACATCGAGCTTGAGCGGCTACGTGTCGGTAATGTGCAGACGTGGGATCGCTCAAGCCCCGCCATGGTTGAGGCGCGATTGAAACTGAATGGTAGCGAACTGTCTCTGAACAGTGAAGTGACGCCGTTTTCCGATGAGCCCGATATGCAAGGGCAGCTAAAACTCTCGGCGCTGGATCTTGCCCCTTTTCGAACGCTGCTAAAGGCGGGGGGAATTGACGATATTGCAGGGCATCTCTCCGTAGATATGCAATTGAAAGCGCGCTATCACGCTAACGCGGCGCTGGCCCTTGACATAAAAGGTAATGTCGATGGTGATGCGATCCAGCTGCAGATGGAAGCCCTTCAGCTGGATCAGAAAAGTATCGGTTGGGATGGTGATGTGACCTTGTTGTTCCCACAACAAAGTGATCAAGATCTGTTGCGCATCGATGGCACGCTAAGCGCCGCAGGCACCGTACTCAAGTTGCTTGCGGCAGACCTGCATATCGCGCAACAGGCGTTGCAGTGGCGTGGCCAGGTGCGCTTTCGCCAAGCAGAGGAGGGGGCCACATTCCCTGGGTTGAGTGTCGATGCCGATATTGATGTCAACGCCTTAACGGTCACCGATACGGCCAAACAGCTGACGTTGGCCGCGATTGGTGCGTTGAAGGCGCAGGGGCTGAATATAAGAGACGACGTGATTCGCCTTGAGCGTTTGAGCGCTGACGATAGCAGCGTATTGAAGCTAGGCGAGGCGTCGTCTGCGACGGTGGTTCATGTTGGAACGATTGCCGTTATCGATGCTGCGATGGTGCCGCAGCAGCCATGGGCCGTCGAGTCGATTCAGCTTGATAAGCTGGGAGTTGATCTAAGGCGTAATAAAAAGGGTCAGTGGTGGTTGATTGATCGATTAACGGCAGCAAAGGATGAGGCTGCAGATACTGCGCAGCCGACCGACAGCGATGCCGGAAGTGCTGAGCGCGCAGCCGATGTTGCCGTGGCAGCGGATGAAAAACCCGCAATACAATCATTCAGGCTTGCCACGTTTTCTATCACCGGCGATAGCTGGATCAAGTTCGAAGATGCCAGCGTCAGCCCCGCTTATCGCACCACTGTTAAGTCACTGCACGTTAAGCTTACAGATCTGGACAGCAGTGCGCCGCAGAATCCGGCAACGCTGGTGCTCGATAGCCGCATTGGAAAATATGGCCGCTTCAATTTAAACGGGACACTGTTGCCGTTTGCTGAATTGATATCGATGGATATCACCGGCAAGCTGAAGTCGATCGATCTGCCGCCGTTCTCTTCGTATACGGGCGAGTATCTTGGTTATGATCTGCGTCGCGGCAGCCTGGATGCTGATATCAAACTGCTAATTAAGGATGGTGTGCTGGATGTTAACAACCACTTGTTACTGCGCAAGTTTGGCCTGCAGGAGAGAGATGCTGAGAAGATTGAAGGGTTGACTCAGCAGCTGTCGATGCCACTTGATGCGGCACTGGATCTTCTCAAAGATAGCGATGGCAATGTTGCGCTTGATCTGCCCGTCAAAGGTGATATCAACGACCCAAAATTTGATCCATCGGGTGTGATCAATCTGGCGATGGGCAAGGCGCTCAAAATGGCGGCGATGAGCTATGTTAAAAATGCGCTGCAACCGCTGGGTACGCTAATCTTTGTTGGCGAGTTGATTGGCAAGGCAACGGCACTGCGTTTTCAGCCACTTGAATTTACGCCGGGTGAGGCGACTATCGCAGCCACGACGAATGACTATCTGGATAAAATTGCCAATATGTTGCATGAACGACCCCAGCTGCAGTTGACGCTATGTGGCATGGCGGCACCGTCTGATCAGACGGTGTTGGCCGCAAGGGCGGCGGCTCAAGCTGAATCAAATGCTGCTGAAGCTCAAGCGCCTGAGCAGAGCAATGCCGAGCAAGGGGTGCCGGAAACGCAAGCAGGGCAGGAGAAAGCGACGCAGGTTGATCGGGAGCAACTGTTAGCGCTGGCGCGGCAGCGTGGGGAGGTAGTGAAAGATTATCTGGTTAAAGACAAAGGCATTGCTGACGAGCGCCTCTACGTCTGCCAGCCGCGCTACGATGATGGTGACGATGCCATTGCTGGCGTGGATATTACCTTGTGATGTTGTTGACAGCGCTGCTGGAAATGCCCTCTATTGCCCGTATGGTGGGCACCAGCCATAACGTTTTTTGCCGTCATAGGGTCGTCCCAGTCCGGCGCGGATGAGTTTGTCTGCCAGGCTGCTGTCATCGAGGTAGACATCTGCGGTGAGCGGGTATTCACGATTGCGCTTGATGTCGCGCAGCTCGACTTTTTGGGTCGATTTAAGTACCGCTTTAACAAACCGTTTCGCCTTGCGTGCTTTATTCGCTTCGGCATCACATTTGCCCTTAAGCTTGGGTACATCGACCCCGCCGAGCTTGAGCGGCAGAAACAGGCCTGTCTGTACCGGCCAGCCGGTGATGTTGACCCTTAGTGTGTCAGCACCATGCACAGCAATAATTTTGGCAGCAACGGCTTTGGATTGGCTGTTGCCGGTGTCATTAGCCGCAAGCAGTGGGGCGGAGAGCAGTAGCATGGAGGCCAGCAGCAGAGGGTGTCTGATGTTGGTTGGGATCAATAGTGTTGTGGCGGAGTAGGCTTTCATGGCAAACCTCTACAAGCGCTTATGGAGGGTCCATCCGCGGTAACCAGTCAAGGTCAGGTCAGACGCAGCTGACGATCAAAACCCTGCTAATCTCTTGTTTTCCCTGCAGCATAAGACTACCACTTTTATTTCCGGTTATAAACAAGTGCTGTACTCAGGTATTGCTTGTCATGCCGAGGATGAAGGCTCTATCAAGCCGGTCGCGTGGGTCGTGGAGGGCTAATTTAGCGGTCGGCACTTTCCCCGGTAGATGTAGTGTTCACCAACCTCCTGGCGCTCCGTAACCAAAGGACCATTGACACAGTAGTGGTGTGCTTTGATGTGCTTGGTGAGCAGTTGAACACGCAGCTTCTCCGCATGCACCGTGGGGCGGATATATTGATAGTGGTATTTCTCTACAGCAAAGATGAAGCGCCGTTCACCCTGTTCGTCAGTGTACTCTTCGATCGTATTGCGCGGCATGCTTTGGGCACAGCCGCTGATAAGCAGCAGTGCCAATAGCACAAGAGACAGCATGTTTTTTAAGCCGTGGGCCATCGCGCGTCTGATGTTGTTGCGGTTACGTTAACAGCAAAGGGTTATCTCTGTAGTAACGGCAAAAGCTGGAGCTCAGTGAGCTGAAGCGGATGGACTAGGGGGCGTTCTTTAGCCTGTCGCCACTATTTTCTCAGGCTGTAAACAGCAGCAAAACTGAGCTGAATAGCCTCCATGCATGCGCATACGAAGGTAGAGACTACGCCACTTTTGAATGCTGTTCAACCACTCGCTAATATTGGCTGTTCGGCGTGAGTGAGGGCCGGATAGGCTGCATGCCGGGGTCTTGTCTTTAATAATAAAACCTCGTTGCAAGAGTGGCTGGCGGCGTACATCAAGGGTTGCCAGGTTTCGTTGTTTGCCTCTCTAAACCAGCATCAGAGTCAGCGTCAGATGGTGGTATGTCAGCGCTGTTTTCGGGTGCCATCAGCGCGCTTGTTTGACCGGTATCAGGCTGTTCAACATTCGTTGCTGTTACTGGCGCAATTTTGGTTGAGATGAACGTGTCCCGGCTGCTTTGCTGCAGCTTTTCGACGGTGCCTGCATCGACAGTAAACAGGTAGTCGTCTGCCGAGGTGATCAGTTGATAGTCTTTTTTCCCGCTGATGCTGAAAAAGTCGTAACGAATCTGCTGTCCCGATTTGAGGTGCACGGTGTAGCCGAAGGCCGGTTCGCCCACCGCGACGTTAGCGATTTTTTTGCCGATGACATCGGTGAAGTTGATCTTCGCCAACTGGGAGAGAAGCTGTTGCAGCTGTTCAAGCTGCGCACTCTCGATGCTTTCGTTCTCTTTGAGGTCGCTGATGGTCAATGCGTTTTCATCCTCATCGCTGACCCGTTTCAGGGTGAATGTTGGCAGTTCGACCTGACTGATCTCATCGCGATTGATCGTGAGTTGTGATCTGTCCAACCATCTGTTCGCTTTGTTGCTGGCTTCATAGGTGCTGAATTCGATGGCGTAGATATTACTGTCACCTTCAACACGGGCGTGCACCTTTTTAAAGCCGGGGGAGGTGCCAATATAGAGTGTCGCCAGTGTCTGCTCACCACGTGCCAGCACGATTTTTTTCTGGTAATTTCCTGCATCGGTTTTAAAGCGTTTTGCTGCTGCTGCGCTGGTCGCTACTGGCCAGCTCTTTTTGAGGTGGATGAGTTTTTCGATCAGGCGCTGAACCTGAGCGTTGTCGGCAGGAAAGCCATCACGATTGGCAATTTGCCAGCTGCCGTTGTTTTTATTCAGCACGAACTCTGTTTGAGCGGCCTCTGTATCTTCATCGGCAACGCTGATGCGCAGGGTATCCGCATCGCTGATTGTGGCGCTGAGTAGTGGTTGATTGGCCTCAAAGGTGTCAAAGTGCTGTTGTGATTGCGTCAGAGTGACTGCGGCAATCACCTGGACGATAAGCACGATCATCAGCAAGGTAATGGCGCGATTCATGATGAACTCCCCCCTGCGTTGAGTATCGTTTTATAACGGTGCTGTGTACGGCGGCGTTTGAGAATGTTGATAAGGTAGACAACGAGCAGCCCGAGCAGCGCCAGTGCGTAGTTGAGGTACTCCCACCACTGTTGCTGATCTTGCTCCAGGGGGATGAGCATGCGCGAGAAGTGACCACGGCTGCGTATAGCGAGCAGGCCGCGATCTTCCAGCGACCAGTCCACCGTGTTCTGCATCAGCTGTAGCGGATTGAGCACCTGGGTGCCTGCTGCAGTGGCGGCGAGTTCCAGCGTGCTGTCGCTGAACATCTCATTGGCAGCGAACAGGATGATACGCGCTGATTGCGGTGACTTGTCGATAACACCACTGATGGTGTTGCTGCTCTGCTCTTGCTCGGCCTGCGTGGCTTCGCTTTCGCCGCTATCGTCGTTGAGCAGTGGTGATGCTTTGCCTTTGAAGTAGGAGTCAAAGCTGCCCTCTACCGCCACCGCCAGCAGCTGCCTGCCAGCGTTGTCCTGGCGCTGAAAACCATACTGCCCAAAACGCTGGAAGTCAGGCACGATGTTAAGTGACGCCGCTGTCCATGATTTGGCGGAGCTTTCCAGTAGTCGGCTAATGTGGCGGTTGTGATTTTTGCTGGCATCGATGGTGATGGGTGAGGGCCAGCTCATGGTCAACTGGTTCATGCCAGCGGTTAGTGATCCTGCACCCTCCATGCCATCGTCGCGAATGTCGACGAAATAGGGGTACTCCACCATGCGCATCTCTTGAATGGTAAAGCCACCGATATTGCGTGCCACCGGCACTGGGTATTGTGTATTTTGCGGGTCGAGCACCATGCTCTTTTCAATGTCGATACCGTTGTGTTTTAACCACGGCTCCAGGCCGGAGTGGTTCTCTTTTGCCAACAGCTCTGTGCGGTTGGCGGTGATGTCGAAGGGGGAGGTGGCGAGCACCACCGTGCCGCCCTTCATGAGAAATTGATCGACAGCAAACAGCTGTTTTTCATCCAGCGCTTGTGGCGTAGTGACAACCAACAGATCAGCGGCTTCTGGTACACGCCCATCCTTCAGATCAGTTGGGGTCACGTTGGTATTTTCACTGAGCGCCTGTTGCAACAGTTGAAACTGTTTGTCGTTGCCGCCCATCATGCCGAATTGAGGCAAATTAGGTTGTCGTGGCGGCGTATGCAGTGCCACGGTTTTAAGAAAGCCGGTGGCGAAACGTTTCAGTCCGGCTTCGAGGCTGCGCCGAATGCCCTCTTTGTCAAAACCCTCTGGCAGCGGGATCTGCATCAGCTGACCATCGCCCTCCAGCGTCATGTAGAAATAGAATGTGTTGTCGTCGAGCAGGCTAGTCGCCATCGGACGGAAACCGAAATTCTCCTCAATTTCACGGGCGACGCGACCATCGTCTGCATCGGGGTCAATGAACTGACTGAGCAGCTTGCCGTCGGCGTTGGTTTTGTACTCGGCGAGCAACTCCTTTAGCTCCTGGCGTAGTGTCACCAACTGTTGCGGTAGCTTGCTGTCATCCGAAATATAGCCTTTAAACAGCACAGGATGGTTGATGCTGAGAAATAGATCGCCACTGCCCTGATAGCCATAAAGCACTTTTTTGATGCTGCGGGTGATGTCGTATTCGGGGTTGCGCAATTCAACCTCAAAGTCTGTTTCGCCCAATGCTTTGATCTCAATCAGATCACGAAAGCTGAGTACTTCGTACTGGTCGCCATACTGGATCAATACGTCAAAATAGGAGTTGACCACCGCCGTTTGATATTTACTGGCGATCTGAAACGGCACCGGGCGGATACCAAATTTCTGCCCGGCCTCTTTTTCCAGCTCCGGGTTCTGCATCGGATCGACAAACTCCACGCGCACCTTGCCGTCACTGATGACCGCATATTCGCGGATCAGATCACGCAAACGTGGCACCAGTGGTGCCAGTAGCGGGTGGGTTTTGGCGCTGAAGTAGCCGCGAATCAGCAGCGGCTCATTGAGCTGTTCCAGATAGCTTTTTGTTGTATCGGAGATCGAGTAGATGTTGCCTTCAGTGATGTCAATGCGTGCCTGATCGACTTGCTGTAGCCAGATGTTAGCTACCAAAAAGTTACTGGCAAGCAGTACCGTGACGAGCCGCCAGCGAGTGTGGTTGCCGCGTTGGCCAGTCTGTGTCCAACGCAGTTTTTCCAGAGTATAGATATTCAGCGTCAGGAAGGCACCGACGATACTTAGGTAGTAGTAGAGATCTCGCGCGTCGATGACGCCACGGTTAATGGCATCAAAGCGCGAACCGCTGCCCAGCAGCTTGAGCAGCTCACTACCTTGATTGCCGACCAGTGCGGACAATGTTTCAGCGCCAAGAAGATAGAACAGACCGCACAACAGTACGCTGCCGATTAGACTGATGATCTGGCTTTCGCTGCGCGCGCTGACGAACAGGCCGATGGCGATATAGGCAGCGGCGAGGAGCAGCGTGGCCAGATAGGCACCGATCACAGGTCCCCAATCCATGGCACCCAGCTGAGAAACGGTGATCGGAATCGGTAGCGTTAATAGCAGGGCGATCACGACCAGCCCCATGCAGGCAGTGAATTTTCCGAGTACGAACTGGGTGGTGCTGACCGGCAGCGTCATCAAAAACTCCAGCGTGCCCATGCGCCGCTCTTCGCTCCACATGCGCATGGTCAGTGCGGCGGCGAGAAATATGAGCAGCACCGGCATCCACTCAAACAGCGGTCGCACGTCAGCGATGTTGCGTGAGAAGAATGTCTCGACCCAGAAAAAGATAAACAGGTTGATGGCTAAAAATGCACCAATAAAGAGATAAGCGACCGGTGATGAGAAAAAGGCGCCAAGCTCTTTGTGGGCGATGCGCAACACATTAAGCATGGGCGAGTTCTCCTGTGCTGGTTTCGGCAGTGCGATTGATCTCTCTGAAGACACTCTCCAGATCACGCTGCTCGGGGTGTAGCGCATACAGTTTGAAACCGTTGCCAATGAGCTTTTCAGCTACTTGTGGCGCACGCTTCATGGCGTTATTGGCGCTACTTTTGGCGTCGCCTGCGGTGTCGTTATCGCTCGCTAACTGCAGTGCGTAGTGGTGCTGCTGATCTTTTTCGTAGAGGTGATCGACCGCAGTAATCCCTTCGCACTGTTTGAGCAACGGCTGTGTTGCGTTGGGTGCGCGGTCGGTAGCGAGCAGCAAGCGGCTGGTGTGTTGCAGCTCATCAATGCGTGCATCCAGCGCGATGGCACCGTTGCGGATGATAATCACCCGATCGCAGATGGCGTGCACCTCTTGCAATATGTGGGTGGAGAGAATCACCGTCGAGCTTTTGCCAAAGCCGGTGATCAATTCGCGCATGTGTTGAATCTGTGATGGATCGAGGCCGTTGCTCGGCTCGTCGAGAATAAGAATTTCCGGTCTGTGCAGAATCGCCTGGGCGACGCCTACGCGCTGTCGGTAACCCCGCGATAGCGTATTAATGGACTGCTGTGCCTTGTCGTTGAGTTCGGTGTGATCGATCGCTGTGCGGATTGCCGCCGCGCGTGAGGGGGCCGGAATGTGCCGTAGTTGGGCGGCATATTGCAGATAGTCGATGATGGTCATTTCGGGGTAGAGCGGACAGTTCTCCGGCAGATAGCCGATCTTTTGCTGGATTTCGCGGCGCGCTGCATCAATCGCCATACCACCGACCATCACCGTTCCGGCGCTAGGCTCCAGATAGCCCGTCAGCATCTTCATAATGGTGGTCTTGCCAGCGCCATTGTGGCCCAGCAGGCCAACGATCTCGCCCGCACCAATCTGAAAAGAGACGTGGTCAACTGCGGTAAAATCACCGTAGGTGCGGGTTAGCCCTTGTGCTTCGATCATGCTGAACTCTCCACTTTATTACTCTCCATGAGCCAACGCTTGTTGATCAGCGCTATGGCTATCTCTGCTATCTCCGCCCGCTTGTCAGGCGCCTTGTATTTAATCACGGTAAACATTGACCGATTGCGAATGGCAGAGTTCCCGACTCTGCTCGTTGCCGTTGTGCCAACGGGAAAATTTCCGCGCTGGAAAATATTTAAAGAAGGGCGATGGGGGCTCGTATTCACAAAGCAAAGGTGACAAACGCGCTCTTGTGGCAGTTTACTACGACCTGTCAAACAGGCGGTGGTCCCACTGGATTGACTCGGGCGGCGCTGTTTTGATCTTTGTAAAATCGGGGTGCATCTGATTGATAATGATATTGGAATCGTGTTTGGCGATTACCGAAGGCACGATCAGTGCCACGGAGCGCTGACTGATAATCCACTCATCACCAAAATGACGGCTGGATATCTTGTCGTGATGGTCCCAACCAGGGAGATCATCTGCCACCACTGTTTCAATAGTGAGGGTCGCCGGAATTTTAATGACGATCATGCGGTGGCCGCGCGGTACTTTACCGATGTTGGCTTGCGCCAGCACCTCAAGCATCGCGCCGGATTGCGACAGACCGCAGTAGATGACTGGGTAGCCTGCCGAGTTCCAGCGCCCACCCTCAATCATGGCGCCGCGACCATCAAATAGTGGGAAGCGCGCGTCGCCAATACGGTACGCCAGCCGCGGAAGGGCTAGAACTTTCGCAGTTGCGCGCTGTTTTTTTAGCGCCATTGGCTGTGGGATGGTTTTAAGCGCAGGATGACGAAAGCGTTAGGCGGGAAGGCCATAGCGCAGATTGGCGAGGATCTGCTCGACCTGACGAGCGCCGAGTTCGCTAAAAGCCAGGTCGATAGGGCGTTGCTGATTAAGTAGTGGGTGCGCAGCAAACAGAAACTGGCGGGCGTCGTCTTCATCGTCCCACACATCCAGCGCGGTGGCGTAGACGCGAGCCAAGCGCTCGACTCGTTCACTCTCTTGGGCATTCAGCGCCCCACGGCGGCGTTTATAGGTGGCGGAGGGGACCAGGCGATTGCTGATTATTTTTGCCACACTGGCATCGTGGGTCAGATGTTTGATCGTTGTCTGCAGTGATTTTTTGGGGAGCCCCTGCGCGACTGACTCAGAGAGCGCATAGAGTGAGTGAATTTGGCATCTCAGCCCAAGTACATCGGCTATTTTTTCTGCTTGGATCATCAATGCGCTCCTCGCTATCGCTGGCTATGACGTATTAGTATCGGCATCATTTGATGCTTACTTTATCGTTATTTGATCCGGCGCACAATAGTCGAGCTGCTTTTGGCCGATTGCTTTATATCTCACATCTCAACTTCTGCATGGTGGCAGCGACTGTAATGTGGATTTATACCGATCGCCTTGATCGCATGCCGATGCGTTGTTACGCTGGAAGCAAGTGAAAGAATTTTACCTTTTTTGATGTGAGAAAACGCATCACTTAGACCGTGTTTGATAAAACACTTTTGTTACCTTATTCCCCCTCCTAAGTTGGCCCAAACGGCATTAAATGCATTTAGCAGTGCACTGCTACGCATGGTCGTGCAGTGAAATCAGAGGGAAACTTTAATTGATCATTCAAAGAACGGATTTTATGTCTATCGAGGTCTCTAAATGTCGCCATTAACTAAGCGAGCTATTTTCCTCCTGTTGGGATTGGTTATCAGTCTGGCCGGGTGTGGCGGTGGGGGTGGCGGTTCGACAGAATCAGAGCCTGCTAACGCAACGGTTTCTGGTGGTGCTGTCAAAGGGCCGCTCGCTGGAGCCAGCGTAATGGTTTTGGCCTTCAATACAGATCGGCCTGGTTCCTTCAGGGTAGTTGCCACAGCCTCTACGGATACGAATGCTGCCATTACAGGACTCTCTCTGCCTTATCCATTGACGCCGCCCTATATCATGGAGTTCCACAGTACGCCGGGCGCAACAATCGACATTACGACGGGACAGTTTCCGGTGATTACCACCATGCGCACGGTGATCACCCAGGCATTGCTGGATAGCGGTGAGCCGATCTATGCGACCCCCCTGACTACGATGGCCACTGATTTGGCTTTAGCCAATGCTGATTCCAATGTCATCCCATATGGCGGTGACAACAATGGTTCGACGACAGCAGCGGAGTTTCTTGCCGCTCTGCCTATTGCAGCTTCACAAGTAGCCTCTACCGTTGGTTTTGGACTGAGGGCAGGTGTAGATATTTTTGATACGCCTCCACTAGTGGATAACACCACGGACACCATAGCCGAATTGACAGATGTAGCCGCCTACCGCTCTGCAGTTGAGGCACTCACTGCGGTGGTTTACGCCATGTATCAACAGAACCCTGGCTCAACCCCCGATGATGTATTGAGCGAACTAACAGCAGATTTGGCTGATGGGAATGGAATTGATGGCAGCGCAGGCACTTTGGTTGATATTTTGTTGTTGCAACAAAACCCTGCAGCGTTGGCCATTCCAAATTCACCCACCAATCAGACGGTGGCTGATGTGCAGACCATTTTGGCAGATGAAACAAGCATCACCGATGCCATACTTTCCACTGCTGATCTAACGGATGGTACTATTGTTACAGTACTCAATCCTGCTGAAACTCATCCAGACATCGATGATGACGGCGTGGCAGATCATATTGATAACTGCCCTTCAGTGGCTAATGCTGACCAGCTTGATGTTGATTCAGATGGTATCGGGGACCTCTGCGAAACCACGATCACCCACTATAAAGATGCCGATGGTGACGGATACGGAAATCCTGATATTACACTACTAGGCACTTCGCAGCTTACGGGTTACGTCTCCAATAGCGCCGACTGCGATGATAGTTCCGCTTCAATCAATCCAAAAGCTAGGGAGGTTGTTGACGGGGTTGACAATAACTGCAATGGCCAAACTGACGAAGGCGTTGCTGCCAGTATCTCGCTTTTTTTGTCCAGTCCGTTGCTCCCCTCCGATAACAGCCAAAAAGTGACGGTTTCCGCTATTATCAGAGATGTAAACAGTAATCTTGTGGAAGGTTCAACGGTCGTTTTTTCCGCTGATAGTGGTGCTTTGAATGTAGCTCAGCCGACTACAGGAAATAGTGGTGTGGCAAGTGCAGAGCTCGGGACGGGCGGTGATTTTAGCAATCGCGCTATAACTGTATCAGCTGTGGCAGGCAACGTGAGCGCAACGGCTACAGTCACAGTGTCGGGGACCAGTATTGCGATTAGCGGTGAAAGTTCTATAGCCCTGGGAGGGCTGGTTAATCTTAGTGTGATGGTAAAAGATGCCTCAGGACGTGGTATCGGAGGGGTGAATGTCTTATTAAATTCCGCCAACGGCAATACTATTGGTGCTGCTACACTGACGACTGATCCAAGCGGGCTTATAGCAGGTATTTTCGTTCGTGGTGACATGTCAGGGTTAGACACCATTCAAGTATCTGCACTGGGTGCGGCTGCTTCTTTTGGCCTTAATGTCTCACCCGGTGTATTTGAAATAACGCAGCCTAGTGCTGGTACTGAAGTGGCGTTAGGGGAAATTCAAACGGTAACTGCTCACTGGGAGCACAGCGGTATTCCAGTGGTTGGACAGACTGTGAATTTTAGTGCTACGCGGGGTACGATTACGCCGTCTGCTCTAACGGATGCTAGCGGTAGTGCAACCGTCGCTATTTCTTCAACGGATGCAGGACCATCCATCATTACGGTAAGTACCGCTACAACTTCCGCACAGGTGGAAATCGAGTTTGTTGCCGTCGTTGTTGACAGCATCTCCGTGCAGGCGGATCCGGAATCAGTGTTTTTTGGCGACCAGCAAAGCACTATCACTGCAGTTGTTCGTGACCCCAATAATAATTTGGTTAAAAACAAAGAGATCCGTTTTGTTCTTTCCGACATTACAGGGGGGGCGATTAATCCCGTCGTAGCCACAACAGATAGCAATGGCGTGGCGAGCACTGTTTATACTTCGAGCAGTTCATCAAGTGCTGATGGTGGAATTTCAGTGACGGCAACCGTTGTTGATACCCCGGCGGTTACCGGAACAGTCAACTTAACCGTAGCGCAACGCGAGCTATTTATCTTTTTAGGGACTGGCAATACGCTATTGGTGCTCAATCAAGTTCAGTACACGAAGCCGTATTCTGTCTTTGTGGTTGACGTTAATGGCAATGGTGTTGCCGGTAAAGCGGTTCAGATAACGGTGGTCTGAAAGCTATGGTAAGGGCCAGTACCTTCCTGCTGATACCAATGCGGATGGGAACTTTGACCGTTGGATTGCTGTTTCAGATTTTGGGAGCGGGTTCGCGGGCTGCCCTAACGAAGATGTTAATGCCAACGGTACTTTAGATGCTGGTGAGGATATCAATAACAATGGGTTGCTGGAACCAGGTAATAGAGCTACGGTTGAGTCGAGTGTCGTGACCGATAGCACTGGTTCTGGTGCAATTAATGTCACCTATTCGAAAGAGTTTGCTGCCTGGGTGACGGTGAAGTTGGAAGCGACGGTTTCCGAGGCAGGTATCGAATCGTCGACATCAACGATATTTGTATTGCCAGTTTTGGCAGCAGATTTGCTTGATGAAAATATAGCCCCCCCGGGAATGATTAGTCCCTATGGGACAGTTGCATCGTGCGCTGATCCGAACTAGTCACGCTTTGTTGTTTTTGGCTGACCGTCTCGACAGTGCATGCGCTGAATCAATCGCCAGTGAGAGAAGGGGCTGCCTGAAACCCGCTTTGTGCTTCATTGAGGACGAACTGACGAAACGTTTCGGCTACTGGCGAGAGTCGTTTGCTGCGCGGGTGCACCACATACCAGTGGCGCATGATAGGAAAGCCCTGCACATTCAGAATTGCCAGGCGCCCGGTCTCCAGCTCCAGCTCCAGGGTGTGAATCGATACAACGGCGAGCCCCAGTCCGGCTTCTACCGCCTGTTTTATCGCCTCATTGCTGGTCATCTCCATGCCCGGCTCAAAAGGGATACCATGGGATTCAAAGAAGCGCTCCATCGCCATTCGTGTCCCTGAGCCTGGTTCGCGCACGACGAAGGTTTTGTCGCGCAGACGCTCTGCTTTGATGTTTTTCTCTTTAGCCCAGGGGTGGCCCGCGTGAGCGACCATCACCAGTGGGTTCTCCATAAATGGTTCGGTGTTCAGTTCGATGTTACTGGGTGGTTGGCCCATGATGACCAGATCTTTCTCATTCTCGACCAGTTGGTGCAGTAGGGTTTCACGATTGACCACATCCAATTTGATCGTTACTGACGGATATTTTTTGCTGAATGCGGCCAACAGCCGGGTGCCGAAGTGGTTTGCTGTGCTGGCCACTGAGATGGCCAGGCGGCCGCGCTGTATCCCTTTGAGCGCCTGCATCACCTCTTCGGCTTCATTCAGTTGCTGGGCGATCTGGCGGGCATAGTGATACATCTCGCGTCCCGCTTCGGTGAGAAATATCTTTTTACCTATCTGTTCAAAGAGTGGCAGCCCGGCACTCCCTTCTAACTGTTTGACTTGCATAGAGACCGCAGGCTGGGTGAGGTGCAGGGCCTCTGCCGCACGGGTGAAGCTGTTGTGCTTGGCGACGGCGGCAAACACCTTGAGTTGACGGATGGTGACGTTCATTCAAGTCGCTCCTCGGCAATCAGATAAGGTATACCTTATCATAACTATCAAAATTACTGACTAGTATTTATGTATTAAGGTGGTTAAAGTATTCCCCACAACGACGAGGGCCAAGCGTTTGGCGAGAGACTTTACAGGGTCAGAGGCAGCGGGACGTCGTTATAAAAATTCTCGAACCATTTGGTTTTTGTAAAATTTATATTTGATAGTTAGGAGGAAAAATGGATCAATCAGCACGTTATGCAGACCTGAGTCTGAAAGAAGATGACCTGATCGCAGGCGGTGGCCACATACTGGTTGCCTATACCATGCACCCAGCAGCGGGCTATGGTTACCTCGAAGTGGCCGCACATATCGCAGCGGAGTCTTCTACCGGCACCAACGTTGAGGTCTGCACCACCGATGAATTCACCAAGGGCGTAGACGCGCTGGTGTATGAGATCGACGAAGCCAATGGCATCATGAAGGTTGCTTACCCGAATGATCTGTTCGACCGCAATATGATCGATGGCCGCGCCATGATCGTCTCGTTCCTAACGCTCTGCATTGGTAACAACCAGGGCATGGGTGACGTTGCTGACCTGCAGATGCAGGACTTCTATGTGCCACCACGTATGCTGCAACTGTTTGATGGTCCGGCTAAAGATATCTCTGATCTATGGCGTATCCTTGGTCGTCCGCAAGAAAATGGTGGTTACATCGCGGGTACCATCATCAAGCCTAAATTGGGCCTGCGTCCCAAGCCTTTTGCTCATGCGGCCTACCAGTTCTGGTTGGGTGGTGATTTCATCAAAAATGATGAGCCTCAAGGTAACCAAGTTTTTGCGCCCATGAAGGAAGTGATCCCTTTAGTCGTTGACTCCATGAAGCGTGCGCAGGATGAGACGGGCCAAGCCAAACTCTTCTCTGCCAATATTACCGCTGACGATCACTCTGAGATGATCGCGCGTGGTGAGTTTATTCTGGAGGCTTTCGGCCCAGACGCTGACAAGGTTGCTTTCTTGGTTGACGGTTATGTCGGTGGTCCCGGCATGGTTACCACTGCACGTCGTTACTTCGCTGGCCAGTACCTGCACTATCATCGTGCCGGTCATGGTGCAGTGACTTCACCATCGGCTAAACGTGGCTATACCGCTTTTGTACTGGCCAAGATGTCACGTCTGCAGGGTGCTTCGGGTATCCACGTCGGTACGATGGGCTTCGGTAAGATGGAAGGCGGCGCGGATGACCGCATCATCGCTTACATGATTGAGCGTGATAGCGTAACGGGTCCTTATTACCATCAAGAGTGGCATGGCATGAAGCCAACCACGCCGATTATCTCGGGTGGCATGAATGCACTGCGTCTGCCAGGCTTCTTCGAGAACTTGGGTCACGGCAACGTGATCAATACGGCGGGCGGTGGTGCATACGGCCACGTCGACTCCCCAGCTGCTGGTGCGATCTCTTTGCGTCAGGCATACGATTGCTGGAAAGAAGGCGCGGACCCGATCGAATACGCGAAAGAGCACAAAGAGTTCGCTCGCGCTTTCGAGTCTTTCCCGGGCGATGCCGACAAGATTTTCCCCGGCTGGCGCGAAAAACTGGGCGTGCACAAATAAGAAGCACGTTTCAGTTGGTTAGTGTGTAGTACCTAGCAGTATCAAGAAGCCTCTACCTTCGTGTAGGGGCTTTTTTTTGCCTGAGATTTTTTGC
>JAADGQ010000064.1:0-3614 GCA_013152295.1 Gammaproteobacteria bacterium | reverse complement strand
TGCACTTAATGCATAAGTAAATATTTATCAAATAGATCAAAAATGCTGACTGTTATTTATGTGTTCAGTCACTATAATTAGTGTTAACCCGAGCCAATCCATAAGGCCAATTACTTCGCCAGGAGATTTTGATGAGTCAGGTCGACATTAAGCAGTACATGATCAAGGATGAGCCGTTTTATCAGGTTCAAGGCAAGGAGGTTGCGCTCTACGAAGCCGCTTACAACAAACGCCTGCCGGTGATGGTGAAGGGGCCGACCGGCTGCGGTAAGTCGCGCTTTATTGAATACATGGCCTGGAAACTGGGCCGACCGCTAATTACTGTGGCTTGTAACGAAGATATGACCGCCTCTGATCTGGTGGGTCGTTATCTACTGGACGCCAACGGCACCCGCTGGCTGGATGGTCCGCTGACCATCGCTGCGCGCGTGGGTGCGATCTGCTACCTGGATGAGATCGTCGAAGCACGTCAAGACACCACAGTTGTGATCCATCCCTTGACCGACCATCGTCGCGCACTGCCCCTGGATAAAAAGGGCGAGTTGATCGAAGCACATGCGGATTTTCAGCTGGTGATCTCTTACAACCCCGGTTACCAAAGTTTGATGAAAGAGCTGAAACAGTCCACCAAACAGCGCTTTGTTGCTTTTGATTTCGACTACCCCTCAGAGCAGACCGAGGTCGCGATTATCTCTGAAGAGACCGGCCTGGATGGCGAGACATCCGCCAAATTGGTCAAAATAGGTATCGCTGCGCGTAACCTCAAAGGCCACGGTTTGGACGAGGGGATCTCTACGCGGCTGTTGGTTTATGCCGCTAGCTTGATCAAAGATGGTATCGACGCACAGGATGCTTGCCGCATGGCGTTGGTGCGACCGATTACCGATGATGCAGATATTCGCTCAACGCTGGACAACGCTATTGACGCTATTTTTGGCTGATCACTGCGCTGTTGCTGAAATTTAAGTAGGAGTATGGCCGTTGAGTCTTAACAAAGAGCGCTTGGCAAACTACCGGGGACAGCTTAAATGTAACTTCGAGCAGGTTGAGAAGGTCTTTCCTGACTGCATTGAAGAGGCGGTTAGCCTGCTCTCAGAGCAAGGTGTTAGCGACTACCTCGATGGCGCGTCAACCGTAACCATGATTGGTCGCGGTTTTGACCCGGTGCTCACCTACCTGGAGGAGATGCCGTGCGTCGCCCACAAGTTGGGTGAAGAGACGTTGTCATTGATTGCGCAGACGGTGTGGCAGATTTCGCGCACCCCCAACGGCAAGTCTATCCCCGCTTTTTTGCAGACCATTGGTGAAGCAGCGAGGCGCTTGGGTAGCAAAGAGTCTCTCCAGCAGTATATTAAACTGGTGGTCGAGATGATGGACAGCACCACCAAATCGATCCACGGTTTTCATGCCACTCAGCCCAGCCCTGGCGCCATCGATATGTTTGAACAGATGCCCAACCTGCTCCAGCAGCTCTCACTGGTGGGGCTGAAAAAGTGGATTGAATACGGCATCCGCAACTACAACAATCACCCTGAGCGGCAGCGTGACTACTTCAGTCTGCAGTCTGCTGACGCGCGCGCGGTGTTGCAGCGCGAGCGTTATGGCACGCTGTTTATGGATAACGAGCGCAAGCTCGATCTCTGTCTGCGTGCGTTGTGGCCCGCTGCCGCTGATGAAACGATCCCGATGTTGGTGCCTTACTCCGAAGCCTTCGATGAGCTGCGCAAGCCACAACCCTATTACGATCAATTAGGGCTGCGCATTCCCGATGTTTTTGATGATAAAAACGGCGTTGCCGGTATCGACCGTTATCGCGTTGTGCTGGCACACATGTCGGCGCACCGCCGCTGGTCCGGTCGTCTCATTGCAGATAACTACAGCCCTTTTCAGCGCATCTCGGTGGAGATTTTTGAAGATTGCCGCGTCGATACATTGGCGATGCAGCGTTATCCGGGCTTGCGCAAAACCATGTTGGCGCTACACCCTCAGCCTGACGAGTGGGCCTGTGATCCCGATCAGGAGTCGTGCATCCTGCACCGTTTGGCGATGGTCTCTTACGCCATGCTCAATCCTGAGCACGGTTACGAAAACAGCTTTGTACGCGAGTTTTCCGATAAATTTCGCGCAGCCATGGAGCACGGCGAAAGCAGCACCAAAGCGATGGCGGGCCTTGGTCTGTCGTTTGTGGCGCGCACCCGCTTGCAGTCTGATCAGTCACCCAAGGTCCACTTCAAAGATACCGAAGTGCACTACCGCGATGATAATCGCCATCTCTGGCAGTTCATCGAAGAGGGCGATGAAGAGGAGATGTGGGAGAAGCGTGAGCAGAAGTCCGAAGAGCGCGACACAGGCCTGCCTCCACGCCACTACCCTGAGTGGGATTACAACAGCAACAGCTACCGCCCCGATTGGGTGAGCCTCTACGAGAGCCTTCATCCATCAGGCAGGCCAGCCGATATTGATGCACTTTTAAGCAAGCATGAAGCACTAGCTAAACAGCTGAAAAAAATGCTTGATCTGCTTAAACCGCAACGCTATGTGCGCGTACGTTATCAGGAGGAGGGCAGCGAACTTGATCTGGATGTGGCCATTCGTTCACTGATCGATTTCAAAAGCGGCGTACAACCTGACTCGCGTATTAACATGAGTCACGAGCATGATGGGCGCAATATTGCGGTGATGTTGCTGCTTGATCTGTCGGCATCGCTCAATGAAAAGGCGTCAGGGAGTGATCAAACAATTCTTCAGCTGAGCCAAGAGGCGGTGGCATTAACGGCTTGGGCGATTGAGCAGCTGGGCGATGAGTTCGCCATTGCCGGGTTTTGCTCCAATTCACGTCACGAAGTTCGTTACCAGCACATCAAAGGTTTTACAGAACACTGGGATGACAGCGTTAAGGGCCGTCTCGCTGCAATGGAGGCAGGCTATTCCACACGTATGGGCGCTGCCATGCGTCACGCTGCCCACTACCTGGAGGCACGCCAGGCTGACAAAAAATTGCTGCTGGTGCTGACCGACGGTGAACCCTCTGACATCGATGTGCATGATGATCAGCTATTAATTCAAGATACACGCAAAGCGGTGCAGGAGCTGGATCAGCAGGGTATTTTCAGCTACTGCATCAATCTGGATCCGAAAGCGGACGAATACGTGCAGGATATTTTTAGTCGCAACTACACGGTTATCGACAAAGTGGAGCGACTGCCCGAAAAGTTACCACACCTGTTTATGGCTTTAACCAAGTAGTTTTTTCGAGATGTTATGAGTAGCCGTTATGAGTAATCAGGTCAAACTCGTTGTTGAGTTCTCCTTTAAAGGGGAGACTCACTCGCCATCGATTGAAGTTGATCTCGATCAACTGATGGCGCGCGATGGTCGGCTCCCCGACTTTTACCCACTGATCGCCCGACAAAACAGCATCGACAGCTACTCTTACGAATATGAGATGATGCTCGCGGAAGAGATCCAATGTATCGCACGCCAAGGTATGGCTTTCGATTGCATCGATAACGGCTTGCTCGATACCGAAGTTTTTGAAAAGTGCTGGCGGGAGAGTCGTAAACTCACCATTCTTCAGGCTATTGCCAGCAAACACCTTGCCATAGAGAATCTTG
>JAADGQ010000036.1 GCA_013152295.1 Gammaproteobacteria bacterium | reverse complement strand
AGGTTTTGCCACGCCCCGGTCCACCCCACAGATAAAGCCCCTGCGGCGACGGCGGACGCTGCCCTTTAAGACGACGCTCCATAAAGCTCAAGCCGCGCTGCGGCGAAGGGACAAGCAGCTCACTATAGAGTCGTTGAAACTGCGTGACAGCCGCCGCCTGCAGAGGGTCTGACTTAAACCCTCCACGCTCGATATCGGTTTGATAGTGTTGTTGTGGTGTCATCGTTCAAAAACATTCGGCTCTCTCCTTCAAGTTATCGGCCGATGCAAGAGACGACGACAGTCGTACTGCGATGTGTGTGTGTGTGCTGCGATGCAAGCGCCACTCGCGAAAGATTACGCCTCAGTGTAGAAACAGCGCAACGCCTGGTGAAAATAGAGTGGATCGGCTGCCCCGGCCAGCTCGCGAATGGAGTGCATGGCAAACGTCGGCACACCGACATCCACCGTATCGACACCGATCTCACCTGCGGTGATCGGGCCGATGGTGCTACCACAGGCCATATCGCTGCGCACCACGAACGCTTGCAGCGGCACCTGCTGCTGCTCACAGATACGACGAAACAGTGAGCTGGTACGGCTATTGGTCGCATAACGCTGGTTGGCGTTGCTTTTGATGACCGGGCCACCATTGAGCAGCGGGCCGTGCTGCTCGTCATGTTTGTCTGCAAAGTTGGGGTGTACACCGTGGGCGTTGTCGGCCGAGACCAGCAGCGAGCGGCTGAGCGCACGGCTGCTCTGTTCAGCACTGCCGCACAAACGTTGCAGTACCGATTTCAGGAATGGTCCCTGGGCACCGCACGCAGACAGGCTGCCAACCTCTTCGTGATCATTGCAGACGAGTAGATTAAAGCCCTGACCCTCTACCTCCAGCAGTGCAGTCATGCCGACGTAACAGCTGAGCAGATTGTCGAGGCGGGCAGCAGCAATAAACTCGTCACGCAGCCCCACCACGGCAGCGGCCTGTGTGTCGTAGAAACATAACTCATAATCGAGGATCTGCTGCGCGCCAGCTTCAGGGTGTTCAGCACTGAGTTGTTGCAGCAGCAACGCGCGAAAATCGTCACCGCCACTTTTTGCGGCAAGCGCCACCAGCGGTGGCAGATGATTTTGCGCATTAATGCTGCGCTCTTTATTGGCACTGCGATCGAGATGAATCGCCAGACTGGGGATCACCGCCAGCGCTTTGACGAAATTGATGGTGGCGTGATGCAGCGCTCCCTCGCCATCAAGATAACCAACCCGCCCCGCCAGAGAGAGATCCCGGTCGAACCACGGATTGAGCAGCGCCCCGCCGTAGACTTCGACGCCCAGTTGAAAATAGCCTTTTTTATTAATCTCCGGCTGCGGTTTTACCTTCAGGCAAGGGCTATCGGTGTGAGCGCCCACCATGCGAATCCCCTGCTGGCACACATCACCACTACCGCAGCGAAATGCGATCAACGAAGAGTCATTACGCGTAACGTAATAGCACTGCTCAGCAGCAAGCTGCCACCGATCCGCTTCATGCAGGCGTTGAAAACCCTTCGCTTCAAGACGCGTCACCATCTGCTCGACACAGTGAAAAGGGGTCGGTGAGTGATCAATAAAATCGAGCAAGCCGCGATTGTAGTCATCACGGTGGTCGCGGTAATTGTTGTCGGCCTGTTCGCTCATGATTCCCTCATTCTTTAGCGTTCTTTATTCAGTCTGAATGTATAAAACTCGCAAAGTCGATCAAGCATGGCCAAGTAGCGTAAACCAGAATGGTAGCGTGACCAGGCTCAGTGCTGTGGAGACCGTCACCGCTGCCGCATAGAGTGCGCTGTCGAGCCTGAAGCGTTCGCATAATACAACACCCAGCACCATGCTCGGCATCGCCGATTCAATCACTACAGCGACCTGCATGGGGCCATCCATGCCCAGCGCAGATCCTGCCGCCAACACAATCGCAGGCGTGAGCAGCAACTGAATGGCTGCAACCGGCATCACATACGGCAGCAGACACCACTGATCCCGACTCCAGCGCAGACTTAATCCGAGAGAGAACAGCATCAATGGCACCACACCACGCTCCAATGTTGTCAAAAGACCCTGCACAAGCGTGGGCATGGCTACTTCAGTGACATTCAACGCTACCGCCGCAATCGCCGCAATAACAGCGGGAATACCAAACAGCGCCAGCAGAGGATTACGCGCATCACCCAGCATCTCTTTGCGGCCGTGTTCGTGCACCTGCCCATAGTGACGCGCCACCAATATGCCAACGGTAAACAGCAGTGGTGTACAGGCAAACAGATCGTATTGAATGGCAACACTGCGTGCCCACGGGCCAAGCGAGACCTCCAGCACCGGCAGCCCGAGGTAGGTGGCATTGGGAAACGTTGCCGCCAGAATTAACGCACCAGTTGCAGGAGCGGAGAGCCGCTTGCACCAGCGGCAGCTGAGATAACCCAGCAGCAGCCCACTGCCGATACCGAGCAGCGCCAACACGACGATATGCACGGTATCGTTGCCCAGTTCAGCACGCCACAAAACCGAGAGCACCAGCGCCGGCAGCAGCAGGTAATAGACAGTATCGGTAAGCGCTTTTCTTAACAGCTGCGGCTCAAGACCACCAGGCCTGAACAGCCGCCAAGCAGCGCCGAAAAGAATAATGAGCCCCATCTGGGCGACAATTTCAAACATGTGGCAACGATAAGTGGGCCAAAAAAAAGCCGTCGCGGTTTTGGATAACAAATACAGACATCAGCCAGACTATTTTGCTGTGCCCGGTGTGCGACAACTCGGCGTACGACCTGCAGCCTGTGCCTTATCATACAGTGCCAAAGCTCGACTCATGTTCGATTGCAAATCTTTGATGCGGTTTTTGTGTGAAGGGTGGGTGGACAAAAATTCCGCAGGCTGTTTGCTGTTTAACTGCGCCATATTCTGCCACAGCGTCACACTGGCACGCGGATCAAAACCGGCACGCGCCATCAGATCCTGCCCAATCTCATCCGACTCACTCTCCTGCGTTCGACCAAAAGGCAGCAACACACCAACCTTGGCACCAACACCCAACGCAGCCATCGCCGTTTGGCGGTACGCCGTGTTATTCGCGGCCATCCATGACTCAATCAGCGTCATCGCCTGGCCCACGGCAAACTGCTGCGATACCCGTTCGTTACCGTGGCGTGCCAGCACGTGTCCAACTTCGTGACCCAGCACCGCAGCCAATTGATCGGCACTACGTGCGACCTTTAGCAGGCCCTTGTTAACACCAATTTTTCCTCCAGGCAGCGCAAAGGCATTCACCGCATCGTCATCGAATACCTGTACCTCCCAATCGGGGCTCGCCTTCTGCACGCTGGGCAAGTCAATAATCGCCTGCGCCACACACTGCACATAAGTGGTCATTGCACGCTCTTTCACCAGCGGCGTCTCATCCTGCAGCTGTTGAAACGACTGCACCCCCATCACCACCATTTGCGATTTTGGCATCATCACAAACTGGCTACGTCCGGTAGGCGATGTTGCACATGCGCTCAACAGCAGCATGACGACTATAATAGAAGGTGTTTTTATCAAAGTTTTGTGTTTTAACATCGCTCAAACAGTACCCATTAGTGCCTTGGCTTGATAAATTTTAGCGTCATGCGATCACTCTCGCCAATGGCCAAATAACGATCGCTACTCTGCGTTGCATCACCCAGTGTTGGCGGCAGCGTCCAGACCCCTTTGGGGTAATCTTTGCTATCCTTGGCGTTGGCATTGATCTCAGATCTGCCGAGCAGCTTGAACCCTGCTCGCTGTGCCATCGCAATAACCGCATCTTCGTTGACGTAACCGGACTTCGCCTTGGCATCTTGGGGTACAGATGGATCGCCGCGGTGTTCGACCAACCCCAGCACACCGCCCGGCTTCAGCGCTGCATACATCGCGGCAAACACACCATCTTCATAGCCACCCGCCATCCAGTTGTGCACATTGCGAAAAGTCAGCACCATATCTGCAGAAGCAGGCGGAGCAATAGCGGTTTTATGCGGGGGTGCCAACTCAGTGATAATCACTTTATCATAGCGCGCCGGATCAGCCGCCAGCTTGTCGTCCAGACGTTTTACCGCCTTACGGAAAAAATCGACCGACGACTCCCGGTCAAAACCCGCACCATAATAGTGCCCTTTTTCACGAACAAAGGGCGCCAGCAGCGCTGTATACCAGCCGCCACCAGGGAAAATTTCAACAATGGTCATCTCTTCACGAAGACCAAACCACATCAATGTCTCCAGTGGGTGGCGATAAACATCCCGATCACGGCTCTTCTGGGTACGGTGTTCGCCCTGCATAATCTGCTTGAGCTTGACTGCCGATGCGGAATCCAGATCAACACCATCACCACGGGCGTGAAGTGGCAATATGAGCATTGCCACAGCTGCTGCGCACAAAACAGCCCTTATCGTTGTCACTCTATTACCCCGTCTCCCTCTCATCCCCGCTATATCTCTCATATTTTTCATACCTTCTTCCCTCTCCCTTACTCACTGAGTGTTATCGATCAACCATGGCGCTGCCGCTGCATTATACGATGACTAAACTATTAGTTAGTAGGCTAGGCCAGCAGGCTGGTAGTTAGTAGACTGGCAACATAGACACAACAGCCCTGCCATGAAGCAAATATGACGCGTACTTAACATCTGAGTTCAAAATACCGTGGATATCGTTCTGCCAATGCACAAAGCCCATCACACCGCAGACATTCAGATGAACTGCTTTTCCTCGCCGTAGAGAACAATCGAGAGAGTGTTCATGCAGCAGCCATCGAATAACGACCATCCCATTTAGATCACCGTTCAATTCGTAAAATTCACATTCAAGCCACACAAAGAAAGACAATCAAGCCCTTCCTGAAAAAATCAGAATATTCAATACCTGACTACTGATGTAGTGAATTTTATATTAGCTCTGACCCCTTCGCTATGATAGGATGCCGCGAAAGTTGTCAATTTTTTTAACAGTTATTTAGAATAAAATAAATTAAGAAGGGAGTACTTCTCTTGCAGCATTTCCGAAATGCGCAGAGAAAATACGAAAAAAGCTGTGACATTGTCAGTTCGACAGATGGATTTTCATATGGACGCATTATTGACCTCCCGCTTTTTCTGGCTGCCTATTCTCTTCTTCCCTCTCCTGTGCTTACTGGTTTTTCTGCTTTTGCAAACAGAGGACCTTTGAATAAACATGCCATTTAATCAATCCGTGACTATGACATCCGCGACCACAACATCCATGACCATAGAAAAAGAACAGGGAATTAAAATGGACAAGTCTCTTGAAGACATCATCGGTATTTTTTTGCACATCTGCGGTCTGGGTGACAATGACACCCGCTGCATCAGAGAAAATTCAGCGCGTATCGTCCCCTACGTTGAACATGTGACCGTCGGTTTTTACAGTAAACTGGTCGACGAACCCAAAACGTTCAAGTATGTAGAAGGTCGTATCGACCACCTGATGGAGACACACAAAAAATGGCTGCGTAACTTACTGGCTGCAAATTATGACAATGCATTTATGGAGGACCAACTGCGCATCGGCCATGTCCATGTACAAGCTAAAATTGAGCCACTGTTTGTCGCTTCAAGCATGAGTTATCTGCGTTCAGAGCTGACGATCTGTATCGAAAATGAGTTTGGCAAGACACCTGAACTGGCCGGGCGCCTAACCGGAGCACTGATGCGTGCCATTGATCTGTGCCACTTCCTCATCGATTACGCCTATGAAAAGAGTCGTCTGAATAAACTCACCGAAGCAACAGGCCTGTCACGCCCACTGCTGGAGAGCTTGATTGAGCTAAGGGCATAGCACCCGTCCGCTAGCCCGCAACCAATAGCACAAACTAAAGCGCGACCTCGAACGCCGAAACGATCCGGTCGCGCTTTTTAAACTGCCCAAAAATCCCGCTTCGATCACCATAAAACAGATCCACACCAAACCAGAGCGTCACCTCATCACTCAGCTGATAGGTTATTTTCGGGCGCGCCAAGCCGTCGTCAAAATCGATATTGTGCAGCCACAACAGCTCGCCAGAGAGTGTCTCATTCATGAAATCACGTTTGAGCAGAAACGTCATGGTGGTTTCAACGCCATCACGAATCATCCCCGCTCTGCTCTCTTTCAGGTGTGATTGAAACAGCTGGGCACTGAGCAGGGTATCGCTAACGCCAAACCAGTCGAGACCGACAACGTAGGCGAGTTCGTTCGTTTTAACAACGCCATTACTGTCCGCGACGGCATTGGTGCTGATGTAACGATCCAACGTATAACCCACTTCACCACGCAACGTCAGATCACCAAAAGCATTGCTAAACGTGGCACCAACAAGTTGGCTGCGTTCATAACGTGGCGTGATCGTGGCCAGCGCTCCCGTTGGTGTCATGCTCAACTGCCGAAACAGCACCGGCGTATCGCTGTAGTGATAGAGGTAGTTCAGCGTCAGATCCCAACCCTGCCAAAACGTCGATAGCCGCATACCCCAATCACTCGATTTAAGCGTGCGTTTAGGCCGCTCTTCTGCCTGCAAGGCAACGACCACACCCGCAGGTGGCTGGGGTATCAGTTGAGGTGAGGTAAAAGCGTAACGATCACCCGCGTCAGCAAACTCATGATAGGTGGGATCGGGCAGCCACAACAGTTGCAGTGTGAAATCGTTAACAGGGATCTCCACGTTAGCGGACCAGAGCGGAATACGTGACTCATCAAAATCGTCGAGGATAAACTCACGCCAGCTCTGCGGGTTGACCACATCCAATACTTTTAGACCATCCGCCTTACCCCAAACAATTTGTTGCTTGCCTACAGTAAGAAACGAGCGACCGATGTTGGTTTGAATATAAAATTCGCGCAGTTCCGTATCGTGACTGTCATCCACATCGATACGATTTCGTCTGTCGTCACGCAGACGACCGATCACGGTTAACCGGGCATTCGCACCGAGATCAACTTCAAATTCGGGCTTGATGAGAGTCTCAAATTTTTCCGTCTGCCGCTCCTCGCGAGCATAGGCCCACTCACTGCCAACGCTTATCGATGCATCAATGGCGGCTGTAGCCGCCATTGGCAACACAGAGCAGAGCGCAAACGTTACATTAAAGACCGCGACGCAGAGCGCGTTCGGTAAAGAGGTCATCACGAATCTCCGTCTGGTAGTCAACGTCGCTAAAAGTGAATGTTGTGCTGTGGCCTGTTTTGTGGTGAATCGCTTCGAGCACGTGTGCCGTCCAGATACCCTGTACCTGACGAATCTCTCTGGTATAGATGGTTTTAAGTCTCTTGCCGCGCAGATCTTCGAACTCAGCCTTGCGCGCCATCCATATTTCAGCATCGATCCACTGCGTCACTTTGCCATAACCCAGCTCTTTGGCAGTCTCTCTATTCACTGGAATCGATTCAACGATAATGCAGCGATGGCCATCAATAACCGCTTCACCCATGGTACGACGCACATAATCTTCGATGCTGACTTTGCTCTCTTTTTTGATATCTTCGTAGGTGAAATCAGTGCCGAGAAAATAGTCACCACGATCTGATGCCGAGATACGCCTGACCTTGCGCATTGCAGGCAGGTAGAGCCATTGATCGTCGTCGCGACTGGCTTGTACATAGTCGTACGTCAAAAACGCGGTGTCTTTCACATTTTTCGGCGTCAAATAGAAGATGACTGTGCGCTTGTCATCACCAAAATATTTGCGCAGACCACGCGTTTTACGCAGACGCGTTTTGCCGCGCCTGTCTGTCATCTCCATCACCAGTGTACGCGATACCGACACCCCTTCATCGCGCGCATTGATGCGTTGAGCCACCTCATCACCGCTAGGCAGTTGCGCTATAGAGAGCGCAGAAACAACGCCCGGCACCATCAAAGAAAAAACCAGCAAGGGTATGATATAAAGCTTTTTCATTTTTCGGCCCCTTGTGGTTTGGTAGCGTTGATAGCCTTTTTTGCAGCAACCTTGGTTAACAACCAACTGTTGATTGCCAGTGCAATTTGGCGCGGAGGCAACTCACCGCCAAATGCCAGCAACTTGTTGATGAAGCCCGGTATCACCGAAACCTTTCCACGCTGCATGGCGCGGTATCCAGCCCGTGCCACCTGTTGCGGTGGGCTGTTAAAAAGATGGTAGAGGCGCGTCTCTGAAAAACCATTTTGTGACTGGAAGTTGGTGTGAGTGGGGCCAGGACAGAGCGCCGTCACGGTGACGTTGCTGGCTTTCAACTCTTTTGCCAAACCGCGCGTGAATGAGAGCACAAAGCTTTTAGTCGCATAATAGAGTGCCGCCTGTGGGCCACCGGGCTGGTAACCCACCAACGATGCGACATTCAGAATACGCCCACCATTGCTGCTCAACATCGGCGCTATAAACAGGCGTGTGAGCGCCGTCAGCGCTGAAACATTCAGATCGATCATCGCGCTGTTTGCATCCGGGTCAGACTTTGCAAAACAGCCATGGCTGCCAACACCTGCATTGTTGACCAGATAATTGACAGTGATACCGCGTGAAGTAATGTCGCTGTACAACTTTTCAGGCGCACTGTGATCAGTCAAATCCATCGCAATTGTGGTTACTTCGATCGCATACTGCTTTTTTATATTGTCAGCGGCTTCGTTAAGTCGGGCTGCGTCGCGAGCCACCATAATCAGGTCGATACCATCCTGGGCAAAACAGCGACTCAGCGCCAAGCC
>JAADGQ010000017.1 GCA_013152295.1 Gammaproteobacteria bacterium | reverse complement strand
TATACACTCAACCCCGAGCCTAATGTTCTGGTGCCTATCACCACCCCTGATGGCAGCTGGAATACCCCTATGCTACGTTACAACGGCTCAATCCTGCCGCCAGTGATTCGAGCTAGCCGGGGTGATGTGATGACCTTGCCGATTACCAACAACCTGGACGATGAAACAACCATACATTGGCACGGTTTTAAAATTCCAGGCGATCAAGATGGTGGGCCAGACTACCCCATCGCTGCCGGTGAATCACGCACATACAGCTTCACCATCAACCAAGCAGCAGCCCCGCTCTGGTTCCACCCTCATCCTCATGAAAAAACCGGCGAACAGGTTTACCGAGGTCTGGCCGGCGTGTTTTTAATTGATGATGAAATCAGTCGCCAGCTAGAAAGCAGCAACCAACTGCCCAGTGGTGACTATGATATTCCTGTGTTGATCCAGGATCGCCGCTTTACAACCGAAAATGGCGGTGTGCGCGAGCTGGCCTACAAAACACGAAGCGAAGATGAAGACGGCAACTTAGGTGATGTCGTGCTGGTTAATGGTGTCGAGCTGCCCAAACTCACCGTTGAAAGTCGTCAGTACCGTTTTCGTCTATACAACACCTCCAATGCCCGCACCATGGATATCGCCCTAAGTGATGGTGCAACATTCTATGTGGTCGGCACCGATGGTGGATTATTGCCAGAACCCGTAGCAACAGACCGCGTGCTGTTAGGCGCGGCAGAGCGTGCTGAAATCGTTATCGACTTTGGTAACTACAGCGTTGACGACAAGGTTATGTTAGTGAGCCAAGCCTTTAATGGCAGCCCAATGATGGGCATGGGTGGAATGGGTGGAATGAGTCGCATGGCTCACAATTCGGATGGCATGGGGGTGGGTAATACAGGCTCCGGCAGTATGGACTCTGGTGACATGGACTCTGGCAACACAGGCACCGGTGGCATGCCGGACATGATGCGTAATGGCCAGCGTTTTGACATCATGCGCTTCGATATAAATACGGTGGCCAGCGATGATGTCACGCTCTACAGCCGCCTGCCCGACAACGCCGACATTCATACACGTTTAACCGAAGCGGATGCAACACAGCGTCGTAACTTCGTTATGTCTATGAAGATGGGCGGTATGAACGGCGGTGGGATGACCTTCCTGATCAATGGCAAAAGCTTTGATATGAATCGTATTGATGAGGTGGTTGAAGCCAATGCTACAGAAATATGGGCTATCAGCAATACTTCACCTATGGCGCATCCCTTTCATGCTCACGCGATTCAGTGGCAAATTTTGGATCGTAACAACACTCCCGCTAGTGGCATGGATTTAGGCTGGAAAGATACCGTACTGGTTCAACCTGGTGAGACGGTGCGTTTTATTGGCCGCTTTGATCCCGCCATCAACACCGGCAAATACATGTACCATTGTCATATTTTGGAACATGAAGATGCGGGCATGATGGGCATGTTTGAAGTGAAATAAGCAGCAAATAAGCTATCAAAACCAAGGGGGCAATATCAGCTGATATTGCCCCCTTTTTTGGTCAAGAGTGCTGTTGCGTAACATCAGCTGATATTAAGCGGGCTAACCAGCGATCAACCCGGATATTTTCCTGCAGCATTTGAGCTATTCTGAGAAGCTCGGTACAACTCAAATGCCATCACTCCGACGATTGCTGACGATGTATCTCCGCTACAGATATTTTCTGCAGTTTGCCGACAAAGCGGATAAGCCCGAAAGTACGTTGCAGTGTTTTGCTGTAAAAATTCTCCATAAAGATACCCAAGCTGTAGCGCACGTAATCACCGCTTTTAATGTCACTTTGCGCCGCCGCCAGCCATTCGTGATTGCCTTCGCCGATATCGATCTCAACATAGATATAAGCGCCGCCATCAATCACCTGCAGCACGATGCCCTCGTTTGGCATCAATACCGGCTTGGATGGTGCGGGTGCTTGTGTGGTGTATTTCGTTGCGGTGGCATCATTAATGTCGTCAAAGCGTGTGACGAAGACGCTGTCGTAGTAGCCATCACGATTGGTGCCGCCGATCACATAGAGCCAGTCGCGGTAGGTGACGACGCCGATATCGGCAAACGGGACGGGTAGCGGGGCAACCGTCTGCCATGGCGCGAGAGAGCCATCTGCATTGATGCGGCTGCGCTCAATTGCGTCCGAAAAAGTTGCGCCGTTCAAACCGCCCAGCGCATACACATAGCCGCTATGCGTTAAGGCCGAGAGGCCGTAACGGCCCTGATTCAACGGGGCGCTTTTGTGCCACTGCGAGAGATTGCCATCTGTTTGCAATATTGCAGATTCAACGTCGGCGATGCCGGTGCCACCTTCCTCCGAGTGACCACCCACCGCGTAGAGAGCGCCGCCTGCCTCAGCCATGGCGTGGATGTAACGCGGGATCGTGAAGTGCTCAGGCAGTATCTCCCAGCTTGCCAGTGAGCCATCGGTCTGAATGCGCGCGCGTTCAACGGTGTCGAGCAGTGAACCGCCAAAGCCACCGAAGGCATAGAGGTAGCCGTCCAGCGCAACCACTTTGGCGCAGCGGCGCGGCAGATTGAGCTGCTCGGTTTCGGTCTGCCACGGGCCGAGTCCGCCATCGTCTAACAGCTCTGCGCGCTCGACGCTGCGCAGCAGATTGTGGCCATTGGCGCCGTTGCCGCCGCCGATGGCATAGACAAAACCGTTGTGCGCGACGATGCCGAAAAAGCCGCGATCTTCATTGAGCGCAGTGCTGGCCTGCCACGGCGCGAGTGTGCCATCTGCCTGAATTGTGGTGTATTCGCTGCTGCGCAGAAAGCGCAGACCGTCGATGCCACCGATGGCGTAGATCCTCCCGTTCACTTCGATCACACCGGCGGCGCCACGTGTTGTGGTCAGCGCTGCGGTGGTCTGCCAGGTTCCCTGCGGGGCCTCCTCGGCCCGAGCGGGCAGCGTGGTGGCGAGGGAGGCAGTCAATACGATAAAAGCAAACAGGCGGTGCATCATTTTATGGTGTGTCCAGGTTAAAAAGTAAGGGGATGGGGGATCAGATTTGTCGCCAGATTGTAGCTCAATACTCTTTGTATTCGGCCAGCCCCTCTTCAACCAACTGCTCGTTGATGTTGACGCCATCGAGAAAAATTTCAGCCAGATAGCGGCCATACTTGCCCTTTTTGTCCCTGACCGTGCGAATCAGCACCTCTTTGTCCATCAGCTTTTCTCTCAGCCAGTCGCGCGATATCAGCCCCTGTGGTCGCTCTACCCCTCTGACTTCGGGCGTATTGATGCGATACAGGCGGATCTTTTCGCCGTGGGCCCAGGTCTTGAAGCCTAGGTCGACGTTCGCTGTCACTGTGTCACCGTCGTACACTGAGGTGATTTTTGCCTTGTAGGTGTAGAGGTCGTTTTCACTATTTGATGGTGCGGTTGATGACATAAGCGATCTCCTTTGCTGTGGTTTGTTCTGTAGACTTGCAGCGCTGTAAAATGCCACAACATCGCGAGTGATGGCAACTAACCAAGAGGCCGTAAACCATGAGTAAAACGATTCAACTGTCGATCCCCGGAATGATGTGTGGTGGCTGTCTTTCGACGGTGCAGAAGGTGTTTGATAACGAAGCCGGTGTTGCCAATACAGCGATCGATCTGGCGGCTAAAACAGCCTCGGTCGAGGCGGATGTGCCACCCGCTGTGTTGATTGCTGCGCTGAAGTCCGCCGGTTTTGAGGCGACGCAGATCGGCAATGGGCAGAATGGCGAGCCCGCCGCATGAGCGCAGTAATCCGCCTGTCGGTCTCCGGCATGAGCTGTGCCGGTTGTGTCGCCTCGGTGGAAAATATCATCCGTGGCGTGGCGGGTGTGTCGGCTGCTGATGTCAACTTTGCGGAACACACCGCGATGGTTGAGGGTAAGACGAGCGCACAGGCGTTGGTCGAGGCGCTGCGCGCGGCAGGTTATGACGCTGCTGAACTCAGTGGTGCCGATGACGAAAGCGAGAAAGAAGCGGCGGAGATGGCCCACTACCGCAAGCTGCTGAAAATGGCTGGCGCTGCTGCGTTGGTGGGTGTGCCGCTGTTTGTTCTGAGCATGTTGGGTCTGTTGCCATCTTTGCTCTCTGAGCAGGGGCAAGGCAACAGCGGGCAGCTCTTTTGGCTCGGTGCGGGCCTGCTGACACTGTTCGTGCTGGTCTATGCCGGCGGCCATTTTTTTAGCGGGGCATGGAAATCCGCACGCAACCACAATGCCAATATGGATACGCTGATCGCACTGGGAACGGGCACCGCCTGGGCCTATTCGATGGTGATTGTCGCTGCACCCAACCTTGTACCACCCATGGCACAGCACGCCTATTTTGAAGCTGCCGCGATCATTATCGCGCTGATCAATTTAGGCGCCGCGCTGGAGATGCGCGCACGCGGTAAAACCTCAGAGGCGATCAAACGCTTGATCGGGCTACAGCCCAAAACGGCGCGCGTGTTGCGCGATGGCGTCGAGCAAGATATCGCTATCGAGCTGGTCGGCCTCGACGACACGTTGCGCGTGCGCCCCGGTGAACGCATCGCGGTGGATGGCGTCATTGTCGACGGCCACTCCAGCATTGATGAGTCGATGTTGAGCGGTGAGCCGCTGCCAGTGCAGAAGCAGGTGGGGGATGAGGTTGCAGCGGGCACGATCAATAAAACGGGCAGCTTTCTGTTTCAGGCAAAACGCGTGGGCAAAGAGACTGCGCTGGCGCAGATCATCGAGATGGTGCGCAGTGCGCAAGCGTCAAAGCCCGCCATCGGTCGCCTGGCTGATAAAATTTCGGGGTTCTTCGTCCCCACTGTGCTGATCATTGCGGTTCTCACTTTTCTTGCCTGGTTTAACTTTGGTTCAAACCTGGGTTCAAGTCTGGGCTCAGGCTTGGGCTCGGGTGTTGATGCGACAACGCTGGCCATTGTCACGACGATGACCGTTTTAATCATCGCCTGCCCCTGTGCGCTGGGTCTGGCCACACCGATCTCGATCATGGTCGGCGTTGGCAAAGCAGCGGAATCTGGCACGCTGATTCGCAATGGCGATGCGCTGCAACAGGCTGGCAAGCTCGACACCATTATTCTCGACAAAACCGGCACTGTCACCGAAGGTCGGCCTAGTGTCACCGAGCTGGTTGCGCTAGAAGGGTGGACGCAACAGACAGTGCTGAAATGGGGGGCGAGCCTTGAACAAAATTCAGAGCATCCGCTGGCCGAAGCGATTGTAAACGCGGCCCATGAGCGGCAACTGGCCCTGCTAAAAGTGGAGAATTTTTCAGCCGTCGCCGGGCATGGAGTCAGTGCAACCATCGAGGGCCGGGCCGTGCTGCTGGGTAATCGGAAATTGATGCGTGATCGCGGCGTGGATAGCAGCGCGCTTGAGTCCGCCGCACTTGAGCTGGAAAAGCAGGCGCAGACGCCGATGTTTATGGCGGTGGACGGTCAGGCTGTCGGGGTGATCAGCGTCGCCGATGCGATTAAGCCCGATTCAAAAGATGCTATCCAGCGTATGCGGGCGGTTGGTTTGAAGGTCGTGCTGCTCACCGGCGATAACCGCGTCACCGCCGCCGCTGTTGCCAAACAGGTTGGCATTGATGAAGTGATTGCCGAAGTGCTGCCGCAAGATAAAGCAGATAACGTCGCCGCGTTGCAGGCACGCGGTGAACGTGTCGGCATGGTCGGCGATGGCATCAACGATGCCCCGGCACTGGCACGCGCCGATGTCGGTTTTGCCATCGGCACCGGCACCGACGTGGCCATCGAGAGCGCCGATATCACCCTTATTCGTGGTTCACTGCACGGCGTGGTCGATGCCATCGCCATCTCCAAAGCCACCGTGCGCAACATCAAGCAGAACCTGTTTGGTGCCTTTGTCTACAATGTTTTTGGCATTCCGGTCGCCGCCGGTCTGCTCTATCCGTTTATCGGCGTGCTGCTCAACCCGATGATCGCCGGTGCAGCGATGGCGATGTCATCGCTCACCGTCGTCACCAATGCCAACCGCCTGCGTCTGTTTAAGCCGAGAGGGCAGTAATTATGACAACATTTATTATCAACCTCGCAGGTCTGGCGCTGATCGCTTTTATTGTCTGGTGGTTTTGGTTGTCGGGGCGGGCATCGTAAGGTTCATCGATATCCAGGTCAGATAAGGCCTGATTTAGCAAGCAGCTGGTCGGGCTACAGCTGCCTACCTCTTTTTACCTTTTTTCTTCTCTTTTTTCGCTTGTTGAATCCCCCTCTTTTGTGCTGATTTTTTGGCGGCATTTTTTTTGGCGAGCTTGTCAGCTTCTAACTGCTTGAGTTGGTTGATCGCTTTTTTCAGGCGGTCTTCGGCTTTGATCACGGAATCGCGGGCTTCGCGAGCGTGCAGCGCGGCCTTGCTGGCGCGATCTTCTGCCTTGTTGGCACTGGCGACTGCTTTTGCAATGTCTTTGTGAAATTTTTTGATGATCTTTTTGATCTTCTGTTTTTTTTGCTCTTTGCTCACGATAGTGGTGCTCCTTTGGAGTTTGGGGATTTTAGGCGAGTGCTTTTCTATGTTGTCTGGCTGTAATCGGTGGATTCATCCCGCTCATGGATCTTTTTCGCTGAGCCGGCAATAAGGGGGTCTAACTTGCCAACGGTTTCGTGATCTTTGTCGGGGTAGTCCAGTTGACTCAGAAAATGGCGCATACAGTTAATGCGGCCGCGTTTTTTATCGTCTGATTTGATTACTGTCCATGGTGCATCTTTGGTGTCGGTGTGGAAGAACATCACGTTTTTGGCGTTGGTGTAGTCGTGCCATTTACTTAGAGAGGCCATATCCACCGGGCTGAGCTTCCACTGTTTGAGTGGGTCTTTTTGGCGTGACTTGAAGCGGCGGAACTGCTCTTCGCGGCTGACAGAGAACCAGTATTTATAGAAAATCAGCCCGTCGTTGACCAGCATTCTTTCCAGTTGTGGCGTTTGGCGCAAAAATTCAAGATGCTCATGGTCGTCGCAGAAGCCCATGACCTTTTCAACGCCCGCGCGGTTGTACCAGGAGCGATCGAACAGCACAATTTCGCCTTTGGACGGGAGGTGCTGGATGTAGCGTTGGAAGTACCACTGATTTCGCTCGCGGGCATTGGGTCGCTCCAGTGCGACTACCTTGGCGCCGCGTGGATTAAGGTGCTCCATGAAGCGCTTGATCGTACCGCCCTTACCGGCCGCGTCGCGGCCCTCAAAAATGAGGACCACCCGCTGCTTGGTGTCTTTGATCCAGCTTTGAACTTTAAGCAGCTCAATTTGCAGCAGGTGTTTCTCGCGCTCGTAGGTCACCACATCCATTTTGGTTTTGTATGGGAAGGTGCCATCTTCATTCCAGCCAATTTTTGGGCTTTTGGCATGCAAATCAAAAACACTGTCTTCTTGGTTTTTGGTCGTTGTCTTCGTCTCTGCCAGCTTCTGTTTTTGCTTCGTCATCGATACGCGTACCAGTATGTTATATAGATGTATTTAGTATACATTATTGTAGCCCAAAACAGATTGGGCTGGGGAATTAAAACACTGTTAATGATCGCCAGGTCGGGCCCTCTGCCAGTCGTGTAAATATCTCTTTTTGAAGGGTGTTCTGCTTTGTCAGATTCCGCGTAGGAGCGGCGCTTCGCTGCGGTTGGTTTTGGCAGCGAAATTCATCGCGGCGAGGCGCCGCTCCTACGTCAGGTGTATTTATCAAATTGTGGCAAAGTAGAAATAAGCAACGTTAAATATTTGCGCTGCGGGGGTGGTATTTGGCCTGCGGTGATTGTCACAATAATGATTTATTGCAAAAAAGCTTATGTAAGGCCATTGGTCGTGCTGGTGCCCTACTTCTGTACTATGACATTATTTTGACATGTGCTGCTAACGGTGCTTAACTTTTGGGAAATTCACCAGTTTTTGGGGAGGGGGGGAATCGCCGCGCATGCTGAGCACAACTTTGTTAGTGATTGATGCCGATGAGCAGCGCCGCTGTCATCTGAAAGATCTTCTTGAGTTTAGCGATTACGACGATGTCATTACTGCGGATAGCCGTGACTGGCAGCAGCAGGTGGCGTCTGCTGATGGTCTATTGGCCGTGTTGCTCGGTGGCTGCCGCTCTGATGCGGAGTTTCAGCAGGTGCTCAGTGGCGTCAGGGCGTGGGGTGAGGTGCCGATTCTGTTGTTGGCCGACAAGGGGAGTGATAGCCACTTCTCAGCTGATATCGCTGTCGATGCGTTGACGGTACTGCATTACCCGTTGCGTTACCGTCAGCTGAACAGTGCGTTGCAGCGCGCGACGGCACAGCGTGATGGCAAGGCGCAGGCACGTGGTGAGCGCTCGCCGGAGCTGTTTCGCAGTCTGGTGGGTAACAGCCGTTCAGTGGTTCATGTGCGGCAGATGATCAAACAGGTCGCTGAATCCGAGGCGACAGTGCTGATTCTCGGTGAATCGGGGACCGGCAAAGAGGTGGTGGCGCGCAATCTGCACTACTACTCATCCCGTCGCGAGAAGCCGTTTGTGCCGATCAACTGCGGCGCGATTCCGGCTGACTTGCTCGAAAGCGAGCTGTTCGGTCACGAGAAAGGGGCGTTTACCGGCGCTATCAGCACCCGCCAAGGGCGCTTTGAGATGGCTGAGGGGGGCACGCTGTTTCTCGACGAGATCGGCGACATGAGCTTGCCGATGCAGGTCAAACTGTTGCGCGTGTTGCAGGAGCGCAGCTTTGAGCGGGTCGGCAGTAACAAGACCA
>JAADGQ010000139.1 GCA_013152295.1 Gammaproteobacteria bacterium | reverse complement strand
ATGGGCGCCGGGTTTACCGGTCTTGTAGTGAGTATTGCGGCCTATGCGGTTATACGTCTGGTTGTGTATAGCTATATCGTCAAGAGCGACGTGCTGCCCGTCAGTCGAGCGACGCTTAAAGAGTGCTTCGTCAGAGAGCAGCTGAGCTACAGCTTACCTTTGGCGCTATCCGCCATCGTTGGCCTGGTAGGGCGGGTGCTGGATCGTATGGTCATCGCTGTCAACTTTACAACAAATCAGTTTGCTGTCTACTCTGTGGGGGCGCTGGAATTGCCGCTGGATGCAATTTTCCAGAAGTCAGTTGCCAACGTATTGCGGGCGACATTTCCACCGCTTGTTAAAGAGAAGAAGTTTGCTGAAATCATAGAGATATGGCGTGCCTCGGTGCGCAAGTTGGCATTGGTCGTACTGCCGACCTTTGTCTTTTTGCTGTTTTTTTCTTACGAATTTATAACACTGCTTTTTACTGAAGAGTATGCTGAAAGCGTCGGTATCTTCAGGGGGTATCTGCTTTTGGTGCCACTGCATATGTTTGTATTCAGCGTGATACCACCTGTTTTTGGTAAGACTGCTGTCACATTTAAGATATCGTTGGCGATTGTTGCCATCAATGTTGTTTTAAGTCTGATTCTGGTCAAGCTTATCGGCTTTTACGGGCCGGTTATTGGCACGGTGGTATCCGCTTACGCAGGGGTGGCGATGTATCTGGTCGTTGATATGCGCCTGCTGCAATGCACAGTCAGCGACCTGATTCCGGCCAGGAGTATTTTAATGACACTGCTGGTGTCGGTTTTGGCAGGCAGTGTGGGGCTGTTGGTCAACGGAATGTTGTCGGATCCTTTCGTCCGCTTGCTGGTGTGTGGGGCCGTCTATTTTGTGACCTTTCTAGTGTTCGCTCGTGTGTTTAATGTTTTGCAGGGCGCAGATATTGTGCTGATACGCCGATTTATTGTGAAATTACCGTTGGTAGGCCGCTATGCCAAATAAAATCAATATTCAACATGTGGTCCTGTCGCTGGAGCCCGGTGGCTTGGAGAACGGTGTTGTCAACATTGTTAATGGGTTAAACAACGACAAATTTAGCTCATCGGTCTGTTGCCTTAAACAGCGTGGTGAGTTTGCGGATCGTATCGAAGATAAAAATGTGTCGATCATCGAGATGGAAATGGCACCAGGTAACGATTACCGGTTGGCGTTCCGTATGGCTCGGCATTTTCGTAAAACGGGCGTAGATATTGTGCATACACGTAATCAGAAAGCATTTCTCTACGGATTTGTTGCCGCAAAATTAGCGGGTGTTAAGGCTATCATACATAGTGAACACGGACGCCAGTTCCCTGGCAAGCTTCACTACGCGAAACTGCAGCGCTTGTTTAGCCGTTATACAGACGCGATCGTCTCGGTGTCGGATGATTTGCGCCAACAGCTGGATCACCATTTCAATATTCCCAAAGCGCGCATCGAGGTGATCTATAACGGCGTGGTGATGGAGCGCTTCGCTGATTTGGATCGGTCGACAGCGCGTAAAAAATTGGCTATTCGCGATAATACGATTGTGATCGGTGCAGTGGGTCGCTTAGCTGAGGTGAAAAACTATTTTTCGCTACTCAAGGCCGCCAATGAGCTGGGTGAAGATTTTGATATTCTTGTGCTGATGGTCGGGGATGGTCCGGACCGTGAAGCGCTTGAAAATTACGCTCACCAACATATGGCGCCTGGTGCGGTACGCTTCATGGGGCATCAGGATCGGGTTGAAGTGTTTATGCCTGCTATGGATATCTTTGTATTGCCATCATGGAGCGAAGGTATTTCAAACACGTTGCTAGAGGCTATGGCTGCCGGAGTACCTATCGTTGCTAGTAACGTTGGTGGCAATAAAGAGATTGTTCCTCGTAGTGCGGGTGCCCTCTATCCGGCAGGCGATGTCAGGCAGATGGTTCGTGAATTGGCAGCGGTATGCCGTGATCCGGCGTGTCGTCAAGCGATGGGGCTGGCGGGAAAAAATTGGGTGGCAGGCCACTTTACCCTGAAAAAAATGATCGATCAGTACGAGGCGTTGTATCAGCGTGTTTACGATGGTCGCTGCATTGGCGCGAAGAGGTTAACAGGTGATGCCTAGTAAAGAGACGATAGCAATGAATGAGATTGGTATCAGTGGGGGCAGTGAGCGGGATCAGCAAGAACCAAGATCTCTTCTTGATGAGACACTGATCCGGGAAAGCGTGCGTCATCAGATTGTTTCACCACCCATTGAAGGCGGTATTCAAGTCAAAGTGGTGTTTCTGACCGATGATTACGCGATTCATCTGCTGCGTGTTCGTGGTGCATCGAGCTTGGCTGCCGGGTTGCGTGGGAAAATTGATGGCAACCCACTATTAGTCGCTGTAGACCGATGGATGTCTCGGGTGAAATCGCCGTTTATTCACGCGCTTAAGCAGAATGCGAAAATTGTTCTTGAGGTGTGTAAGGGCAATTTTTCTGTATTGAGTATGGCCAAGTTGGCGAGAACGCTGCGTGCCCATGGGCTGTCCGATGCGATCTCTGATCTGATTGATCCTTACATCTATCTGAAAAACCTGCATGTTAAACGGCGTTTTTTCGGGGTGGTTACACTGCCGGTGTGCTTTGATCATGTCATTGTTAAAGAGAGAAATGACCGCTTTCTTGATCGTGAAATGGAGCATCTTGCCAAGGATCAGCAGTATGATGTGATCAAGTCGCTTATTTCACAAGCACTACAACTGGATGAACAGATCTGGACGCGCCATATTTTTAATACGGATCTGGTTTTCCCAGCCAACACAACAGTGCGCGGGGAGCGTGTTGCGCTACGTGATATCGGTGCGTTGACCAATGATCGTGATGTTGCTGAAAAGTTTTTAAGGGATGATGCGGCAAGCCACATAGAGACTGCTGCAAAGCGCTTAGCCGAAATCGTGCCGCAAGCCTTGGTGGAATTTTATATCGATCTAGCACAGCAGACCTACGCGCTGACCAACTTCAACAAATACTGGCCTAAGGTAGGCGTTTCGAGGTAAGGGTTAGGCGCGCGGTTATGGCATTTCTCTATAGCTTTATCCACCTGTTGCAGCCGGGTATTCTCTGGCCGGTACTCTATCCGTATAAGCCGATGCTCATGCTGTCTTTGCTTGCCGGTGTGGTGGGCATGATTCGTAAGCCGGACTATCTGCGCGCAGATGCTTTTAAGCATCCGGCATTTGTTTACCTGATGCTGTTTCTGTTTGTGCAAGTGTTATCCGTTGTCGACCAGGGTATGAGCAGTACCTTTAAAATGTTTGGTACCTGGTCTCAATTTGCTATCTATATGTCTATTGCTGTACTGCTTATGAACAGCACGACAGCACTTTATCGATTTAGCTGGGGCATGGTGTTAGGTGCCATGGTTGTGGTTTTTTACGGGCTCTATGTCGCCTATTATGGATTGGGCCGCACAGTGGGTGGGCATGCGGCAAATGCGTATGGTATGTACGAGAACCACAACGATTACACCTACGCTATTTTAATGATTATTCCGTTTCTGTACATCAGCCGGAAAATGGGGCTGGTTAAGGGCCTCAAAAGTTTTGTCGTTCTCGTATTTTTAGTTGCATGCGTTATCGGGATTTTTGTCTCCTACTCCAGGTCTGCGATCTTGGCGCTGGTACTACAAGGTATTCTTATTCTGTTTTTCACGGTGGAAAAATCGAAGCGGGTTATCCCGCTGATTTTGGTTGGTTGTTTAAGTGTTGCTGCTATCGGTTACCAGTGGGCAAGCCGCGACAAATACTCCAGTTCAGGCTATACGTCAGATGATGCAAAATCTTCAAGAATCGAGTTGTGGAAGGCGGGCTTTGAAATGTTCAAGAGCCACCCCCTTTTGGGTACGGGCAGTCGAAGTTTTAAAGAGTATGCGCGATATTACGGCGAGCTGAGCTATGATCAGAGACATAAAAATGCTCACAATACCTATGTTGAAATTCTGGCTACGTCGGGTTTTTTGGGTATTTTTACGTTTATGATGTTCGCTATCAAGCTCTCGAAAGGGTTGCACTCGATAAAGCCCAAAGAGGGCGGTGATCCACGCCTGGTTGCGTTGAGGGTGGCGACACTGGTTAGTTTTTATACGATTTTGTTTCGCGCGTTTACCAACGCCAAGACTTATGACTGGAGCTTTTACCTGCTTTGCGTTATTGGTGTGGTGTGCATAGCGTTATTGGCTGTGGAGCGCCAAGAAAAAACTGCACAAGAGGGTGATGGGGGGAAAGAGAACGATAGCGAAGAGGGAGGCAGTAAAAATGAGCAGAGCACACGCGCCTGCCAGGTTGTGGGAAAAGGAAGAATGCATACTGCCCGCGGCCGTGCCCGAGATGTGGCACCCACCAATCGCTGAGTGTCGATTCAGCAATCTGTAGCCACAATGCATATACTGACTGTCACTACTTTTTTCCCCAATGCAGCAGGTCGCCAGCGAGCGGTTTTTATCAGGAGCCTTACCGATGAGTTAAAGCTGCTGGTTGATGGGGTGAGCGTGATTGCCCCGATTCCGAGCCGACTTCCGTTCGCGGATGGTGGCAAGAACAGTGTCGTGCCCACGCATGAAAATATCGGCGGTATTGATGTCTATCACCCAAGGTTCCTGGCGCTGCCAAAGTTGGAGATTTTTTCTGGAATAACCTATCTATTCACTATTATTCGCACCCTCAATTGTTTAAAAAAAAAATATAAAGGTCTTGTTGTCCACGGTCATCGCATCTACCCCGATGGGCTGGCCGTAGTATTGGCTGCACGCTTGCTCGGTATTCCGGTTGTCGTAACCGCTCACGGCAGCGACATCAACAGAACAGCGCAGCGTTTTGGTATGAAATGCCAGGTGCGTTACGCACTAAAACATGCGCGGGCAGTGATCGCCGTCAGTAGCGCGCTACGAGAGAAGATGCGCCGTATCGTAGATGTGTCGATCGATCAGATCCCCTGCGCTGGTTACTCTCCAAAGATCTTCTATCCTATTAAGCAACAAGAGGCGCGACAGCGACTTGGCCTTGGTGCGAATGTCGGCAAGGTAGTTCTCTATGTCGGTAGTATGGAGCGATTAAAGGGGGTCGAGCTGTTGTTGGATGCATGGCAGCAGCTGCATGAGTGTAGTGCGCTGGATGATAACGACAAATTAGTTTTTGCTGGAGACGGTAGTCGGTTACAGTCGCTGAAAAAAAAGGCGCAAAAAACATTGCCAAAAGAGCGTGTGCACTTTTGTGGCAGCATATCGCACGATCAGATGCCGCTGTGGATCAATGCGGCGAATACGCTATGCCTACCGAGTTATATGGAGGGTACACCCAACGTTATTATCGAATCGCTGGCGTGCGCGGTGCCGGTTGTTGCAACAGCAGTGGGCGGTATCCCTGCTGTTATCAAGCATGATGAGAACGGTCTGTTGATTGCGCCGGATAACTGCGATGAACTGGCAAATGCTTTGGTTAAGGTGTTGTCGATGCGATGGTCGCAAGACGTGCTGGTCGATAGTGTTCGTGACTATACATGGGCTCATTTGGCGCGGCGTAACTACGAGGTTATGCGACGAGTGGTAGGAGCAGACTGATGGTTTTTTCGCAGGCCAAATTGATGGCGCTCTCACGGGTTAGGGGTTGGACAAAAGGTTTTTTACAAAATCGCTATGCTGCGGACCATTTTTTGTGGCGCTTGCCTGCCACTGAGGGCAGCGTTATTAGCTTAACTTTTGATGACGGCCCTGATCCTCAATATACGTTGCCGTTGCTGGAAATTTTGGCTGTTCATGATGTTAAGGCGACTTTTTTCATGATTGGTGAAATGGTAGACAGACATCCCGATATTGCGGCGCAGATTGTACGAGAAGGCCACGCCGTTGCCGGGCACACCTACACGCACCGTGAGCTGCCTTCACTGAGCGAGCCTGAGCTGAATGAAGAGCTGGATAAAACCCGGCTGGCGATTCAGCGTGCCACCGGTATCGACAGTTTTGATTTTCGGCCACCGCGGGGACGCATGAGTGCGGCATCGCTGGGCTACCTTAAAAAAACCGACTATCGACTTATCCATTGGTCGAAGACCTATAGCGACTATTTAAAAGATGGCGCAGACAAGTTAATAGAGCGTATCAACAGTAATCCGATGGTTGCTGGTGATGTCATCTTGTTTCATGACAATAATTCGCACAGTCTCGAGGCCATGGAGCGGATATTGCCGCAGTTGAAGCAGCAAGGCCTTGGTTTTTATCACTTCTCCGCATGACTGCGCCACCTTCGTTGGCGTATTACTCAATGTTAAATGACGACATAGGTTTGTCGTGAACCGCTACCGCAGCTTTGTCGCAAGCGTAGCTGCGTTTCAGCCCTGTGCGGGCTCATGTTTTTCTCCTCTTTGGACGATATATAGGAAAGGCCGATCGCGCCTGATCCACCGCATCCAAAAGAGAGAGTTGATTCATGCAACGCATTATTCATGCGCTTTTTCTGATTATCTATTTTCTACCTAGTTTGACAACCGCTGGTCCGGGTGACCCTTTTAACGGGATCGATGTCTCCTTCGGGGAGTGGAGTAGTGCCGGGGGCGCTATATCTTCCAGCGCTGATAGTGCCTGGTTTAATGGTGTGGATCTCATCGAGGATGATGGTTTTCTGCAGACCCAGGCAACGATCAACGGTGAGACCTACATCCGCCAAATCGTTGCGGGTTCGAATGCAACGGGGACACCTGACGAGCTCGGTTTTTTTGATGAGTCGATCATCAGGGTCAATCTCGATCCGGACGCGAGTACACGCGTGATCGATGGTATCGCGCTGCGCTCACAAGTTCGTGACTCTTTTTCGGGCGATGGAGCGGCCGCAGATTTTTTATTGACCACCGCGATACAGAGCAGTTGGGCCACTGCAACCGGCAACACAGGTGATACGGAGATCAAGATCGAAAACAGCTACGTCGTCGGCAAGCAGCGTGATGTTGGCGGCAACATTAGCGGGCAGAATTTTAATTTTGGATTCGCTTATGCTAAAGCTGCTTATGGAAGTGCCTCCAGTGAATTTCTACATATTTCTCAAGGTGTGGCACTGTCTGATTCGACCGCGCTGGAGGTATCAGGTAGTGGCGACGCCACGCTGTTTGTGCTGCAACAACTCTCCGGTGGCTACGTCTCTGGCGGGTCGATCAGTGGCCTGGATAGTGGCGCTGGGTTGCCCGGTTATTCCGATACGGTAACGTGGACTGCCGGAGAGACCATTAGAGTGTTCGGGATTGGCCAACAGGTCAGTTTGGGAAATTCCGCTGGTGGAGCTTCTGCTGATGTACCCGCAGGGTTCGCTCACGTTCAGGTAGAGAATCTGTCTACCGGACAGGTTGGCTTTGCCAGTGCCGGAGCGGGGCAGGCCACATCTGACGCGACCACTGTGGGTGGCTTGTCGGACTGGATTGCCAGCAGCGATTTCTCTTTTATCGACGATCCATTCAGCAACGCAGCGCCAAGCGCCACTCCGGCGCCACAGATATTTCTCAACAATTGATGGAGGTTGTTCGTAAGGTCCAGCGCTGATCTGAAGATCAAAAGCACTCAATCACCCAGGGCGAGAAAGGGCGAGATGGAGAGGTAGATGATCGCTGCAACGGCCGCGATATAAAACACCATGCGCAGTGGTTCTCTGCGCAAGCGTTGAAAAAAAGTCTCGGCATCGCCGCTCTGTTTTAGCTGTTCATATTCACGCTGCGCTTTGATCGCTCGCTCCTGCTGGTAGCGTTGGTTCAACGCTTTAGCGGTGGCCAGTTGCTCTCTATTACGGAGCCAAAGTGCCGCAGCAGAGAGTCCCCAGCGCCCTTCGGGCGTCGTGTAATGTTCAATGCCGTGATCTGTTAATAGCTGGGCGATCTCCTCTTGTTCGTCTACCGGAACATGGCGAAATGTCATCAGCCGAACAGCGCCTGTTTTTGCAGGATTGTCGGGAGACATACTCATTCGGTCCGGATGCTCACAAGATGCCGCTGTGCATCCAGCCCTGGCACCTTGATGGGGTAGACCTGCTCCACCACATAAGGCGCGCATAGTGCATCTATTTCATGTTGCGGGTAACGCCCCTTCATCGCCGCCAACTGGCCGCCGGGACGGCACGCTGAAGCGCTCGCTATAACCATCTCTGCTATCGAGGCAAATGCCCGCGATATCACCGTATCAAACAGTTTGGGTGGTCTATACGCCTCTATCCGGGCGTTAATGACGGTGACGTTTTTCAAGCCCAGCTCCACCACCGCTTGAGTGGCAAAACGGCTCTTTTTGCTGTTCGCATCCAGCAACGTTATTCGCCAATCGGGGCGCATAATCGCCAAAGGAATACCTGGCAAGCCCGCGCCACTACCAACATCAAGAATTACCGGACCCTCGATGCAAGGGGTAACCGCCAGGCTGTCGAGCAGGTGTAAAATCACCATTTCGCGCCGGTCACGTATGCTGGTCAGGTTATAGACCCGGTTCCACTTTGCCAGCAAGCCCAGGTAGAAAGAGAGCGCCTGGTACTGCGCATTGCTCCCTGTCAATGCCAGCGCTTCGAGGCCACAGCGAATGGACGTTATTTCATCTACAGCAGAATTTTCAACGCTCATCTGTGTGCTACTCTTTTTAATGGTCTGTTACGGATTAAGCCAGACCAAACTGCATGCTCAACTATGACGTTTAACGAGACACTGATTTCAGTGTGCAGGTCTCATTCAGCTCGCTGTAGACAATACAAATATCCTTGCGTCGCAACTGCTCAATGACCTGTTGAACTTTTTGCGTCGTGGAGATTTCGTGTAGTCGGTCCCCTCCCGTGTGACGATCTCCTCGATCAATGCGCGGAGAGTCTCTGCGGCGAGCTCTGTGTGGGGGATGATCATCGTGTTGCGCCTCTCAGCGTTACAGCGTAGAGATGCGTGCCAACTGCTCCTTGAGATTTTCCAGCGACGCTCGATAGTCATCTGCGCGCTTCTGCTCTTGTTGCACAACAGCTTCCGGTGCGCGTTCGACGAAGCTGGGGTTGGCTAGTTTTTTGGTGCAGCGCTCCAGCTCTTTTCTGATCTTTTCGATCTGTTTGCCGAGGCGCTCCATCTCCGCTTCTTTGTCGATCAATCCAGCCATCGGGATCAGCAGTTTCAT
>JAADGQ010000126.1 GCA_013152295.1 Gammaproteobacteria bacterium | reverse complement strand
TATATCTCTGTTGCCGTGGTTTACTATCCGCCCGCCATAGATAATGCCGCCGAATTTAAGGCGTTGGAGATCCCGGTTTTGGGTATATACGGGCGACAACAAGGTGCGCTGCAGGAGGCGGGCGGCGTGGTGTCGCTCGAGAGTGCGATGCTGGCAATGCGTGGCTCCGTTGTGGTCAGCTTCGATGAGGAGGCGGGTTTTGCCGAGTATCAGAACCCTGCTTATAACGCAGGGGTCGCTGAAGAGGCGTGGGACGAAACGCAGCTCTTTCTGAAAGAGTACCTGCGCTGAGTCTCTCTATGATGTACCAATAGCTTGCACTACACCTTCTTGTTCTTGCGCCAGCGTTAACTAAAAGGTGGCGCTATTCCATCCCCACATCGGCCGTTCTGGTGCGGCGAACTCAATGTAGATTCGCCCAGGGTCGACGCCGAGCTGTGTCTGCATCAGGGTGCAGAGCTGTGCCGAAAGCGCGGCAGTTGTCGTCTCTTCCAGCCCGAGGCTCTTTAGCTCCAGATATGCGAGCGGGGCGGACGTTCCCGAAAAGAGCATGGTTGCCTGCTGTTTCAGTGACACCATGACGTACTTCTCCGGCTTTTTTAACGCTGTCGCGACAGTTTGTGAGGCGCTGTTCAGCATCGCTTGTGCTTTGTTTGAGTTGATCTCTACGTTGGTCTCTATGTGTAGGTAGGGCATCACGCGCTCCTTGTGATTAGGTGGATTTATGAAACATCTGGGTTTGGGTTATCATAGTAGATTCGCAAGAGCTCGGCTGCCTGCTGGGCAGGCTGTCTTTATCTATCTTTGTTAGTTGTCGCAACTGTTTGTTTTGTCTGTAATGGAGGATGTTTGACGTGGAATTAACCGGTGCCGAGATATTCGTTCGCTGCCTGAAAGAGGAGGGCGTGGAGTATCTGTTTGGCTATCCTGGCGGTGCGGTGCTGCACACCTATGATGCGCTGTTCCAGCAGCAAGACGTGCAGCATATTCTGGTTCGTCACGAGCAGGGCGCGACACATGCCGCCGACGGCTATGCGCGCTCCACGGGTAAACCGGGCGTGGTGCTGGTGACATCGGGGCCTGGCGCAACCAACGCCGTGACGGGGATCGCTACGGCCTATATGGATTCGATCCCACTGGTTGTCTTTACCGGCCAGGTTTTCACCTCACTGATTGGTAACGATGCCTTTCAGGAAGTTGACTCTGTTGGCATCACCCGTCCCTGCGTTAAGCATAACTTTTTGGTTGGCGATGTCAAAGATCTGGCTGCGACGATCAAGCAAGCATTCTATATTGCCACATCAGGTCGTCCCGGTCCTGTGGTTATTGACCTACCAAAAGATGTGACCGCAGCGAAGGCACTGTATGCCTATCCCGAAACGGTGCAGCTACGCTCTTATAACCCGGTTGTTAAAGGCCATGCCGGGCAGATAAAGAAGGCTGTTAAGTTGATGTTGTCCGCTACGCGACCGATGGTCTACACCGGTGGCGGTGTGGTGCTTGACAATGCAGCGGCGACACTGACCGAATTTGTGCAGACCCTTGGCTATCCGGTGACCAACACCTTGATGGGGTTGGGTGGCTATCCTGCGACTGACAGGCAGTTTCTCGGTATGTTGGGTATGCATGGTACCTACGAAGCGAATATGGCCATGCACCATTGCGATGTGCTGGTTGCGATCGGTGCCCGCTTCGATGATCGGGTGACCGGTGCGATCGAGAAGTTCTGCCCGACGGCAAAGATTGTTCACATCGACATCGACCCTACATCGATCGCCAAAAATATCAAAGTGGACATCCCCATTGTTGGTGGCGTCAATAGCGTGTTGCGTTCGATGCTCAAATTGATTGCCGACAGTGATATCACGCCAGACAAGGAGGCGCTTGGCAGTTGGTGGAAACAGATCAGCGAGTGGCGTCAGCAGGATTGCCTGAAATTCGAAAGCAGCGCAGATGTGATCAAGCCTCAGCAGGTGGTTCAAGCGCTCTATGAGATCACCGGCGGCGATGCCTACGTGACCACCGATGTTGGTCAGCACCAGATGTGGGCGGCACAATTTTATAAGTTTGATCAACCGCGGCGCTGGATTACCTCCGGAGGTCTGGGCACCATGGGCTTTGGCCTGCCTGCTGCAATGGGCGTGCAGTTAGCGCATCCCGCTGAAACGGTGGCGTGCATCACCGGTGACGGCAGTATCCAGATGTGCCTACAAGAACTTTCGACCTGTTTGCAGTATAGGCTGCCGATCAAGGTGATCAATCTCAATAACGGCTATTTGGGCATGGTGCGGCAGTGGCAGGAGATCTTCTATCAGGGTCGCTACGCAATGTCTTACATGGATGCATTGCCGGATTTTGTGAAGTTGGCCGAAGGTTATGGTCATGTGGGCATGCGCATTGAGAAGTCAGGAGATGTTGAAGGTGCGTTGAAAGAGGCGATGGCCATGAAAGAGCGGTTGGTATTTTTGGATTTCAAGACCGATGCAACGGAGAACGTCTACCCGATGATTCCTGCCGGTGCGGGCTTGAATGAGATGATGTTGGTATAAACGAGAACTATGATGCGACGAATCATTTCGATCCTGATGGAGAACGAAGCGGGAGCGTTATCCCGTGTTGCCGGGCTGTTTTCTGCGCGTGCCTATAATATTGAGTCATTGACGGTGGCGCCTACTGAAGATGCATCGCTGTCGCGCATGACGCTGGTGACCCGCGGCACTGATGACATTATTGAGCAGATCCTCAAGCAGCTGAACAAGTTGGTGGATGTGGTGAAAGTGCTCGATTTGACCGAGGGTGCTCATATTGAGCGTGAGCTGATGCTGATCAAGGTGGCGGCGGTGGGTAATGAAATGCGTACCGAAGTGAAGCGCTTGTGCGACATTTTTCGTGGACGCATCATTGATGTCACCGAATGCAGCTACACCATTGAGCTGACCGGGGCTGGTAGCAAGTTGGATGCATTTATCGATAGTCTTGATGAGAGCACCATTTTGGAGACGGTGCGCAGTGGTGTCTCAGGTATTGCACGCGGTGACAAGCGGTTACATGTATAATCACCCGGTTAGCAAGCTGGGTTTTACGAACAACAAACTATAGGAACGGAGTAGTAGCGCTTTATGAACATTTATTACGACAAAGACGCCGATTTATCGATTATCCAGGGTAAAAAGGTTGCGATCATCGGTTACGGTTCGCAGGGCCACGCCCACGCCAATAATCTTAAGGAGTCCGGCGTCGATGTTGTCGTTGGTCTGCGTTCAACCTCTGCTTCAGTAGCCAAGGCGAAAAATGCCGGGTTAAGTGTTGCGCCGATTGAAGAGGCCGTCAAAGATGCGGATGTGGTGATGATTCTTGCGCCTGATGAGCACCAGGCGCGCCTCTATCGCAAAGAGGTTGAGCCAAACATCAAGCCGGGTGCTGCGCTGGCGTTTGCTCATGGCTTTAATATTCACTACGGTCAAATCGAGCCGCGCGCTGATCTGGATGTCATTATGATCGCACCCAAAGGGCCGGGACATCTGGTGCGTTCTACCTACGTCCAAGGTGGTGGTGTGCCAAGCCTGATCGCGGTTCATCAGGACTCCAGCGGTAACGCGAAAGCGATTGCGCTCTCTTATGCCAGCGCCAACGGCGGTGGTCGTGCGGGAGTGATTGAGACCAATTTTCGCGAAGAGACCGAGACAGACCTGTTTGGTGAACAAGCGGTTTTGTGTGGTGGCGCTACAGCGCTGGTTCAAGCTGGTTTTGAAACGCTGGTGGAAGCGGGTTACGCACCAGAGATGGCCTATTTTGAATGTCTGCACGAGCTTAAGCTGATTGTTGATCTAATGTATGAAGGTGGTATCGCCAATATGCGTTACTCCATCTCTAATACCGCAGAGTACGGCGACCTGACCCGTGGCCCGCGGATCATCACCGAAGAGACGAAGTGGGAGATGCGCCGCATTCTCGATGAAATTCAAAATGGCGAATTTGCTCGCGAGTTCATCCTCGAAAACCAGGCGGGTGCCGCGACGCTGAAAGCGAAGCGCCGTCTTGGCAAGGAGCATCAAATTGAAGAGGTCGGCGAGCGCCTGCGTGGCATGATGTCGTGGATTAAAGACAATAAAATCGTCGATCAGAGTAAAAACTAAGCGTTATATCGCGCAAGGGATGAAGGCGGGCCTATTTGGTTTTTTTGACCGGGGTCCGCCTGTTTTTTTATATGGCTGCTAATACATCTGTCGCTGCCGCCCGAGAAGGGGGGCGCTATCTTGCTGTTGCGCTGATCGTTGCAATTGTTGCCCAGATTTTTTTGGGTTTTTATGCGGCGCTCCCTTTTTGGGGGCTGAGCGCAGCTGCTCTTTATCTGTTTCGTGACCCCGATCGCAAGGTACCCGCTGCCCCACTGGGTGTTGTCAGCCCTGTCGATGGTCGGGTCGTGGCGGTTGAGCGAGTGCAAGACCGCCTGCTTGAGCGTCAAGCACTGCGCATTATCATTCGCATGAACGGTGGGGGTGTTTATGTTAATCGTAGCCCGATCGAAGGCAAGGTCAAAAAGCAGTGGCTTGCCTCCAGTTTGCCTCCAGCGGTTGCGGGTGCCGCTGAGCAGATGAATTTGTTGCGTTACGCAATATGGGTGCGTACTGACGAAGATGATGATGTGTTGTTGCAGATGCATGGCTCACGGGGGTTGCCCTATGTGAGCGCGGGCTCTCGCATTGGACAGGGGCAGCGGTGTGGTTGCACCCCTTTTTCCGCAACGGCGGTGTTGTTTTTGCCGGAACAGAGCCGCCTTGAGGTGGCGGTTGGTGATCAGGTTGTGGCGGGCAGTGATATCGTCGCCACGCTGGTGCACGATTGATGCAATCCTCTGGGCACCAGGAAAACTGGTTGCCTCGATTGATCGATGGATAAAGCAATGGGCGACTCAATGAACGAGAAAAAAAGGCGCAGAGGCATCTACTTGCTGCCCAACCTGTTTACCACAGCGGGCCTGTTTGCGGGCTTCTACGCCATCGTGGCCGCCATGAACGGGCGTTTTGAGGCAGCTGCTATCGCTATATTCGTGGCGATGGTCATGGATGGCATCGATGGGCGTATCGCCAGAATGACCAACACCCAGAGTGATTTTGGTAAAGAGTACGATAGTCTGGCGGACATGATTTCGTTCGGCATTGCGCCTGCATTGGTGATGTATAGCTGGGCGCTGGGAGGGCTGGGTAAACTGGGCTGGTTGGCTGCTTTCCTCTACACTGCTGCTGCCGCATTGCGCCTTGCGCGCTTTAATACCCAGGCAGCCAGTGCTGACAAGGGGTATTTTCAGGGTTTGGCCAGTCCGGCGGCTGCGGCGCTGGTGATTGGTATGGTTTGGCTGTGTCACGATAACGGCTTGAGCGGTGGCGATGTGGCTTGGTTGGCGCTCATCGTCACGGTGATCGGCGGTGTTTTGATGGTGAGCAATGTTCGTTACCATAGCTTCAAAAACATAGATCTAAAAGGCAAGGTGCCATTTGTTTCGATTTTGGTAGTGGTGTTGGTCTTTGTCTTTATCTCTATTAGCCCGCCGTTAGTGTTGTTCGGGCTTGCTTTTATTTATGCGTCATCTGGAGTGATTGGTACTTTGCTTGAGTTACGCCGCAGAAAAAGCGCTCGGCGTAACGGTGAGGATGGTGTTTAAGTTGTAGTTGGTGTCGTAAAATTTTACACCATTATTTATTTAGTGGATTGTAAATCGAACAGAAAATCTCTAACTTCATAATTATAAACGAAACTATTTATATGGTATGTTTTGTGCTTGCAGTCCATCCGATACGCTAAGGGCGGTGCGGATAGAACATCTGTGTAAAAGCATTTTGCCTGAGTGTGTCGATGCATCAAGTATGTATTGACGGGTGTGTGTAAAATCGGCCGTTATCTTACGAAGCCGGTATGAGGTTGATGAATTTTGTACTTCCGCACGCGATGGCAGTGGGCAGCGGCAATAAGGTGAGAGGGTAAGGAGATAGCATGAATATTTTGTCAAACGGAGCGATACGACCACACAGCTCAAAGCTGGAATTTTTGTTTCGACTATCCGATTGCGCGATTATAGCGCTTGCCTTGATTGCTTCGCTTTATGTTCGTGGAGTTCCGTTGGATGAAGGTTATATTCTGTCCGTTTTGATCGCCATTATCAGCTTTTCATTTGTTGGTAGTGGGTTAGGTGCTTATCGTTCGCAGCGGGGTGTCTCGTTCAGACAATGGGCTTGGCCCATTATGGTCGCTTGGTTCTTTTCGATTTTCGTCCTTTTTTCACTGGCCTATTTTTTCAAAGCATCAGGTGAGTATTCGCGGATTGCCATTGGTGCTTGGTTTATCGTGACGCCCATGGCGCTCATCTCATGGCGGTTAACGGTTCGCAGTCTACTTTCTCATTTTCGTTCAAAAGGTTATAACACGCGTTCCGTTGCGATTGTGGGTGCTGTTGATGCAGGCAATCGTATTGGTAAGGTTATTGTGCAGACGCCGTCATTTGGACTGGTCCTGAAAGGCTTTTTCGATAACCGCCAGAGACCGAGTGACAGAACCCCCGAAGACCTTGTTGCACCGGTGTTGGGTGGTTTTGATGATCTGGTTCGTCGTGCCCACAACGGTGAATTTGATCTTATCTATATCGCTCTGGCGCTGAAAGGCGAAAAGCAGATAGCCGAGTTGATAGAAAAACTGGCGGATACCACTGCATCGGTTCATCTGGTTCCAGATTTTTTCGTTTATAATCTGCTTCATTCACACTGGATTAACTTGGGTTCGGTACCCACCATCAGCGTTCACGAATCACCATGTACTGGGGTCGATGGTTGGCTTAAGCGACTTGAAGACATTGTACTGTCGAGTTTTATTCTGATTTTTATTGCCGTTCCGATGCTTGTTATCGCTGCCGGGGTCAAGCTTAGCTCACCCGGTCCTGTGCTGTTTAAGCAGCGTCGCTATGGCGTGGATGGTAAGGCAATCAGGGTGTGGAAATTCCGTTCAATGACTGTTTGTGATAATGGCGACACGGTAGTGCAAGCGAAAAAAGGCGATATTCGCGTCACGCCGTTTGGCGCTTTTCTGCGCCGCACTTCGCTAGACGAACTACCACAATTCATGAATGTGTTGCTTGGTGAGATGTCTATCGTTGGGCCGCGACCTCACGCCGTCGCGCACAATGAAGAGTACAGAAAACTTATCTCAGGCTATATGCTCAGACACAAGGTCAAGCCCGGTATCACCGGTTGGGCCCAAGTCAATGGTTGGCGTGGTGAGACGGATACTCTGGATAAAATGGAGAAGCGCGTTGAATATGATCTGAACTACATTCGCAACTGGTCGTTGTGGTGGGATTTGAAGATAGTGTTTCGCACAGTGTTTACCGGATTCTCGGGAAAAAATGCTTATTGATGCAAGGTCATTCAGTTTTCTTAAGGGTTGTCCTGCTTTGCCTCATAGAGAGAGGTGTTTGCCTTCCCCAATAGTTGGAATTACCATGAATGACCGAGGCACGTACCAATAAATATTTAGTCATGGATAAGACGTTGTTAGGCTGGGTGTGTGCTATGAAGAGACACTGCTTTTTGTGTTTGTTGTTTGCTGGAATTAATAGTTGTAGATGAGCATGCGTTCAGGTAGGAAACTTTTATCGAATTTCTTTTCTCTCTCGGCCATTCAAGGTTTGGGGTTCATATTGCCCCTAGTGACGTTTCCGTACTTGGTTCGGGTGCTGGGCGTTGAAAACTATGGATTGGTCAGTTTTTCATTGTCTGTCATTATGTTTTTTGATATTTTGATAGAGTTTGGTTTCAATTTGTCTGCTACAAAAGAGATCTCTGTTCATAGAAATAATCCCAAAAAAGTTGCTGAAATCTATGCGTCAGTGATGTTTCTGAAGCTGGGTTTGGTGGCTGTTTCGTTGTTGTTTTTCTTTGCGATGATCATGTTTTTCGATCTGTTTAGCGAGAATAAGCTGCTGTATTTTGTAACATTCGGGCTTGTTATTGGTAACGCGCTGTTCCCCTTGTGGTTTTTTCAGGGAATGGAAAAGATGAAATATATAGCGTATCTGCATATTTCTACGAAATTGTTTTTCACTGTTTTTATTTTCATTTTAGTAACAGATAGCTCGGACTATCTCTATGTCCCAGCATTGAATACGTTCGGTGCGCTGATGTCCGGGGGTATCTCTATATGGATCGTACGTAAAATATTTTTGGTTGAATTTGTTTTTCCAACGCGTAAGGCTGTTATTGATCAGTTTTTGAAGAGCTACCATTTTTTCCTATCCAGACTGGCTAATGATGGCAGTCGTCACTATACCTTAACTATGATAGGTCTCTATTTTGGAAATACGGTTGTTGGTTATTATGCAATGGTGGAGAAGCTCCTTTATGCTTTTATGAGCCTTTGCGGAATAGTTTGTCAAACGATCTATCCGCACATGGCCAAAGAGCGTGATCTAAGGTTTTATAAAAAAATATTTTCCCTAGTTGTTTTGTCTGTCAGTGTTGGCCTTATATTTTCCATCACTATTCGTGTCGAATTGCTGGATTTTGTGTTCGGCGTTGAGAGTGAGTTGGCGGCGGATATGTTTTTTATTATGTTTGTCGGGGCATTTTTTGGGGCTATTAGCGCATTGCTGGGTTACCCGCTATTGGCGGCGTATGGATATAGTCGATACGCGAATAACACGCTGATAGTTGCTGCGGTAATTAGCGCGCTCTACGTTACTTATGCCGCCATTGTTGCTAAAGACATCTATCTAGTGGTCTTTTCTGTTGTTGTTTATACGTGTATTAGTGCTATTTTGAGAATTTATTACGTCAACAAAGTAAAGGATTTTATAGTAAATGGTTAGAGTTAAATCTGCGGAGTAGTGTAACAGCATGAAAAAAAGCATATACACGGATAATGGCGTTGTTGAATACGATGAAAGGACGTTTGTTCTTG
>JAADGQ010000010.1 GCA_013152295.1 Gammaproteobacteria bacterium | reverse complement strand
GCGCTCTGCACAATCGTGGTGTCACAGACATTGGTGACCTGCTGCAACACATTCAATTCACAGAGCAGGTCGGCTCGGCGGCTGTCGTCGTCCAGTGCATCCAGCCTCTCGCGGTGGCGCATATAGACATCTTTGATATGACGCAGCCAGTTGTCGATCAGACCATGCTGTTGACCTGACAGCGCGGCATGTACGCCGCCGCAGTTGTAGTGGCCGCAGACGATGATGTGCTCCACCTTCAACACCTCCACCGCGTATTGCAGCACCGACAGACAGTTCAGATCAGAGTGAACAACGATGTTAGCCACGTTGCGGTGAACAAATACTTCTCCCGAATCGAGGCCGACAATTTCGTTGGCTGGCACGCGGCTGTCTGAACAACCGATCCATAAATAACGTGGTTTTTGCTGATTGGAGAGACGCTCAAAAAACTTCGGGTCGTGGCTGACTTTAGCCTCGGCCCAGTGCCGATTGTTGTTTAGCAATTCGGTTAGGTTGTTCATACATTCACAAGTTTTTTTTGGTGAATTAATCGCGGTGCGTTAGTCACGAAAGTTGTCGTACTGCAACGGCATATCCAGCTCAGCCTCGCGCAGCAGTGCAATGATATTTTGCAGATCGTCGCGCTTTTTCCCGGTGACTCGGACCTTCTCTCCCTGTATGGCTGCTTGTACTTTGGTTTTGCTCTGTTTGATCATCTTCACGATGCGTCGCGCAAGGTCAGCATCCAATCCTTGGCGAATAGTGATGGTCTGACGCACGATCTTGCCCGATGGTTCGGGGTCATTCACCTTGAGACACAGCACGTCGATGCCACGCCGGTTCAATTTGGTGCGGGCGATGTCGAGCATCTGCTCCAGCTGGAACTCGGTGGGCGCCTCCATGGTGATGGTGAAGTCGGTCAGCTCATATTTGGCGTTTGTACCCTTGAAGTCGAAACGCGTCGTGACCTCTTTGTTGGCCTGATCGACAGCATTTTTGAGTTCGTATACTTCCACTTCTGAAACCACGTCAAATGATGGCATGACTCGCTCCTGGCTGAACCTCTGGTGAATGCACGGCGGATTATACGTTTTATGCGTTGCGGACCAAAATTGTTGGTCTGCCCATATTCAGGTTCTGTGCGCGTTTGCTTTTTTCCCGCCCGATTATCTTTTGCTATACTGCCCCGGTTTCGCCTCAGGGCGGCCTCCGGCGACGGAGATCGCTACAGCCCGTAACCCATTGATAAGTTCTGCTCCGGCAATGCACATCGCTGCTCACCAACTTCAGCTGCTTTCACTGTATGCTCCCCCCGCACCTCAAGGAGGTTGTCTATGAATAAACTGCGAGCCGGTGTTATCGGCGTTGGTTACTTGGGCAACTTTCATGCTCAAAAATATGCATCACTGCCCAACATCAATTTTGTAGGGGTTGCCGATAGCGACAGCAAACGGGCGGCGCAGATCGCTGCCAGCAGCGGCGTGGCGGCATTTAGTGATTACCGGGAGTTGGTCGCGCAGGTGGATATGGTCTCCATCGTCGTGCCCACCGAGTACCATTTCGAGATCGCCCGCCACTGCCTGCAGGCAGGCGTGCATATCCTGCTGGAAAAACCGATCACCAACACGATTGAAGAGGCGGATGAGCTGGTTGCTCTGGCAGAGGCCGACAATCTTGTCTTTCAAGCTGGGCACCTCGAACGTTTTAACCCTGCGGTGATTGCGCTCGATGGCGTGCTGCATAACCCCATGTTTATCGAATCCCACCGCCTGTCGCCTTTTAATGTGCGCGGCACCGATGTCAACGTGGTGATGGATTTGATGATTCACGATATCGATATCATCCTCAATATCGTCGCCAGCGAGCCGGTTCACATCAGCGCTTCGGGCGTGTCGGTGCTCTCGAATGAGGTGGATATCGCCAATGCCCGGTTGCAGTTCGCCAATGGCTGCGTCGCCAATGTGACCGCGAGCCGGGTTAGTCGTGAGTCACTGCGCAAAATCCGCGTTTTTCAGCGGGATACCTATATCTCTATCGACTACAACCAGCGGGCAATCTCTATCTATCGCAAAGACGGTAGTGATCTCGACGATGACGGCATACCCAAAATCGTCGCGCAAGAGAAAAAATTCGAGCAGGTGGATACGTTGATGTGTGAAATACGCGCCTTTGTTGACTCTGTGCTTAACGGCACACAGGTGGCCGTAAGTGGAAAAGAGGGCCGCCGTGCACTGAAAACTGTGCTGATGATTAGTAGAGAGATTAACAAAGGTGTTAACGCCTGATCCGCTTAGGCTTGATCAGACCTACGGCGCTGTTTTTTCTGCGAACAGTTACGCAACGATTAATATATCCACACAATCTTGCTTTGGAGAACTCATGAATATCCCAATGGTTGATGTTAACGCGCAGTATCGTGATCTAAAGCAGGAGATCGATAGCGCTATCGCGGGCGTGCTGGAAGATGGGCGCTTTATTCTTGGCCCTAACGTCAATGCTTTTGAGAAAGAGGTTGCGCACTACTGCGGCACACGTCATGCCGTTGCGGTGGCATCTGGGACTGATGCACTACACTTGGCACTTCGTGCAGCAGGCGTGGGTGAAGGGGATGAGGTGATCACTTCGCCATTTACTTTTATCGCTACTGCTGAAGCGATCTCCTACGTTGGCGCAACGCCGGTATTTGTCGATATCGATCCGCGTACGTTCAATATGGACCCCGACGCCGTGGCTGCGGCAATCACCGATAAAACCTGCGCGGTAATGCCGGTGCATCTTTTTGGGCAGCCGGTGGATATGGCGCCCATCGTGGCGCTATGCGAACAGCACAATCTGAAAATCGTCGAAGACTGTGCGCAATCTTTCGGTGCACAGTGTCTGGGTAAAAAGTCAGGCGCGCTTGGCGATCTCGGTTGCTTCTCGTTTTTTCCGAGTAAAAATCTGGGTGCTTTCGGTGATGGTGGCATGGTTATCTGTGATGACGATACGCTGGCCGAATCATTAAGGGTATACCGCAACCACGGTAGTTATGAGCGCTACCATCACTCGCTGATCGGTTACAACAGCCGACTGGATGAGATGCAGGCGGCAATTTTAAGGGTGAAGCTCAAGCAGATCGATCGTTTCAACGAACTGCGCCGCAGAAATGCCCACATCTATTCTGAAACATTAGCGGGCAGCGGTGTCACGACTCCGCTCGAAGATGGTAAAGGGCTGCATGTTTACCACCAATACACCATCATGCATGAGCGGCGCGATGCGATACATCAGGCGTTGACTGACGCGGGCATTGCCTCGGCGGTCTACTATCCGATTCCATTGCACCAGCAGGCTGTTTACAAGGCGCACTACCGCGATGTTTCACTGCCTGTTACCGAATCCGTTGTGACGCAGGTGCTCTCGCTGCCGATCTATCCTGAGCTGTCGCAATCATCGATCGATGCTGTGTGCGACGTGATTCAAAACGCGCTTTAGCAAGCCGCAAATATTCTGGAGTGCCACCTATGAATGCACAGGTTCACGCGACTGCGATTATTGACCCCGGTGCTCAGCTTGGTAGTGAGGTGAGTGTTGGTCCGTTTGTGGTGGTTGAACAAAATGTCGTTATCGGCGACCGCTGTCGCATCGAATCACACGCGGTTGTCAAACGCTATACAACGCTGGGTCGAAACAACCACATTCATGAACATGCAGTGATTGGTGGTGCCCCTCAAGACTTCAAGTTCGATGGTGGGGCGAGTTACGTCTGTATCGGTGACAACAATATAGTGCGCGAAAATGTGACGATTCATCGCAGCAATAAAAACGGCGAAAAAACAGTGGTCGGTGATAATAATTTTTTGATGGCCGGTTGTCATGTTGCTCATGATTGCGCTATCGGCAGCAATATCATCATGGCCAATAATGCACTGCTTGGCGGACATGTTGTCGTTGAGGATAACGCTTTTATCTCTGGTGGTGTCACCATTCATCAATTTTGTCGTGTGGGCACGCTGGCGATGGTGAGTGCCAGTGCAAGAATTAATCTGGACTGCCTGCCCTACGTGGTCACCGATGGCTCGCCGGGGCGCGCCCGGGGATTGAATAGTGTCGGTCTGAAACGCTCCGGCGCAGACGCTACAGATCTGGTCGAACTCAAGCGTGCCTACCGCCTGCTCTGCTCTGGTGCCAAGCTTAAGACCATCCTCGTAGAGCTGCGCCTGTCGAGTTCGCCGTTGGTCATTCATCTGGTGAAGTTTATCGAAGCCTCGCAGCGCGGTTTTGCACACCATCAGAAGCGTTAGAGGCCGTCTATGGAGTCCAACCTATTAGGCTCTTCGCCAGGCTCCCCACTGTGCTGCCCGGTGTGTGCCGAGCCGCTCGTTAGAGTTGAGCGCTGTTTGCGCTGTGAAAATAACCACTCTTTTGATGTTGCCCGTAGTGGCTACGTTAACCTGCTGCTCTCCAGTGCACGGCGATCGAAACAGCCCGGCGACAACAGTGCAATGATCACGAGCCGCCGTCGCTTTCTGGAGGGCGGTTATTACCAACCGATTTCGGATGAGATTAATCGTCAATTTTCTGCGGCAGCAATAGAGTCTTCGTGCATTATGGATGCAGGGTGTGGTGAGGGTTACTACTTGGCGCGCTTGTCTGATCAACTGCCCGTTAGTCAAAATACGCGTTGCTATGGTATGGATATATCGAAGCCGGCAGTTGTCGCAGCAGCGCGACGTTATCGGCAGATCAACTGGTTGGTGGGTAGCTGCGCGCGCCCGCCTTTTTTAAACGATAGTTTGGATGCCATTTTATGTATTTTTTCGCGCGCCTGTTTCGAGCCATTCGCCCAAGCATTAAAGCCATCGGGCAGGCTGATAATGGTCACCCCTGCTTCCTCCCATCTTAAAGAGTTGCGGGGGTTGATTTATGAAAATGTTATCGATCACCGCCGCGATAAATTCATTGATGCTGCCGCTGAATATTTTGATTTGATTGAAGAGAAGCGTGTTACGCACACTATAACGCTGCCTGATAGTAGGGCTATTTTAGATTTGTTAGCCATGACCCCTTTTTTTTGGAGGATAACCTTAGAGAGGAAAAGTCATGTTGCATCACTTGATGCGTTGACGGTACAGCTGGATGTTGATGTCAGGGCTTTCGTGCCATGCAATTAAAGATGAGCGTCTGACCTGCGATTTGAAATGGTGCTTGATATGTCGCCGATACTGTTCTGCAAAAGTATCAGTAAGAGATTTGTGCGGCATGCAAGAAAAACTTGAGACGCAATACGCAAATACTGAACTGACTTGCCTCTTCTGGACAGAAAAACATGTTTTTCTTGAACCTGTTCTCGGGAGGCCTTTTATGGCGCGACTATCATTTGCGGTGTGTGACTAATCGAATACCTACATAGAGGTCGGAATGAAATGAATAGATGGAATTATCTCAAAAATTGCGCGCTGTTGATAACAGCTACCAGCCTGCTCTCTGCTTGTGGTGGCGCCGGAGATACAGCAACCTCGGTGCCCCAGCCTACCGCGCAAGATGTCGAGGCGGCCAGTGCGCTGGTGCTATCTAATCTGCCTGCAGATCAAAACACTCAAACAATATCCTTTGATACACCGACAGATACTGCTGGCGCCGGCAGCGGTGATACATCGACTCAACCCTCAACTCAACCTTCGGACCAAGGCACTGTGCTGGTCGGAACCGTTGCACCCGAAGACACTAATGGCAGCGGAAACACATCAACACCACCGACTCCGTCAACGCCACCTGTTAGCACTGACACCCCAACGCAAACCACGCCACCACCACCAGTAGTGACGACACCGCCCCCACCACCACCTGCGGCAGAGACCACGGTGGCGGTTAGTGGTGGCGCCGTTAAAGGCCCGATGGCTTTTGCTAACGTTACGCTCTATCGTCTCGACACCGCATTTCCCGATTTCTACGACGCACAAGCGCCACTATCCAATGCATTTACCAATGCCCGCGCAGAGATAGAGGGGCTGGAAGTGCCCGGCAGCACAGCTGCGCCTCTGGTGATGGTGTTTGATGGTGCCAGTGCCGTTGACCTGAACACCAACGCCGCTCCAGTTATTACGCAGCTCATTACTGTTGTTACACCGGGTATGCTGGGGGCTGGCCGCGCTGTCTATGCGACACCGCTCACCACGCTGGCATTTCACATGGCCCGGCTTGAAGCAGGCGTTGGCGCCTCCGCTTCTGAGGTTGAAAATGCGCTGGCCGGTGCTGCAGCGAAGATCAGCGAAACGGTGGGTTTTGGCACACCTTCCGCTGTCGACATCATGACAACACCAGCCATCGTTAACGCTGAAACGACGACTGCAGACGCGCAACAGCGCGTTGCCGAGCATCGCGCTGCTATTGAGAGCGTGTCGGCGCTGCTGTACGAGATGTCTTCTCCTGTCGGTGATGGTTTGAAGGCTGAGTATTACGACAATATGGACCTCACCAACCTGACTCTGAGCAGGATCGACGCCAGCGTCAATTTTGACTGGCAGAACGACGCGCCTCGTCCTGGCGTCGGCGCAGAGACCTTTTCAGTTCGCTGGACAGGTTATGTTGAGCCGGAAAACTCCGAAACGTATACCTTCTACACGCTCTCCGATGATGGCGTACGCCTGTGGGTCGATGACCAGCTGCTCATCGACAACTGGACGAACCATGCCGTCACTGAAGACAGTGCAACGATTGCTCTCCTTGCAGGACAAAAATATACGGTCAAGCTGGAATATTTTGACAATACACGCTTGGCGACAATGGGGTTGCTGTGGTCAAGCCCTAGTCAGGCAAAGGAGATCATCCCTCAGTCTCGCCTCTATAGCAGCAACGTGCCTGCAACAATCGATACCAATGAGTTGCTGAGCAGACTTGCACGTGACCTGCAGAGTGACGGTGTTATCGATAATGCTGACAATGGCGCTATCATCGGTGGCATCAACACCACCGTCATGGCGCAGGATCTTGGCGCCATGCTCGTGCCCAATACCTCTGTGCTGATCAAAGATATCGCATCGCTTATCGAAGAAGAGAACTCAATCATGGGGATTGGAGTGACGCTGTATAGTAACCAGATGAACGCAGGGCTCTCTCTCGCAACGCTCTCGCTGGGCGGCGGTCAATCCGGTGTAGCGAGCCCAGGAATCGATCTGAGTGGCAGTGGTGGCACATCTACTGCGCCCGCAGCGCCAGCGCCATCTCCTGAGCCTCCTCAGGTCGTTGTTACTGACCCACCTCCGGTAGATACGGGTAGTAGCGGTGGCGGTACGTCCTCAGGATCCACAGGCCAGGATGCTCAAGTTGTTGTCACTGATCCACTCGTTGATACCACGCCTCCCCCGTCAACCGAGCCGTCTCCTGTTATTGGTGTCGATACGCAGTCACTGATATCGTCAGGGCCTATTGTTATTAGCGGAGAGAGCGGTACGGTTATCAGCGGGCTGCACATCACCAACCCAAATGGGACTTGCCTGGATATTAAAAACGGGGCATCCAACATCATTATCGAAAATAGTGAAATCGGACCCTGTAAAAGAAATGGCATTTACATTAAGCAAAGTAGCAGAATCACTATTCGCGGTGTTTACATCCATAACACCAAAGATAATGCTGTTGTGGTCACTCAGTCCTCAAATGTAGATGTTACCCAAAGCACTATCAATGACGTTATGACCGGTGTGTATGCGGTTGAATCAGAAGCCATTAATGTGAGTAACAATAGCTTTCTCAATATGCAAGGACCTTACCCAAGAGGACAGTTCGTTCAGTTCAATAATGTGACCGGCCCTGGGCTTAGAATTAATAATAATACGGGTATCAACGAGTTGGGTTCCAGCTTCGCTGAAGATGCGATTAACTTGTATAAATCGAGCGGGACACCAGCGGATCCTATGCAGATCAATGGTAATGTTATTGTCGGTGGAGGGCCCAGCGCTTCGGGCGGTGGCATCCTAGTGGGTGACAATGGTGGCTCCAATACCATCATGCGTAATAACATTCTGGTTAACCCCGGACAATATGGGATGGCAGTCACAGGTGGAAGAAACCACATTGTTGAAAACAACCTTATCTTTGGTAAACAGCAATCGTTTACCAACGTTGGGCTTTATATATGGGACCAGCACAACAGTAACTGCGGTAATATCACTATTAGAGGGAACCAAGTTAACTGGACCAATAAGGCTGGAAGTAAGAATGGAGTCTGGAACAAAGGGAACTGCGGCACAATCACCGGTTGGTCAGACAATGATTGGAATGCCAATATAGACGCCTCAATCGCCAACTAAAGTTACAGGAAGGTGTGTTAAAAGGTCAGCCTCCAATGGGGAGGCTGACTGTTAAATCTCTTTAGGGTCTGTTTCGTTCCCCGAGGGTTTTTATTATGATGCTTTGCGTGTCGCATATTCACAGGCAGAGATAATTCCATCTGCTGCATCATCAAAATTAAATGACTTAACGCTCTCAACAGCGTTTTGAGAAAATTGGTTCCACTGATCTTCTTTGTTTAATAGCCTTAAGATCTTGCTGCACCATAGATCTATATCGGCGGGTAATATAAAGCCATTTTTTCCATCTATAAGCAAATCATTAATAATGCCTGCATGTGGCGTTGTAATAACCGGTGTACCACTCGCTAAAGCTTCATTTGCAACCAATCCCCAAGCATCCAGCTTTGTTGGAAACAGAAAGAGTTTGGCAAGAGCATAATAGCCAGGTAATGATTCCTGCTTCACATACCCTGGATAATCATAGTTGATCTCGTAATGATCAAGTTTATTAAGAAAATCCTTCTTTAATTTGCCGTTACCTAAGATCAACACTTTTAAATCAGGGATTTCTAGGGCTAATTTTTTTGCTATTTCTGCGAAAAATAGTGGCATCTTTATATTATGAAAAGCGCCTGAAAACATGATGTGGTAGCGACGCTCATTGAGCGTTAGGTTGTTTTTGAATCGTTCATT
>JAADGQ010000127.1 GCA_013152295.1 Gammaproteobacteria bacterium | reverse complement strand
GATCCGGTGCAGCAGGCGGTGTACCAGTACCGCCTGTACGCCGGGGTAGCAGGTCAAAACCTCTAATTTAGTACGTGCGGCCGGGTCACGTGCAAAAACACATTCGATATCTTCGCGTAATTCTCTAAACATTGACTACAGTGCTTGTGGCCCCAAAAACCCTGCATTTTAGTCGAAAAATAGTTGGCTGTCATACGCTGCTTTGGATTTTCTTTTTTATAGCGGTCAATATTCCACGTAAGATATTGATTTCATTTTGATCGTGGATGCGATTATACATTCTGCGCAGCCGCTGCATGAGGCGGCGCGGTCGCTGTGGGTTGAGAAAATCGATATCAATCAATATCTGCTCCAAGTGCGCAAAATAGTGCTCGATCTCATCTGATGTCGCTAGTCTTTCGGTGCTTGCATTGTCTTCAGTGGGTTGTTGCTTGGGGTAGTTGGCGTAGATTTCGTACGCGATAACCTGCGCGGCGGCAGCCAGATTGAGCGAGGAGTACACCTGGTTGCTGGGAATGTGTACTAAATAGTTGCAGAGCGCGAGCTCCTCGTTGGTGAGGCCGGCGTGTTCGCGACCAAAGACCAGCGCAACGGCTGCCTGCTGGTGTTCGGCAATGACTTTGTCGGCGCACTCCCTGGGTGTGATTTGGGGCCAGCGCAGAGAACGTATGCGGGCGCTCACCCCCATCACCAGCGAGCACCCTTCGAGCGCCTCTTGCAGTGAGTCGCAGACGCGGGCAGATGCCAGAATGTCGTCGGCACCGGAGGCTCGCGCCGTAGCTTCGGCGCTGGGGTAGTGTTTTGGTGCGACGATATAGAGCTCTTGCAGGCACATGTTTTTCATTGCTCGCGCTGTGGCGCCGATGTTGCCGGGGTGGGAGGGGTTGACGAGAACAAAGCGAACGTTGGATAGCATGGTTTTTCCGCAAGGCTGTTGAAGCCAGATATAAGGTAAGTTGAGAGGGGTGTGGTTTTTTATGCGCGCTCATATTACGCAAATTTATGTGGCGAGTGCGCGAGAATTTGTGTCTGGCCGGTTATTTGCTGTATCTTCGTTCGGATGCATCCAATGAACAATATCGCGGTCCGTGCCGCGCGTAACGCGGGAAATATTATCGTCAGGTCGCTGGATCGACTTGATTCACTTGATGTTTCTACCAAAGATCATCACGACTACGTATCCGAAGTGGATCGCCAGGCTGAGCAGGCGATTATCGATGTCATCAAGGGCGCTTACCCCAGTCACGCCATTTTGGCTGAAGAGAGCGGCCTTCATGAAGGCGATGAGTATCAGTGGGTGATCGATCCTCTGGATGGTACGACCAACTTTCTTCACGGTTTTCCTCAATTCGCGGTATCCATCGCGCTCCTACATAATAATCAACTGGATCAGGCAGTTATCTATGATCCACTTCGTCAGGAGCTGTTCACTGCGTCGCGCGGCAGGGGTGCGCGTTTGAACAATCGGCGTATTCGTGTCAGCGCGGCTCGCAGTCTGGATAACACGTTGATCGGCACGGGCTTTCCGTACAAAAATTTCCGCCGTATCGATGCCTATATGGATGCTTTCAAAGCGCTGCTGCCGAAGGTCGCGGGTGTTCGTCGGCCGGGTTCCGCCGCGCTGGATCTGGCGTATGTTGCCGCTGGCAGACTGGACGGATTTTGGGAGATGAACCTGCAGCCGTGGGATATCGCTGCGGGCGTGCTGCTTGTTCAAGAGGCGGGAGGTTTGGTTACCGACCTTAAAGGTGGCCATGAATTTATGGCGAGTGGTGATGTCGTGGCAGCCAATCCAAAAGTGATGCGCGCACTACTGCCGCTGTTGCGGCCCCATTTTATTTAACCATCTGTTAGTGGGGAGAGGGAGGGGCGCGCTTCACCGCTCTATCCTGGTCTTGCTCCGAACGCAACAAGTTGATCGGTTCGCCGACGGCGGCGGGCTATTTTGACAGACTATATCGATAGATTATATGATGCGCCGCTTATGTCAGCCCGGCTGCCCGTTCATATCGATCCAATCCGCTTTGCGGACACCTGTCGCAGTATCGAGGGAAGCATGCCTCTGCTAGGCATGGATCGGTTGGCAAACAGTCTAAGCTCGGCCGATTCCAGCGTGGAAATTGCGCTCGATTTTGGTTTGGGCGAACGGGGTTTTCGGATAATGGATCTATCCATCCGGGGTTCGCTGCAGCTGGTCTGTCAGCGCTGTCTTGGTACGGTGGATTGGCCGCTGACGATCAATTCGGTGGTGGCTTTGGTGAGAACCGAGGCGCAGATCGAACGTCTGCCCGACCATTACGAACCACTGCTGGTCGAACCACAGCCGATGCAGCTCATGGCGATTGTTGAGGATGAGATTTTGTTGGCGCTGCCGGTCGTGGCGTTCCACCCGGAGGAGCAGTGCCAGTTAGCGCACGCGATAGACAATCGGCCGCTGCCGAAAGAAGAGGAGCCGCGACAGTTTGCTGCGCTGGCTCAGCTTAAAGATCAGCTGAAGAAAAGATAGCGTTTACACATTATAGATACGGAGCTTGATCCGGCAGGTTGGTGTGTGCCGGGTGCTTGTGTCAAGCGAATATCCGATAGACCCAACCCCCTTTGCAAATTGAAAAATGCAACTATTCTGGTTGCAGGAGTGTTTGAAAATGGCCGTACAGAAAAGTAAGAAATCGACTTCAAGGCGTGGAATGCGTCGCTCTCACGACAGTTTGACAGGGCCTACCTTGTCCATCGACGCTACCAGCGGTACCACGCATCGCCGTCATCACATCTCTTCCGATGGCTTTTATCGGGGGCGTCAGGTCGTTGCTGATAAGAGCAGCGAGGGTTGAAATTCACCATAGCCCTTGACGCTATGGGCGGGGATTTTGGCCCGTCGGTTACGGTTCCTGCGGCGCTGAAAGCACTGACCGAAGAGCCGCGACTCAAGCTGATCCTGGTGGGTGATCAAGAGGTGATCAGCCACGAACTGCGTCAGCACGGTGCTGATGTGGGCGAGCGTTTGGTGATTCAACACGCTTCTCAGCGTGTTGAAATGGACGATAAACCCGCTATTGCCTTGCGCAATAAAAAAGACTCATCCATGCGTGTGGCGATCAACTGCGTCAAGGAGGGCAGCGCTGCAGCGTGTGTCAGTGCGGGTAATACCGGGGCCCTTATGGCAACGGCGCGCTTCGTTTTGAAGACGTTGCCCGGTATTGATCGCCCGGCCATTATTTCGGTTTTGCCGACGATGGAAGGCCGCACCTATCTCTTGGATTTGGGCGCTAACGTCGATTCCAGTCCTGAGCATCTTTTTCAGTTTGCGGTGATGGGTTCAACGTTGGCGAGCGCGGTGGAGAATATTGCTACACCGACCGTCGGCTTGCTGAATATTGGTGAAGAAGAGATGAAAGGTAATGAGCGCGTCAAGGAGACCGCTCGACTACTGCAACAGAGCGATATTAATTACATCGGCTTTGTCGAAGGTGATGATATCTACGCCGGGCGCACGGACGTGATCGTCTGCGATGGTTTTGTCGGCAATGTCGCCCTCAAAACTAGCGAAGGGGTGGCGAAAATGCTGACCCATTATATGAAGCAGGAGTTTACCCGCTCGCTGCTCACCAAGCTCGCAGGGCTGATTGCGCGCCCGGTTTTGAGAGCATTCCGCGATCGCATCGACCCGCGCCGTTACAATGGCGCCAGTTTTGTTGGTCTGCGCGGCATCGTGATTAAAAGCCACGGGGGCGCGGATGTCCTTGCCCTGTTGCATGCTATAAAAGAGGCGCTACGGGAGGTGGAGAACGATGTGCCCAACCGCATTCGTGAACATCTTGGTTCTTTGCTGCTCGACAAGAAGCTAGAGAAGAAGTGCGCAGTGTGATCTATTCACGCATCAAAGGCACCGGCAGCTATCTGCCGGAAAAAGTGTTGACTAATCTTGATCTTGAGAAGATGGTCGATACGACGGATCAGTGGATTACCGAGCGCACCGGCATTCGCCAGCGCCACGTCGCAGCTGAAAATGAGACCACATGCGATATTGCTGAAAAGGCTTCGCGTCACGCCATCGCCGCCGCCGGGCTTGAGCCCGCTGATATCGATCTAATCATTGTCGCGACCACCACGCCTGACCGTATCTTCCCCAGTACAGCCTGTCTGTTGCAGGAGCGCCTGGGTATTCGTGGTCCTGCCGCTTTCGATGTTCAAGCGGTCTGCACCGGTTTTGTCTACGCGCTCTCCATCGCAGATAAATTTATACGCACCGGCAGCGCGCGCAATGTGCTGGTAGTGGGGGCGGAGACGCTGTCACGAATATTGGATTGGAGCGATCGTAGCACCTGCGTTCTTTTTGGTGATGGTGCCGGGGCCGTCGTTTTAGAAGCCAGTGAAGAGATGGGCATTATCTCCAGCAACCTGCACGCAGATGGTCGTTACAAAGAGTTGTTGACCGTGCCTCACGGTATTTCCCAAGGGTTTGACCAACTCAAAGAGTCGGGCGGATTTATCCGTATGCAGGGCAGCGAGGTATTTAAGGTTGCGGTGAATACGCTGGGTCGATTGGTGGATGAAGCGCTGGCTGACAATAATTTAAGTCAGAGTGATATCGATTGGCTGGTGCCGCACCAAGCGAACATCCGCATTATCCAGGCCACGGCAAAGAAGCTGAAGATGCCTATGGATAAGGTGATCGTCACGGTTGAAAAGCATGGCAACACTTCGGCAGCTTCAGTGCCACTTGCTCTTGATGTGGCGGTGCGTGATGGTCGTATCAAGCGCGGCGAAACGCTGTTGCTGGAGGCCTTCGGTGGTGGATTCACCTGGGGCTCGGTGTTACTTAAATATTGATGCCTACGCTTGGATGCGTGGCTGCCCACTGTTTTAAATGTTTGATTAGGTTTTTGTATGACGTTGGAAATGGAACGTGATTGTTGGAAGCTGGCTTTTATCTTCCCCGGTCAAGGCTCTCAATCTGTCGGTATGCTGGGCGAGCTTGCGGCGGACTTTCCGCTGGTGCAACAGACGTTTGTCGAAGCTTCTGATGCTTTGGATTACGACTTATGGGCGTTGGTGCAAGAGGGTCCGAAAGAAGCTCTGGATAGCACCGATAAAACCCAGCCTGCGATGTTGGCTGCCGGTGTGGCTGTGTGGCGGGTGTGGTTGGCCGAAGGTGGTGTCCGTGCCGACGTGATGGCGGGGCATAGCCTGGGTGAGTACAGTGCACTGGTCTGTGCTGGTGCCATTGAGTTGGCCGATGCTATTGCGTTGGTTGCGCAGCGCGGCCACTTTATGCAGGCTGCGGTGCCAGCGGGAGAGGGTGCCATGGCCGCTATTCTTGGGCTGGATGATGCAGCAGTGGCCGCTGTTTGCGTAGCAGCCGCAGGTGGCGATGTACTGCAGCCGGTTAACTTTAATTCGCCGGGTCAGGTCGTTATTGCGGGCTCAGCTGCCGCTGTAGAGCGAGCACTGGATAGCGCGAAAACAGCGGGTGCCAAACGAGCGCTTAAATTGCCGGTCAGTGTTCCATCTCATTGTGATCTGATGAAGCCTGCGGCGGAGCAGTTGTCTGCTCAGCTGCGCGATGTGAAGATCACCTCGCCAACGGTGCCGGTTGTGAATAATGTCGAGGCTGCGTTAAACAGCGATCCCGAGGCGATCCGTGAGGCACTGATTCAACAGCTCTATCGCCCGGTGCGCTGGGTTGATGTGATTCGTGTGATGGCCAGTCATGGTGTTGAACGTGTGGTTGAGTGTGGTCCCGGCAAGGTTTTGGCGGGCCTGAATAGACGTATTGAAAGATCGATGGTGGCACAGCCGGTGTTTGATCGGGCAAGCCTGGTCAAAGCGCTGGGCAACGCTTGAGGGAGAGAACAGAGATGTCTTTGCAGGATGATGTTGCATTCGTAAGCGGTGCGAGCCGTGGCATTGGGCAGGCGATTGCCCTGGAGCTGGGGCGGCAAGGCGCAACGGTGATTGGTTCGGCGACCTCTGCGGGTGGTGCTGAAAAGATCTCTGCCTATTTGTCAGAAAATAGCGTTCGTGGGCGCGGCATTGTTTTAAATGTGACCGATCAGGCATCTATCGACACTGCTTTGGCTACGGTTAAAGAGGCGTTCGGCGCACCTTCGATTCTCGTTAATAATGCAGGCATCACGCGGGATAACCTGTTGATGCGCATGAAAGATGACGAGTGGAACGACATCATCGACACCAACCTTAGCTCCATGTTTCGCATGAGCAAAGCGTGTCTGCGGCCAATGATGAAGGCGCGTAGCGGGCGCATCATCAATATTGCATCCGTTGTCGGTGTGATGGGTAATGCCGGGCAAAGTAATTACGCGGCGGCTAAAGCGGGTATGATCGGTTTTAGTAAATCGCTGGCGCGAGAGGTGGGTTCTCGTGGCATTACGGTTAATTGCGTTGCGCCGGGTTTTATCGACACCGATATGACACGTGCTCTGCCGGATGAGCAGCGCGCAGCGCTGATTAAAAATGTGCCTGCGGGTCGTTTGGGCAGCGCTGAAGATGTTGCTGCTGCTGTTGTGTTCCTGGCATCAAAGCAGGCGGCTTATATTACCGGTGAGACGCTCCACGTCAATGGTGGCATGGTGATGGTTTAGTTGGTCACTTTATATTTTATGCGCTTTGTTGAGTCTATCTGTCTAAATATTAACTGTTTTATTTTGTTTCTTAGTACTCTTGTCGTTGCATAACTTGCAACTTGCACCGCAAGAGATACAATACCGTCCGCAGCCCTTCTGGGCATGAATTTTAAGGGAGGACCTCACAGTCATGAGTACAATCGAAGAACGCGTTAAAAAAATTGTTATGGAGCAGTTGGGTGTTAAAGAGGAAGAGACTACCAACGAAGCCTCTTTCGTCGACGATCTGGGTGCGGATTCCCTGGACACCGTGGAGTTGGTGATGGCACTTGAAGAGGAGTTTGAGTGCGAAATTCCAGATGAAGAGGCGGAAAAGATCACCACGGTACAGCAAGCGATTGACTACGTCGAAGCGCATAAATAGAGACGACCGAACAGTGCTGAGGCCGCATCTCCCGTTGTGGGGGTGCGGCCGTTTTGTTGTCTGCAGTGTCGTAATTGGGGCCGGATTAAGGTTTAAAAACAAGTGAGTCACGAAAAAAGACGTGTGGTTATAACCGGGCTTGGCATGGTCGGTCCCGTGGGGCTCTCCGTTGCCAAATCGTGGGAAAATATAGTCGCCGGGAAAAGCGGTATCGGGCCGCTAAAACACTTTGATGTGACGGACTTTAGTGTTCGCTTCGGCGGTTCCGTGTGGGATTTCGAAGTTACTGACTATATTCCACGCAAAGATGTGCGCAAGATGGACCCCTTTATCCACTATGGCATTGCGGCGGGTACCCAGGCGCTTAAGGATTCAGGTCTCGAAGTGACTGATGAGAACGCACACCGCATCGGTGTTGCGATCGGCTCTGGAATCGGTGGGCTGGCAGGTATCGAAAAGGGCTACGACGCCTTTTTGAAGGGGGGGCCGCGCAAGATCTCCCCGTTTTTTGTGCCGAGCAATATCATCAATATGATCTCGGGTAATTTTTCCATCATGCATGGCATGAGTGGCCCGAATATTGCTATTGTGACGGCGTGCACCACGGGCACTCACAGTATTGGTCAAGCGGCACGCATGATCGAGTATGGCGATGCCGATGCGATGGTCGCAGGTGGTGCCGAGATGGCGACTTCAGCCTGTGGTCTGGGTGGTTTCGCGGCAGCGCGAGCGTTATCTCGAAATAATGATGACCCCGAAGGGGCGAGCCGTCCATGGGATCGTGACCGCGATGGTTTTGTACTCAGCGACGGTGCCGGTGTAGTCGTGCTTGAGGAGTATGAGTTCGCGAAACGGCGCGGCGCGAACATCTACGCAGAGCTGATCGGTTTCGGCATGAGCAGTGATGCCTATCACATGACGTTGCCGTTGGCGAGCGGTGAGGGTGCTCAGCGCTGCATGGAGTTGGCGATGGCTAACGCCGGGATCGATCCGCAGCGCGTCGATTACGTGAATGCTCACGGCACCTCGACACCTGCCGGAGACAAGGCAGAGACCCTGGCGGTGAAGGGCGCATTTGGTGATCACGCCAAATCGTTGGCTGTTAGTTCTACCAAATCGATGACTGGTCATCTGCTCGGCGCTGCGGGTGGTATCGAAGCGATTTTTAGCGTGCTGGCTATTCGTGATCAGGTGGCGCCACCGACGATCAACCTCGACAACCCTGACCCTGAATGTGATCTGGATTATGTGCCTCACCAAGCCCGCCCAATGAAGATCGATACGGTGATGTCGAACTCGTTCGGCTTTGGCGGCACCAACGGCACGCTGATTTTTAGCAAACTTTAGACGAGCACCGCTGCGGATCGTTTGGGCGTGCGGCGGTGTCTCTTCTCCTTGCGGGCTGGATAGATGGGTTCGTCAGCTGTTATTCGCCGCGTTGATCGTTATCACGACCTCCTGCTACTGCACGCCGCTTACCCAGCGCACTACCCTTATCTTCTCGAGAGTGTCGTTCATGGCACCGAGCAGTCCCGTTTCGACATTCTGTTCGCCTTTCCCGGCCATACGCTTACGCTCTCTAGCTTGAATCAGCTGCACAGCAGCGATCCCCATTTTGCTCTCGATGGCGATGATTTTCTCGTCAATCTGGACCGCTGTTGGCAGCGTGATTGCGTGGATAGCCGTGCCGTTGCTGATCTACCTTTCTGTGGCGGCTGGTTTGTCTATCTTGGCTATGAGCTGGCGGGGCAGATTGAGCCAACGTTGCGTCTGCCTCTTCAGCGTAGCGCGCTGCCTACGGCATTGGCAGTGCGCGTTCCGGCGGCGGTGATTCGTGATCATCAGCGCGGTTGCTTGTGGTTGGTGGCGGAAGCCGACCACGAGTCGCTGCTTGATCGTATGGATCAGCATCTGCGTACGCTGGCGCTTGATCTTCCCGAAGAGGCGTCGAATGGCGCTTCACCGGAAAGCTACCGACTGTGTGAAGAGGATCGCGAGCGCTATTTGCGTGGTGTAGAGGCGATCAAACACTACATCTCTGAAGGCGATGTGTTTCAGGTCAATCTGTCGCGCGCGTGGCGTGGCAGTGCTGACGCTGATCGATCTGTGGCGATCTATCGGCGCCTGCGTAGGCATAATCCCGCCCCATTTGCGGCGTTGATGACGCTGGGTAGAGCCGCCGTGATGAGCTCTTCACCGGAGCGTTTGGTGCAGGTCCGTGACGGTCGGGTGTAGACGCGCCCTATCGCAGGCACCCGGCCACGGGGCAGCAATCGTCGCGATGACGATGAGCTGTCGCGCGCGCTGTTGGCACATCCTAAAGAGCGTGCCGAGCACATTATGCTCATCGATCTTGAGCGCAACGATCTGGGGCGTGTCTGTGTGCCGGGCAGTGTTAAAGTCGGTGAGCTGATGGGGCTGGAGTCGTATGCCCACGTGCATCACATTGTCTCCAGCGTCACCGGCCGTCTGCGTCGCGAGGTGACGCCGGGCGTGGTTATTCGCGCGCTCTTTCC
>JAADGQ010000117.1 GCA_013152295.1 Gammaproteobacteria bacterium | reverse complement strand
TGATGCCGAAGGTAACGGCGCAAGCAAGTGCTGATAGCGACTATTATCTTTCGGCTTTTCTGTTTGCGGTGCACTACTACGCGCTGTTGAAACAGCGTCTTGTTGAGTTGCCGTGGCATGCGAGCGGTGTATTACAACTGATGGATGATGCGACGCTGCAACGCTACGAAGACGCGCCGCTGCCCACGGCGCTGATGCAGCGACTCGATGCTGCGCAGGCCGCTGAGCGTAGCGGTGTCGCGCTGGCGACAGGCGCGCTCTATTTTCCCACGGCAGGTTGGTTGGCACCGCAACGTCTCTGCGCTATGTTGCTGGCCGATGAAGCCAGCACTATCGATCTGATCTGCGGCCGACCCGTCACAGCCATCGCGCGTGTTGCTGGGCAGTGGCAGTTGCTTGATGAAAAAAGTGAGCAGATTGCATGTGCTCCAACGTTGGTTTTGTGTAATGGCGCGCAGGTGAATGCGCTGCTCGAAAATAGGTTGCCCAAAGAGGGGCAAGGGCACGAGCACGATCCGCGCTGGCCAGTTGAGTCTGTCAGAGGGCAGCTCGCTTATCTTCCGGCTGATGGTGCTAGCCGTACACTGCGACTGCCGCTCTGTTACGACGGCTATATCATTCCTGTCAGTGTTCACAGCGCTCAGCAGCATGTGGTGGGTGCTGGTTACGATCGCCACAGCAGTGATCTCGCGCTGCATCGTGAGACACACGACAGAATCGTCGGCGCACTGCGCAGCTGTCTACCGAGTACCAACGACAGCGATTTTTTATCGGATGAGATGGCCGGTCGGGTGGCGTTTCGCGCAACCAGCCGCGACCGCCTGCCGCTCATTGGTGGGGTGCCTGATGTTGAATTTTACAGATCGCGCTACGCAGCGCTGCACCATGGCCGCTCACCCAGCGCTTATCCTGCAGCAGTTTATCAGTCTGGGCTCTACGTCAACACGGCTCACGCCTCCCGCGGTTTGACCACGGCACCGCTGGCAGCAGAGATGGTCGCGGCAGCGATTAACGGTGAGCCGATGCCGGTGCCATTTACGATGAGTCAGCGACTGCATCCGGCACGTTTTATAGTTCGTGATTTGAAGCGCGGCGCTACGCGTACAGAACCTGACACCTGACTCGAAAAGGAGCCTGTTATCTCAATGATGCATTACCTGAAAATTGTTTTTATAGCTGCCATGCTATGGGCGCCGACACTCCATGCCGAGCCGCTACTCAAGACCAAAACATCCTGGGATGGCGGTGAAATTTACTACCCGAAAGGTGAGCCGGAGATCACATCAATAAAGCTGAAACTAGCTGAAGGGATGACGACAAAATTTCATTGTCACCCTGTCCCTACGCTGGGCTATATTCTCAAAGGCCGTGTCGAAGTGGAGACCAAAGACGGTAAAAAAGTCCTATTAAAGGAGGGCGAGTCAGCCGTTGAGGTGATGCGGACGCTGCATAGAGGCAAGGCGATCAATGGACCTGTCGAGATTTTGGTGTTCTACGCGGGATCAACCTCTGTGCCGAACACGGTCTTCGCAGGCGATGACCCAAAAAACCTGCACTGCGACGGCTGATGGCAAGCCATTTGACAGCGCAGGTATAATGAACGGCTTTCAGCGCTGGCACGGCCTGTTCCCCCTCAAAGATGTTTCATGACAACAGATAGCTCGATTCAAAACCCCACGGTTGGATTTGTTAGCCTCGGCTGCCCCAAAGCGCTGGTCGATTCGGAACAGATTATCACCCGCCTGCGCGCCGACAGTTACCACGTTAGCGACAGCTACGACGAGGCCGATCTGGTGGTAGTGAACACCTGTGGTTTCATCGATGCTGCCGTCGAAGAGTCGCTGCAGAGCATCGCCGAGGCGCTGGCGGAAAACGGCAAAGTGATCGTCACTGGCTGCCTGGGTGCCAAGGGGCAGACGGTTCAGGAGAACTTCCCCAACGTATTGGCGGTCACGGGCCCGCACGCAGCCGAGGAGGTGATGGCGGCGATCCGTGAACATCTGCCACCGCCGCGCGTCGTTGTCGCCGAGCCGCTGCCGCCTGAGGGGGTGAAACTGACGCCCACCCACTACGCCTATCTGAAAATTTCGGAGGGCTGCAACCATCGCTGCACATTCTGCATTATCCCGGCGCTGCGTGGTGATCTGTGCAGCCGCCCGATCGGTGAGGTGATGTGTGAGGCGGAACAACTGGTGGAGAGCGGCGTCAGGGAGCTGCTGGTGATTTCGCAAGATACCAGTGCCTACGGGGTCGACCTGAAGTACCGCACGGGCTTCCACAACGGTCGCCCGATCAAGACCCGTTTCACCGATCTGGTGCGCGAATTGAGCGCGCTGGATGTCTGGGTACGGCTGCACTATGTCTATCCGTATCCTCATGTGGACGAGATTATCCCGCTGATGGCGCAGGGCAGGGTGCTGCCCTACCTCGACATCCCTTTTCAGCACGCCAGTCCAAGACTGCTCAAGGCGATGAAGCGCCCCGCCAGTAGCGAAAATACGCTGGAGCGCATTGCGCGGTGGCGCAGTATCTGCCCCGAAATTACCCTGCGCAGCACCTTTATTGTCGGCTTTCCGGGTGAGAGTGACGATGATTTTGAGTGCTTGCTCGACTTTCTACGCGAGGCGCAGCTCGATCGTGTTGGTTGTTTCACCTACTCGAATGTGGACGGCGCCGCTGCCAACGATCTACCGGATCACCTGCCCGAAGCCGTTAAAGAGGAGCGCCAGGCGCGCTTCATGGCGCTGCAGGCTTCGATCAGTGCCGCCAAGTTAGAAAAGCGCATCGGTCGCCGCGAGCAGGTGTTGGTCGATGAAGTGGGCGAGGATCAGTTCATCGCGCGCAGCGCGGCTGAGGCGCCGGATGTAGATGGTTTTATCGTCGTCGATAGCGAACTTGATGTTGCGCCCGGCGACCTGGTTGACGTGGAGATCGTCGACAGTGATGAGCACGATCTCTACGCACGCACCTGCGTTTAAGACCGACGATATTTAACAACTTTTGTCTTTTAATTAATGGGTTAACTTGAAATATGAATAAAATGTTTGAGCTTCTGCGCAACAGCACTCTCGCCCCTGAATTGACTGAACTGCCGCCGCTGGGTATGAAGAAAAAGGATCTGGCAGAGGATTTTCGCCGCTACTTCAGCCACACGCTGGGGCGCGACAAGCGCAGTGTCTCGACTCACTACCCCTATGCTGCGTTGGCACTGACGTTGCGTGATCGCCTGATGGAGCGCTGGAAGAATACGCGCGATGCCTATTCGGAGCATGACTGCAAGCGTGCCCACTACATGTCGCTGGAGTTTCTGATGGGTCGGGCGCTGAGCAATGCCATGTTAAATCTGGGCGTCAGCGAGCCGAGCGCCAAGGCGTTGCAAAGCTTTGGCCTCGATCTGGAAGAGATCGTTGAGGCAGAGCACGATGCGGGTTTGGGCAATGGTGGCCTGGGTCGTCTTGCGGCCTGCTTTCTTGACAGCTGTGCGTCGTTGCAGCTGCCCGTGGTGGGTTACGGCATTCGTTACGAGTACGGCATGTTTCGCCAGAAGCTGGATAACGGTCATCAGGTTGAGGAGCCAGACCACTGGTTACGTGCGGGTAATCCGTGGGAGCTCGAACGGCCGGAGTTTATTCAGCGCGTGCAGTTTGGCGGTTACAGCGAACACTATCGTGATGGCGAAGGTCACGCCCGCGTGCGTTGGGTGAATACCAATGATGTGCTGGCGGTGCCGTTCGACATGCCGGTACCGGGTTACCGCAACGGCACCGTGAACACGCTGCGCCTGTGGAAGGCGGAGGCGACAGACGAGTTTGATCTGGGTGAGTTTAATGCAGGCAGTTATCCCGAGTCGGTGGCGGCGAAAAACGCTGCGGAACATATCACCATGGTGCTCTATCCCAACGATTCGAGTGAAAATGGCAAAGAGCTGCGTCTGCGCCAACAATATTTTTTGGCGTCGGCCAGTCTTAACGATGTCGTGCGGCGCTGGATTCGCGCTCATGGTCGTGACTTTACCCAATTCGCTGACAAGAATTGCTTTCAATTGAATGATACCCACCCGACTTGTGCCATTGCTGATTTGATGCGCCTGTTGATGGACGAACAGCATCTTAATTGGGATGAGTCGTGGGCTATTGTCAGCCGCACCATGGCCTATACCAACCACACGCTGCTGCCCGAGGCGCTGGAGCGCTGGCCGGTTCGTCTGTTCGAGCGCCTGTTGCCGCGCTTGCTGGATATTATCTACGAGATCAATGCGCGCTTTTTGGGCAAAGTGGCGTGCCGCTGGCCGGGCGATAGTGATCGTCTGCGCCGCATGTCGATTATCGAAGAGGGGCCAGAGCCGCAAGTGCGTATGGCTTACCTGGCCATTGTTGGCAGTTACTCCGTAAACGGAGTGGCACAGCTGCACTCCGACCTGCTGCAAGAGGGGCTGTTTCACGATTTTTATGAACTGTGGCCCGAAAAATTTAACAACAAAACCAACGGCGTGACCCAGCGTCGCTGGATGGCGTCGTGTAATCCCGGTTTGAGCAGACTGATCAGTGACACCATCGGCAACAAATGGGTGATGGATCTGGACCAGCTGCAGCAGTTAGCGCCGTACGCCGATGACGCGGCATTTCGTGATAAATGGTATGCAGTCAAACAGGCCAACAAACAGCGTCTGGCGGATTTGGTGAAAGCGGACTGCAACGTGGTGTTTAATGTTGATGCGATGTTCGATGTGCAGGTGAAACGCATTCATGAATATAAGCGCCAACTGTTGAATATTCTGCACGTTATCCATCTTTACGACCGTATCAAGCGTGGCGATACAGAAAACTGGACACCCCGCTGTGTATTGATTGGTGGCAAAGCGGCACCCGGTTACGCAATCGCCAAGTTGATTATCAAGCTGACCAATAATGTGGCGGCGCTGGTCAATAGCGACCCTGATGTTGGCGATCTGCTCAAAGTTGTTTTTCTACCCAACTATCGGGTCTCTGCGATGGAGATTATCTGTCCTGGAACAGACCTGTCGGAGCAGATTTCAACGGCGGGCAAAGAGGCGTCCGGCACTGGCAATATGAAGTTTATGATGAACGGTGCGATCACCATCGGCACCCTCGATGGTGCCAATATCGAGATTCGCGAAGAGGTGGGTGATGACAACTTTTTTCTGTTTGGTCTAACTGCAGCTGAGGTTGAAGAGGTGCGCGGCAGTTACGATCCGCAGGCGATTATCCATGACGACGAAGACTTGCGCAGAGTGATGAAACTGCTCTGCTGTGGCCATTTCAACCAGTTTGAACCAGGTATCTTTGATGCGCTGGTCCATGCTATCCGCAGCCCTCACGATCCATGGCTGGTTGCCGCTGACTTCCGTAGCTTTGTCGATGCACAGCAGCTTGCGGCAGAGGTGTACCGCGATCGCGAGCGCTGGGTGCGCATGAGTATTTACAACACGGCAGCCAGTGGGAAATTCTCTACCGATCGCACCATGCGTGAATATAACGCTGATATTTGGGGCTTGGAGCCGGTGAAACCGCTGAGGTAGTGTGAGGCTGCGGCGCGCGGTTTCATGTTTTCGTCAGAGCAGTATTAAAACAGTGCGCATAGCGCACCCCAGCGCTGGAATGTAGTCGTTTGGGTTGAGCTTGCTGATCGTTGAGAGGCGAGAGAGACAGTGCTTATGGCGATAAATAAAACTTGACGGGGCGTGTCAAATAGGTGTATATACACTGTATGAGCAAAGCAGTGAGCCCCAGACAGATCGCTCCGTGTGCGGATTGTGCCTGTTTCAACATCCGCAAGGCATCGCGTGTGGTGACGCAAATTTACGATGAGGTCATGCATGAGACGGGGCTACGCGGTACGCAGTTTACCATTTTGGCCAACATAGCAGGCTATCAACGGATCACGATTTCAGTGTTGGCAGAAAAGTTGGTGATGGACCGCACCACCTTGACGCGCAACTTAAAACCGTTGAATAAACAGGGGTTGATTGAGATCGTACCGGGGGAGGACCGTCGTACGCGTGCGATTGAGCTGACTGCCGAGGGGCACGCCGTATTGGCCGAGGCGTTGCCGCTATGGCGAGAGGCGCAAAAGAGAGTGACGCAATTTATGGGTAAATCCCGTTTGACACATTTGATTGCTGAGCTGCGTTCGTTGGAAAAAATGGTGGATAAGAGCTGACTATTTTTTTCGGCAAATACGTGTATATACACTTTAATAGTGAAGCATAACCAAGTAACGAAATATAAAGAGGGGAGAGAATTATGAAGGTAACAACGCGGGCTGAGCGCTTTTTTGAACGTCTGACGCAATGGCCAAAAATCACCATTTTGACTGGTCTGCTGCTGATTGTTGCGATGGGTTGGTCTATTCCATCGTTGCAGAAAGACACCCGATCCGATGCTTTTATGCCACCCGATCATCCGGCGCTCCTCTATCGTGACAAGGTAAAAGAGGTCTTTGGCCTGAATGATCCAATGGTCATTGCTGTAGTGAATGAGGGTGAACACGGCATCTTTAATCCTCACTCATTGGCTTTGGTGGCGTGGTTAAGTCGTGAGGTTGAAGAGATCGCCCATGTTGATGCTGATCGCATCACCAGCCTGGCGACCGAGAGTGACATTATCGGTACAGCCGATGGCATGTTGGTTGAGCCGTTTTTCGAGTCGCCACCTGAGCGTCAGGCAGATGCGGATGCGATTCGTACTGCAGTGATGGACTTTCCGCTCTACATGGGCAGCCTGGTTGCTCGTGACGGTAGTGCGACGCTGATTGTTGCCGAGCTGAATGATCAAGCCCAGGCGCAGGGTGTTTATGAAGCGCTGCTTGAGTTGATTCAACGTGCACCCAAAGGTGATGGCGATGCGATCTATGTTGCCGGAGAGGGGGCGGTGAGTGGCTATATGGGTGCCTACATTGATGCCGATGCACAACGCCTTAACCCAATCGCAGGGCTGGTTATCACCCTTGTTCTGTTTGTCGCCTTTCGTACCTTGCGTGGCGCGTTGCTGCCCAATCTGGTTGTGTTTGGCACCGTGGCCAGTGCCTTGGGGGTGATGGCGGCATTTGAGGTGCCGTTTTTTGTGATTACCAATGCGCTGCCAGTGGTGTTGATCGGCATCGCGGTGGCGGATTCGATTCATATTATGAGTCAATATTACGAAGAGGTTGCTCGCTACCCGAATGAAAATGGCAGGCAGCTTGCTATTCGCGCGATGGTGAAGATGTGGCGCCCCATCACTTTGACAACATTAACCACCATGGCGGGCTTTCTCGGTTTGAGCGTTGCATCCATCATGCCGCCGATGGCGTACTTTGGTCTTTTTGCCATGCTCGGCGTTGCTGTTGCCTGGCTCTATTCGATGACGGTGGTGCCCGCGTTTCTAACGTTGCTAAAACCCAAACGCAGCAAAGCAATTTTGGTAGATAACCGTGTTGATGGTTTTGGTCGTGCGATGTCTGCTGTCGGTCAGCTGGTTATCAGGCGCCCAGGTTGGGTGCTCACGGTCGCTGTTTTGGTTGTCGTCGGCGGCCTTGTGGGCGCATCAAAGCTTGAACTCAATGAAGCGCGTATCACTGTATTTCAGGAGGATGAAGCGATTGTTCAAGCGGATAGCGCTATCAATCGCCATCTTGATGGTGCTCACTATCTGGATGTTGTGATCGAAACGCCGCAGATCGAAGATCTATTCAAGCCTGAGCACCTGCGACGCATTGAAGCGCTGCAACGTTATGTTGCGACGCTGCCTCATGTGAATGGTTCGACCTCGATTGTTGACTATCTAAAACAGATGAATCGTGCGCTGAACAGTGACCAAGCAGAGGCTTATCAGCTGCCCAGTAACGCTGAACTGGTTGCGCAATATTTTCTGCTCTACTCGGCCAGCGGTGATCCTGGTGATTTTGAGAAAGAGGTGGACTACGACTACCGCCTCGCCAATGTGCGTGTGCGTCTTGATACCGGCCTCTATAGCGTAGAAAAGCAGGTCATCGAAGCACTTGATCAATACATAACCGAGCAGTTCAACGGCGCTGATATTCAGGCCAACCTCAGTGGTCGCGTCAATATCGACTACCACTGGATTAAAAGTCTGGGTGAAAGCCACTTCGGCAGCGTGGCGATCTCGCTGTTGTTGGTGATGTTGATGGCGGCGCTCAGTCTGCGTTCGGCTGTTGCGGGCATCATCACGGTGATTCCCGTCGCTGTCTCGGTGCTATTGATCTACGCCGTGATGGGCTTTGGCAATATCTGGCTGGCCATTGGTACCTCGATGTTCGCCGCCATCGCTATCGGACTCGGTGTTGATTTTTCTGTGCACACCATCGAGCGACTGCAAGTACTTATCCGCAAAGAGGGGCGCTCTATTGATGAGGCGATTGCCGAGCTGTATCCCTCTACGGGCCGTGCACTGCTGTTTAACTTCGCTGCGTTGACGTTGGGCTTCGGTGTACTGATTAGCAGCGAAGTAGTGCCGCTGACGCGCTTCGGTGCGCTGGTTGCTGTCGCTGTCACCAGCAGTTTTATCGCTAGTATGACGCTGTTACCGGCGCTGATTAAATTGCTAAAACCAAGGTTCATTCAGCCGCAAATCGCAACGCCTGCCGAAACAGAAAATGACCCTGCTGCGCTTGTCGTTCAACCTTCGCAATCCTTTCAGAAGTGATCAACAGGAATAATTAACAGGAGCAACCAACATGAAACATCTTATTTACGGGTTATTTATCACATCTTGCTTTTCAGTATCTCCGCTGCTGGCCAATTCACTGACCATTGAGGTTGCTGGCGTCACCGACGCAGAGGGTGAGATTCGCATTGCGCTGTTCGATAAAGCTGATGGTTTCCCTGATGAGGCATCACTTTTTCGTGGGGATACGGCGCTCGCGTCGTTGGCAGACGCGTCAGGGAAAATTATTTTTCATTTCACTGCATTGGTGCCCGGCATTTATGCGATCGCTGCATACCACGATAAAAATGGCAACCAACAGCTGGATAAAAATTTTTTCGGATTGCCAAAAGAGCCCTATGGAATAAGTAACAACATTCGCGCACGCTTCGGCCCACCAACTTTTGAAAAGGCGTTATTTGAAATAACGCGCATGGATAAAGTAGTAGAACTCACACTTGATTAATTTTACTTTGCCACCTTCCTCGTAGGAGCGGCGCCTCGCCGCGATGAATCTTTCTGCCAAGCCTAATCGCGGCGAGGCGCCGCTCCTACGAGGAAGGTGGCAAAGTAAAATTAATCAAGTGTGAGTTCTACTACTTTATCC
>JAADGQ010000090.1 GCA_013152295.1 Gammaproteobacteria bacterium | reverse complement strand
CTCGATATCGGTGATTCGAGCCACCGCTCTCATCTCTCTATCGAATCAAGGTTGACTGGCATGGCGGTTGATCTGCCCTATCCGCTAACAAAGCCTGCCAGCTCATCGCGTATGCTGCGTCTGTCTATGGAGTTGCCATTTGAAGATGGTTTGGGGCGCCTGAGTTATGGCGATGATGTCAGCAGTGTGGTGCAGTTCTCTGTTCACGACGGCCAGCTCGGTGTGCGTCGTGGTGAAGTGAAAATGGGTGGTGGTGTTGCCCGATTGCCAGAGGATGATGGCATCTCTTTGAGTGGCACACTGCCCTACCTCTCTGCCGATGAGTACCGCAAATGGATGGTGTCGCTGTCTGATGGGGCAACACGTTCCGCCAGAGACTCTGCGGGGAAAGAAGGAGGCATGGCTCATGGGGGCGACTTGAAACGGATCAATTTACGTCTCGACAAGCTGGATGTGGTGGGACGCCAGTTGAGTAACGTTGTTCTCAATGCTGAAAAAGAGGTGGATCACTGGCAGTTGCAGCTAGCTAGCGACGAGGTTGCAGGCGTAATTCAACTGTCTGATAGTCCTACGCAGCCGCTGGTGATGGATCTGGATTACATCAAATTGGCACGGGTAGCAGATGACACGGTGGGTGATACAGCGCGCGAGGAAAATGTATCGGAGGAGGGTGAATCAGCGGACCCGCGCCAACTGCCGCCGCTGCAGATTGACAGTAAACGTTTTATCTACGACGGGCATGATTTTGGTCAGCTGGCGCTGCGGACTTCCCGTCACCCGGTTGGGCTTCGTGTTGAAAAAGTGGGGCTGATATCGCGTCACATGGTGGTGACTGCTCACGGTACATGGATTGTCGTTAATGGCAAACAGTCCTCTTCATTCAATGTGTTAGCGCAGACGGATGATCTGGGTGACACGCTGGAGCTGCTTGGTTTCAAAAAGAGCATTCGCGGTGGGGAGGGTAAGGGCAGTGCGCTGCTGAGTTGGCCTGGCAGCCCTGCGCAGTTCAGCGCCAAGGGGTTGGACGGCACGCTCAACATCAAACTCGAAGATGGTGTGGTGGTTGATGTTGAGCCTGGGGCGGGTCGCCTATTTGGTCTGTTCAGCTTTCAGGCGCTGCCGCGGCGGCTTATTTTGGACTTCAGTGATCTGTTTAGTAGCGGCTTCGAATTCGATAAAATAAAAGGAAGCTTTTCCATCGAGGACGGTAACGCCTATACTAGCGACCTCTTTATGCAGGGCACTGCTGCGGAGATCACCATAGAAGGTCGCGTTGGTTTGGGAAAAAAAGATTACGATCAAATAGTTACTGTTACGCCAGAGATCAGTTCCACGCTGCCTGTGATCGGTGCGTTGCTCAGCAGTGTCAATGTGGGTGCGGCCGTCTGGGCATTGCAGCGTGTATTTGCTCCGGATCTTGACGAAGACAGTCAGGTTAAATATCGAGTGTCGGGTTCATGGAATGACCCACAGGTGGAGCCGCTGCGCTGATTCCTTGCTCGTCGTTTATTGTCCCGCTGCTGAGCTGAATGGAGATGCTGAACGTGGTATGGGTTGTTGTGACATAAAATTATATGCAGTCTCGTAATAAAGCGGATAAAAAAAACAGAACAAAACAGTGGATAGCGCTGCTGATTATTTTCAGTTTTTGTTCTGTCTTCCCTGCTGCCCATGCTACGCAATCTCAGTTTGAACTGACTATTGAGCAGTGGTGGGCCAAACCACGTGATGGCGTAACGATTGTTGAAATGGCTGCCGTTGCCAATGCGGTAGCTGCGGCGCAGCGTAACCCTGATAGTCCCATCGCACTTTCCTATGCGGACAGTGAAGAGGGTCTGTTGTGGTCGCAGGAGCTTCGTGCATGGTTGGTCGCACTGGGTCTTACTTCAGAGCGGATTGAGATGCAGGCGAATTTGCTGCGTGATGACATTATTATGCTCACCGTGCAACAGCTATCGGTCGATGAGCCAACTGTCGATGCAGTACCTCGTATTCAGAGCACTCAGAAAGCAAGTGCGCCACAACAAGAAGAAGATATGAAAGAGATGAACGCCGAAAGGGGGCTACCATGAACCGCGTTGCAGCCATTCAGATGGCCTCGGGTCCGAATGTCCATGCCAATTTAATCGAAGCGAAAAAGTTGATCGATTCTGCCGTAGAGAGTGGCGCCAATCTGGTTGTATTGCCGGAGAACTTTGCGCTGATGGGGCAGGCCGACTCAGATATGTTGGCAATTCGCGAACACTACGGTAGTGGTCCGGTGCAGGAGTTTCTCTCCCAGCAAGCTGCCCAGCATAAAATCTGGCTGGTGGGTGGCACCATACCTTTGGTCGCAGATGATCCTGATAAAGTGCGCGCCGCTTGTGTTGTGTTTGATGACAAGGGTGATTGCAAAGCGCGCTATGACAAGATCCACCTGTTTGATGTCCATCTTCCAGAGAGCGAAGAGAACTATTCTGAGTCGACGACTATTGAAGCGGCGCGCGAAGTGGTGGTCATCGATACGCCGTTGGGACGCATGGGTGTGGCAATCTGTTACGACTTGCGTTTTCCCGAACTGTTTCGTTTGATGCTTGATCAGGGCGTTGAACTGTTTGCGATTCCTTCCGCTTTTACCGCGATTACCGGTAAAGCGCATTGGGAGACATTGATACGTGCCCGAGCGGTAGAAAATCTTTGTTACGTGGTTGCTGCGGCACAAGGTGGTTTTCATGTCAGCGGCCGCGAGACTTATGGTGACAGTATGGTTGTTGATCCATGGGGCGTCGTGCTCGATCGTCTGTCACGGGGGTCAGGTGTTGTCGTGACTGATATTGACCATGGTTTGCTGGAGAGTACGCGGCGCAATTTCCCGGTGATTGACCACCGCCGCTTGCCGTGCAGTATTGGAAAAGATTAACAACGATCGATCTCTCTTCTGAGCTCCTCTTCTTGCAAGATGGTGTCGATGAGTCGTGTTAGTGATCGGATCATTCAGCGTCCCGCGCAGTTTACTGTGCGGTAGTTTTTTTGCGTGTTGAAGTTTTTATCATGGATAAATTAATTATAAGTGGTGGAGTACCCCTCAACGGGGAGATCCGCATGTCTGGTGCTAAAAACGCGGCATTGCCTATTCTTGCTGCCACACTGCTTGCCGATGAGCCGGTGACGGTGTGTAACGTGCCCCACCTTCGTGATATCACCACCACCATGCGTTTGCTCGGGCAGATGGGTGTGCACCTGATGGTTGATGAGCGCATGAATATCGAAGTTGACTCCAGCACCATCACGACGCTGGATGCCCCCTACGATTTAGTTAAAACCATGCGCGCATCGATTTTGGTGCTGGGGCCATTGCTGGCTCGTCATGGACGAGCAAAGGTATCGCTGCCAGGTGGTTGCACCATCGGCTCGCGGCCGGTCAACCTGCATATTTCAGGTCTGGCAGCGATGGGCGCTGATATCAGCATCGAGAGTGGCTATATTAACGCGACAGCAAAGCGCTTGAAGGGTGCTCATTTGGTGATGGATGTGGTGACAGTGACCGGCACTGAGAACCTGATGATGGCCGCGACGCTGGCGGACGGTACAACGATTATCGAAAATGCCGCTCGTGAGCCCGAGGTAACAGATCTCGCTAACTGTCTGAACGCCATGGGTGCGCGCGTCAGTGGTGCGGGCACCGACACCATCACTATCGAAGGTGTTGACCGTCTCGGTGGCTGTCGTTACAGCGTATTGCCTGACCGCATTGAGACCGGCACTTATTTGGTCGGCGCAGCGATGACCGGTGGTCGAATCAAAGTCAAGGACACCCAGCCGCATCTGCTGGAGTCGGTGTTGGTCAAGTTGCGTGAGGCGGGGGCGAATATTGAAACCGGCGAGGACTGGATTGAGCTCGATATGGGTGGCAGGCGCCCCAAAGCCGTGGATATTCTGACGGCGCCCTATCCGGCGTTTCCCACCGATATGCAAGCACAGTTCACATCATTGAATATCATTGCCAGTGGCTCCGGCACCATTACCGAGGCAGTTTTCGAAAATCGCTTTATGCATGTGCAAGAGCTGCAACGCATGGGTGCCCAAATTCAACTGCACGGCAACACGGCGGTCTGCAGCGGTGTCGATAAACTAACGGGTGCCGAAGTGATGGCTACCGATCTGCGTGCATCTGCCAGTCTGGTTTTGGCCGGTTTAGTGGCAGATGGCACCACTACCATCTCGCGCATCTACCACATCGATCGCGGTTATGACCGCATCGAGGAGAAAATGGCGCTGCTCGGTGCCAAGATTCGTCGTGTTGCAGAGTAGCTAACAACACACTCAGCATCAGAAAAATAACCGCAAAAATAAGAGTTGCAAGTGTTTTAAATGAGAACAGAGAACATGCTCACCATCGCGCTTTCCAAGGGTCGCATTCTTAAGGAGACGCTGCCGTTGTTGGCCCACGCTGGCATCTCGTTGAAAGACGATCCGGAAAGCAGCCGTAAACTGATCTTTGATACCACTCGCGATGATGTGAAGGTGGTGATTATCCGCGCCGCAGATGTGCCCGCTTATGTTAATCATGGCGCGGCAGATATTGGTGTTGCAGGCAAAGATGTGTTGATGGAGTCTGACGTTTCGGGGCTTTATGAGCCGCTGGATCTGCGCATTGCATGCTGCAAACTAATGGTCGCGGGGCCGGTAGATGGTATTCGCGCCAATGGTCGACTGCGTATTGCTACTAAGTATATCACTTCGGCGCGCCGTTATTTTGCGGCGAAGGGTGAGCAGGTTGATATTATTAAACTGTACGGCTCTATGGAGTTGGCACCACTGGTCAATTTGGCAGACTGCATTGTTGATCTTGTGGATACCGGCAATACGCTGAAAGCGAATGGTTTGATGGCATATGAGCACATGGCCGATATTAGTTCGCGGCTCGTGGTCAACAAAGCGTCGATGAAAATGAAGCACGATGTGGTTAAGCCGTTTATCGAGCTGGTCAGCGAAGCTGTTAAGCAGCGAGGGCACGCATCATGAAAATACGACGCCTGAATAGTTCGGCGGATGATTTTCAACAATCACTAAAAGCGCTGCTGGCATGGGAAGATGTGAGCAACGATAGTGTTAACAGTGCGGTTTGCGCGATCCTTGCTGCCGTTCGCGAACGGGGTGACGACGCGCTGATTGAATATACCAACCGTTTTGATCGCACCGCAGTCAGCGCATTTTCTGAGCTTGAAATCAGCGTCGATCAGCAACAGTCTGCACTGGGTAAGATTCCTGCTGAACAGCGCGAGGCTTTGGAGTTTTCAGCCGAGCGTGTGCGCAGTTACCACCAGCATCAAAAGGCGGATTCCTGGTCTTACACTGAGGCCGATGGCACATTGCTGGGTCAGCAGGTGACGGCGATGGATCGAGTCGGGCTCTATGTGCCTGGAGGCAAGGCGGCCTACCCCTCATCGGTGTTGATGAATGGCATTCCGGCCAAGGTCGCGGGTGTCGCAGAGCTGATTATGGTGGTGCCGACGCCTGATGGTGTGATTAATGATCTGGTGTTGGCGGCGGCAGCCATCGTGGGTGTCGACAGAGTTTTTGCGATTGGCGGTGCTCAAGCAGTCGCAGCACTGGCTTACGGAACGCAGAGCGTGCCACAGGTTGATAAAATCGTCGGTCCCGGAAACATCTATGTGGCAACGGCGAAACGCATGGTTTATGGCGCTGTCGGTATCGATATGATTGCCGGGCCGTCAGAGATTCTCGTTGTCTGTGATGGTGACACCGACCCTGACTGGATTGCCATGGATCTGTTCTCTCAGGCAGAACACGATGAAGATGCGCAATCAATCCTGGTCTGCCCTGATGCGGCGTTTATTGATCGGGTAGAGGCTGCAATTGAACGTCTGCTGCCGCAGATGGAGCGCGCCAATATTATCCGCAAGTCATTAGAGTCACGAGCGGCGCTGATCACCGTGAGCGATCTGGATGACGCTGCCCGCGTGATCAATCTGGTTGCGCCGGAGCATCTTGAGTTGTCGGTCGCTGATCCCGAGGCGCTGCTGAAACAGGTTCGCCATGCCGGTGCTGTTTTTATGGGCCGTTACACGGCGGAAGCTGTTGGCGACTACTGCGCGGGTCCCAACCATGTGCTGCCTACGTCACGCACTGCGCGTTTCTCCTCCCCGTTGGGCGTCTACGATTTTCAAAAACGCTCCAGCCTCATTATGTGTTCACAGCAAGGGGCGGCGGCGTTGGGCGCCAGCGCCTCGATTCTCGCTCGTGGTGAGGGTTTGACCGCTCATGCCCGCTCGGCAGAGTACCGTATCTCTTCGGGAGATTAGCACTCCCAATCTGTGGGGCCTGATTCAGGCTTTCTTGGCAGCGTGCTGCGCGTGCGATCCATTGGATGGGCATGGGTAACGCTTCTATGGGTCAGTGTGTTAGTATGTCCGGCTTGCGTACACGGTGGCGTTCGTGCATCTTACCTTCCTTGTTGGTTGTGTTATGTAAGCGGTTTGGCATATAGGTGGTATCGGCGTTCTCCCTTGGGTCTTCTTTGAAAATACGCTTTCGATTTTTTCATGTAAGTTTCCTCGCAACGGTGTGTGGTTGAAAATTTGTTGGTTTTTATTGGCTTTAAGTAGAAGAGGTGGTTTGCATGGCGACAGGAACAGTTAAGTGGTTTAACGAATCTAAAGGGTTCGGTTTTATCTCTCCTGATGAGGGAGGTGAAGATCTGTTCGTGCACTTTTCTGCAATTGCCAGCGACGGTTTTCGCTCGTTGACTGAAGGTCAATCAGTGACTTTTCAGGTTGAGTCGGGTCCCAAAGGGCTGCAAGCCGCTCAAGTCACTGTTTGACGCTTGTTTTAATAAACTTATTCAAGCCGCCTGTGCGGCGCGAATTTTCAAACATTGAAACAGGGAGAAGAGCATTGAAAAAAATATTTGTAGGAAGTTTACCCGCCGACGCAACTGAAGAGAGCGTAACAACACTGTTTTCGGAGTTCGGTACGATACGCTCCATCCGTCTTGTCTCGGATGTTTTTTCCGGAAAATGCAAGGGCTTCGGATTTGTCGAGATGGAAGGGCATGAAGCCAGAGCGGCTATCGCTGCGCTTGATGGGAAGATGTATGGCGAAAAGAACTTGAAGGTTCGCTACGAAGAGGCCAAAGCGAAAGGTCGAGGGGGGCGCCGCCGTTAGGGGGCGATAAAGTGCCATGCCTTGAGGCGAGTGAATGCCCGAATGCCGTCGCTGCCCAGTGTAGCGCCGAGCCCGGAGTTTTTCTGACCGCTCCAGGGTAGGTGTGGGCTGATCCGGTCACAACAGTTCCAGTAAACAGAGCCGCTCTCTAGTTGCAACAGGATGTTTTCAGCGCGCGCTCTGTCTTCGCTATAAACACCTGCTGTCAGGCCATACGGTGAATCATTCATCTGTTGGATCGCCTCGTTGTCATGGCTCACTTTTTGTATACCAATAACGGGGCCGAAACTCTCTTCACGCATCACATCCATGGAAGAGTCGACATGAGTTAACACTGTCGGCATAAAGTAGTTCCCCAATCCCTTTCGGTGTCGCCCTCCGCACACAATCTGAGCCCCTTTTTTTGTCGCATCGTCGATCTGTGTTTTCAATTTATTGAGTTGTGAGCGTTGTGCCAATGGGCCGATATAGGTCCGCTCATCCATCGGATCGCCACTGATAAAGCCGCTAACGTTGTCGACAAAAACCTCGATAAACTGCTCATAAATAGCTTCATGTACATAAATACGCTCTACGGAGCAACAGCTTTGTCCACAGTTATAAAATGCCCCGTCGGCTGTCGAGCGTGCAGCGTTTTCGATGTTGGCATCGTCGCACACATACGTCGGGTCTTTACCGCCGAGTTCCAGTTGCAGCGGAATTAACTTATCTGCAACCGCCCTGGCGATGGAGAGTCCGGTTGCATAGGAACCGGTAAAAAACAGACCGTCAATATCTTGCTTTAACAGTTGTACGCCGCTATCGCGGCCGCCAATGATGCTGCTCAATACGCCAGCAGGCAGCCCGGCTTCAATAAACAGGTGTTCGATCTCAATGCCAGACAACGTGGCGTATTCAGACGGCTTGTAAAGCACACCGTTGCCGGTCAGTAACGCAGGTATAAATACGTTGCTACCGACAAAGTAGGGGTAGTTCCACGCGGATATATTGGCGATCACTCCTAGCGGGGGACGGCTGACGATCTCTTCAACTCCTGGCGCTGTGTGAACGGTTTCTGGATTGGTGATATTTTTAACCTGCGCGGTGAAAAATTCGATTCTCTTTTGTACGCCGGATATCTCAGCGAGTGATTGAGTGATGGGTTTACCCATCTCTGCGGTTAGAATTTTTGCCAGCCGATCGCGTTGTTCGTTAAGAAGAGCGCCAAAATTTTCGATGATTTTGATGCGTGAACGCAGTGGCAGAGCAGCCCATGCAGGCTGATTTTGACGAGTGAGACGATATTTTTCTGCAATGGTGTCAGGGCTGTCTTCGCTAACTTCGCTGACGAGCTGATCGTTTGCCGGATTAATAATTTTTAGCATGCTGTTGTACTCGTCATTGCCGCAATAAAGTCATTCATAATAGGTGCCGCAGCGAGCAGTGAGCGGTTGTCGCCGTTATTGTCATCACAAATAAACTCGGGGTGCCACTGCACGCCAAACAGGTAAGGTGCTGCTTTTTGGTGTCGTCGCTGAACTCTATTGTTAGCATCATTGTTCTTTGGCTGATAACGAATAGCTTCGATGACCCCATCCTCTGCAGAGCGTGCTTCGACCACAAAGTCATCAGCAAGCTGTTTTATGCCTTGGTGGTGGATGCTGTTGACCATTGCGTGGGTGACGCCATCGTATAAGGTCTGTAGGCGAGAGTTCTCGTTGATCGAAATTTGGTGCGACAGTTTGTCATACAGGCCAGGGTTTCGATGCACTTTTGTCTTTGGTAATTCGGTGTTTAAATCCTGATAGAGCGACCCACCGAAGGCAACGTTGATGATCTGTATGCCACGGCAGATGCCCAGTACGGGTCTGTTTTTTCGGGCGCACCGCTTGATTAATTCAATCTCATAGCGGTCACGAATGGCATCACCTTGCCATTCGGGTCGTAGCGCTGTTGCGTCATAGCTCTGCGGTGCAACATCATCGCCGCCTTGCAGTAACAGTCCATCGATCTGATCGATGATTTTTTCAATAGGGACGTTCGACGTTGGTGGCGGCAATAGTACAGGCAGCGCATTATGGCGCAGCACCCAGTTGGCCATCGATTGCTCCATGTACAGAAGGGTCTTGCCTTTAAAAATATTGCGCTGCGGGTCTGGGTGAAAAAAACAGGAGGAGAGCCCGATGCGCAGCATTGCGTTA